>CAIMWN010000091.1 GCA_903845155.1 Oligoflexia bacterium
CTCTAAGCGAATATTGTTCTATTTTGACCTCAATTCAGCATACCGAGAAATGGAAATCGCCAAACGAGTGGCCTGTGAACTTGGGTTAAGATTTGAGTCCTATCCTAGCTTGGCCGATAGTAGGGCTGCAGGAATCCCTTATGAAAAATGGGAGTTTGCCCGCGATCGGCTAGGGGCCTGCCGCGAATCTAAAACTTGTTCGACGTCAGAGAGGTTAAAACAACTTGAGACTGAAGAAGCGGATACTAAGAAAGAAGCCGAAACTGCTGCTGGTCCTGTTGCTTTTGTACCAGCTGTTGAGTTTAATAAGAAAATGGTGGGATTCGCGAAAGAGGGTGCCAAGATCGTTGAAATGGGTGTCTCTGGTCATCACTACGAATATGGCTGGTGGGGCGATTTCCTGGCAGGCAAAGTGGTCGCGGGTGCGCTGAGGGGCGATGTTTTTCATGAAACCTTTTTAGACCAAGATGATGTCACTCCCACAACACGTTCGTATCCAGAAGTGTTTACAGAATTGAAAGTGTTAACTCTATGGGGATGTTCTAGTGTGACCCCCGATAAAATTGATTTTTGGAAAATGGCTTTTCCAAACGTGAAGATCATTATTGGTTTTAATGGTTCTGCTCCTGCTGCTATCCGTTCAACTTCGCTTGACTACCTTTCAGACTCATTGAAAAGAGCAAATTCAATGACTGTTGAAGTAAGTCCTGAAGAGATTAGAGCCAATATTGAGTCTCTTGAGTCAATTAATGAAACTTTTGCTGGTGTTTATTTTAAATCACTCTCGAACAAAGAATATCTGTATCGGGTAACGTCACCGAGGGAAGCGAATGGCGCGGGAGGCGAATTCGGTCTTTTTAGCAACCCACAGCGCTGCATCGACTTTAAACGTCGGATGGAATACGAATTATCGTACCTCAAAGAATTAGAAAATGGTTCAAGTGAGATTCCTGAAGACGGTTCTGATTCACAATTGTGGTCTGTGTATTTTAACTTTCAAATGAATTCAGATTGTTATCGAGGCACTCCCTTCGAGAAAACCTATCCGTCTAGTCGGATTGGATTACTTCGTTTTTTCGAAAGTGGAGTTAAATTTAATTTTGAAAAGGTCTATGATTTAAACTTAAAAAAGGCGTCACTCGAATTACGAGCAGTGAGAAAAGACCGGCGTTTTTCACCGATTTATCAGTGGATGAAAACGACTTCTCAAGCCGTGGATATAGGTCAGTTCATTCACACTCAAAAAAGAGCTGCAATTTTAAAATTGAGCGGCGATTTAATGAAGGTGGCTCATTTTCTAAAGAAGAAATCGGAACTGCGATTCATCACCCTTGCCATGCAAAAACTATTGGTGGAGCTTCATCCCGAATGCACAGAGATGCTGACCTGGCATGAGGTAAGTGGACGGATTCCATTGGTGAGCTGCAAGATCGAAGATTCGTTAAAATAATTGAATGATTTTAGTGAATAGGGCACTATCCCTTTTTGAATAGTGCTTCTGCTGCAGCTTTCGCGGCATCAAGGGCCGAAAGGGAGTTTCCGCCAGCGCGGTTTGAAGGTTTAAAATAATCACAAAAATTCGATTTCTCTTTTTCAACTACGCGGTCAGCACTCGATTCGCGGCACTGATTATTGTAAGCCACATCGTAGTGTTCACAGTTTTTACAAACATGAGTATCGCTTCTGCAATGGGTGCAGCTATCCAAACGGTGAAAGTTATTTGCGTCTATCGGTTTGCCGCAAGACCAACAACAGTGTGCCATGTTAGCGATTTTCACTCGTGAGCGGCATGATTTCAATGCGCTCTTCTTTAATCTTTTCAATCGCCAGTAACATCGCCCACGCACTTGAAAGCACAGTAGCGTAAGGAACCTTGCGCTCAAGGGCTGCGCGCCTAATTTCAAAGCCATCATTTACCGTGATGTCATCAGAAACAGTATTGATCAAAAGGTGGTATTCTCCCTTTTTAATGGCTTCAACACAGTTCGGGCTGCCTTCCGACAATTTATGAACCGACTCTGCCTTGAGGCCGTTTTCATTCAAAAATTTCGCGGTTCCACGAGTAGCAACAATTTTAAAACCTAAATTTGCAAATTGTTCTGCCATACTCAGCGCTTCCGCTTTATCGTCATCTCTGACCGACAAGAATACGCTCCCCTTATGGGGTAAGCGGGTTCCTGCGCCCTCGAGCGCCTTATGGTATGCAATCGCAAAACTGCGCGAGCGTCCCATCACTTCGCCCGTTGATTTCATTTCAGGGCCAAGGACTGGGTCCACGTTTGGAAATTTATTGAAGGGAAATACCGGTGCTTTCACATTGAAGGTATGGAGATCACGATCGAAATCGCCCGTAAACCCCATATCTGCAAGCTTGCGGCCGAGCATGAGCTCTACTGCGATTTTAATAATGGGTGTTCCCACCGCTTTGCTCACGAATGGCGCAGTTCGGGAAGCGCGAGGATTCACTTCAATTAAATAAATCTCATCACCCAAAACCGCGAATTGCGCGTTCATGAGTCCGCATACTTTGAGTTTGCGTGCAAGAATACGCGTGTAAGTTCGGATGCGGTCTACAATGTTTCTTGGTAAGGATTGCGGCGGTAAGCAGGAGGCGCTGTCGCCCGAGTGAATTCCTGCTTCTTCAATGTGCTCCAGAACCCCTGCAATATAGGTGGTTTCGCCGTCAGAAAGTGCGTCGACGTCAACTTCAATTGCGCGATCCAAAAAGCGATCAATGAGTACTGGATGTTGATCTGAAACTTCAATGGCCTCATCGATAAACTCGACAAAAGTTTTCATCGAGCGAATAATTTTCATTCCGCGACCACCGAGCACATAAGATGGGCGGAGGAGAATTGGAAACCCCAAGTCTTCTGCGCATTTGATGGCTTCTTTTTTGTTCATCGCTAGACGAGACTCAGGCTGACGAAGGCGGTACTGGTGAATGTCTTTGACGAGCTCATCAAAACGCTGGCGATCCTCAGCGAGATCGATGCTGTCGGTCGTGGTACCTAAAATATGAAGTCCGCCTGATTCAAGTGCTTTTGCAATTTTAAGTGGGGTTTGTCCGCCCAATTGAACAATGACACCCATGGGTTTTTCAAGGTGTGCAATATTGAGAACCGACTCAGGCGTGAGGGGGTTCAAAATAGAGTCGATCAGA
>CAIMWN010000092.1 GCA_903845155.1 Oligoflexia bacterium
TCACCATTGGCTATGCTCAATTCGATAACTGCCGCTTAAGTAATACTGCAACGTACGGTTGTTCCATGAGTCCGGTTTGGCAAAATGACATCGTTCCTGCCAATGTGACCATTCAAACTGACCGCACTTATATGGAATAAGGTCCGGATCAACTACAATTTCTCAATCACGTCCCTCAACTCTTCATCTTGAGGATGTTTGAAGTCTTCCGGTTTGAGCTTGCTCAATACCTTGAGGAACGCTCGAACATCCTCATTATTTTTTTTGAGTAATTGGGAAAACCCATGATCCGTGGGATCATAAGTTTGAAATTGAGTGAGAGTGGCATTGTTCACTTCTCGTCTAAAATGCATCTCCTCTTTCATGGTTTTTAAATAAGCAGCCTTCTGAGCACGCTTTTCATCGTTATTAGCCGACGAATCATAAATCTTTTTCAAATCCTGGTACGCCTTAGCCATTCTGATTCGTACTTTGTCTGAATAAGCACGGTGCTCCTGATAATGTTTCCATTCAGGCGACTCAAGCTTATTGTGATCTCGAAAATATTTTTCGGTTAGAAAATCAGCAATAAAAGAAGCAATGCTTTCATTAAAGTAAGACTGATTTTTAATATACAAAGTGGCGTGTACTGATTCATGTATAATTACATTCATCAGTTCCGGAAAAGCCGTGTCGAGGACCTTGCCCTGCCCATCCATAGGAATCATGCTTGAAAGGAGCGGGTCTTTAAACCAGCCGAGTGTAGAGTAGGCACTGGCCCCGCGAACATCGACATCTAAACCTTGTTCTTCAAATTGGCGTGCGAAATTGCGCGCATCCTTTTCTTTGAACCATCCAATATAATTGAAACTACCCACCACTGGGAAAGAAAATAACTTCACTTTAAACTGTAGCGCTTCGGAAACCGTAACTACATAAACCACAGCATCTTGATCGAGCTTCACGTACTCGGTATAATTGGGCGTGGGCTTTAAGCCGTTCGCTTCGCCAAACTTTTTCATTTCAGGAAGTTGTGCAAGCAATGTAATTAAACCCGGATCTGAGCGGGAATCTTGAATCACCGAATCAAGCGGCTTTGCCCGATTCATCAGCCGAAGCTGTCCTTCACCCGCTTGGTAAAGAAAATACACCGAACTACATGCTGAGAGGGAAGTAAGCATGAAGGTGAACGTAAGTAAAAGCGCACATTCCATCAAGAATGATTTAGAAATAGAATGAGCCCCCAATACTAATTGCCAAATTATCTTTCCACGATGAAACCGCTCCGCCTGAAAGATAACTAGTTGCATCCAATTTGATAGAAATCCTCGAATTCACTTTTGCTTTCAACCCAAAGCCCAAAATCACAGTAATTTCATCGAGTCTACCGGGGGGGCTAAAGTTAGATCCCACATAGGTGCCAGTTTCATCACGATTCAATTGCCCGCCCCCGATCCTGAAATAGGGCTTAATTGCGGCCTCTTGACCCATTAAATAATAAAGCAAGTTCATGCTATAAACCCGGTCATGATAAGTAATATCTTGAACCCCAAGTTGATAATTTTTATTCAAGGAATCTTGATACATCAGTTCAAGCTCGCTATCCTGGGTGAAATAATAACCCAAAGATCCAGACCAACGCTGACTCCAAGTATAGCTTCCAGCGTTATAGGTACTTTTTTGATATGCATAACTGCCGCCGAGTTCAAAAACTCCTGCGCGAGCATGGGTAGAGAACCCAAGACCAATCAGGCCTAATAACAAAATAATTTTTCTCATCGCTACTCCCTCCATGGGTATTTAAGAACTACTCAGAAATGTTTGAGATCCCTTTCAAGACATCATTCACTTCTTTTTGTTTCGTCTTTTTCTTTTGCTCGTACACAGGGTCAACGACCTTTGCACTCGCCGGCATTCGATCTGTATTCTTATCCTTAAGAATATTCAAATCCTCGTCGCCGCCGTAAAGATGTTTTTTCATCATGTTTATGGTAAAAGCAGCCTCTTCAGGCTGTATTACGTCAATTTTCTTAGCCACCTTCGCATCGGATGCGAGGGTGCGGTTTTCAGAAGGTGTTTCAATATCCTTCCAGTCATCGATATCGGAAGTGAGTGACTTATTGCGTTCTTCGTAAACACTCACCACCACTCTGCTCATCTCTTCTTGCTCAGCAGAAGGCAAATGAAATGGTGCTAAGGCTTGCGTCACCGATGAAGCACTCATAATTTCAGGTTGTGTGGGCACCACTCGCAATTCGGAAATGCTCAGTTTACTCATTTCACCAATGTGGACGATCTGAGAAGCGCTCATGTTAAATTTGTTTTTGAATTCAAAACTGCCATTAAAGGATGCAACCGTTGTTACTTTCTTTTCCTGATCATAACTAATCCAGGCCAGTCCGCCTTTAAAGGCAATGTTTGCGTTTGGAGTACTGATCGTCATCGCCTTTTTATTTGGAACCGAAGATACTAGTATTTGCCCACGGTAAAGGTAAAATACATTGCCGAGTTCAAAAAAACTTTCCGTGCCCATTTTAAACGAAGTCAAAGCAACATCTTTAAACGACATTACATTTTTATAGGTGTAAATCATGGAACCACAGCTCACCGGCATCTCGTCGGTAAAATTAGTAATGGTCGAACCCGAAACAGGAATAATTTGCGCACCTCGCTCGTGACGCGTAAGGATTGCACAAGTTTTTGGTTCCGCGCTGAATGCAACAACCGAACTGAGTAAACCAAAAAAACACGCAGCAGATAGGATGAGGCACCTTTTATTCATGAGTAGCCTCACCTTCAGAGGCGATAGACCGACCCGACTTGCGATTGATCGACATCGCTTCCTCTGAGTGAGGATACATGGCAATGAGCATTGTCAAAATATCTTGCGACTTAACTCGCTCACCCAGCGCTTGCGCTACCATAGCTTGCCACAAGAGTGCTTTTCTAAAGTAAGGGCTATGTTCGTTGCTCATTTTCTTAGCCTCTACTAAAGAAGCGTTAGCGAGTTGATAATGTTTTAACTTGAACCAACAAATGGCATTTAATAAGTAAATTTCTGAACGACGGTAGCTTGCGTCTTCACTGAGTGAAAGGAGCTGATTAAAAATCACAGCAGCTTGCTCGAATTGTTGTTTTCTGAAATAAGCCAAACCTATCGAGTAAAGTTGATAGGGAAGTACGTTTGTGGGAGCTTTGTAATGAATTTCACTCATTGCACGCGCAAGTGCTGACCCCGCCTCCGCTTTTAGTCTTTTTGAAGTCGCTTCAGTCGCGGCTTTAGCGTCTTGCTCAGTCAAGTGAGCACTCAATTCGTTCACTTCTTTTTCAAGTGATGCCACTTTGTGATTAAGTTCTTCATTCTCCCGATCCACCATTTCCATCTCTTTCAATTTCCAATGCAAAGTGAAAAAGCGTCGTTCGTAGGTCCCAATGATTCCGTATTCTTTAAATTCTTTTGCAGCAAATGAACTTTGATATTCATTATAAATAGGGGTACCGACCCACCACACGCCATAAGCGGCGATCGCACAAACAAAACCGAGCGAGCCATATCTTAATGGTTTGTATTCAATGACTGAATTAATTTTTGCTTTGAGGTCATGCAATAGCTTCACGTAATACTTTTCGGTGCGAGCCATTAGAAACTAAAGGAGAATTGCCAGATGATCCGACATGAAAATTCGGGGAGTTACGCCACTTTTTTGTCGCGGCTTTTTTCGGTACCAGGAATAATATAAGCCTTTGAATTCACAAACAGTTTATACAGGATCGCATCAAGCTTACCCTGCTTCACTTCGTCTTCTAGTATTGCCAAGGCTTTATCTAAAGGTACGGCAGCTTTATAAGGTCGATCTTTGGCTGTCAAAGCGTCATAAATATCGCAAATAGTGAGCATTCGACTTTGGATGGGAATCTGATCGGCCTTCACTCTTTGCGGGTAACCGGTTCCATCTAACTTTTCATGATGGCGATGAGCAATCAAAGGAACTTCTTCAAGTCCCCGGCTCCAGGGCACCATTTTCAAAATCTCATAAGTGAAAGAGACGTGTTTTTCAATTTCAATCCGTTCATCCTTGCTTAACGAACCTCGCGGAATACAGAGACGCTCTTTTTCATGTTCGTGAAGCGCGCAGCAAACCTCATTATCGTCGACTTGGACTTGAAGCTTGGTAAGGTCAATAATCGTTTGGGAAACATCTTGCGGCAAAACCGTAGGTTCATTCGCAGATAGAATCATTTGCATCGCACGATCAAGCTCCTTTAACCGTCTCGCAAGTTCAAGCTCTGAAGCCCCGCCCGAAAGTTGTTGCCTGAGGGTCGCTTTCATCAACTTAAAGCGCATCTCAATGAGCTCCATCTCCCATGGATAAAGTTTCTTTTCCTTTTTTAAGATATCTTCTTTCACTGAAATCTTTCCGATATCATGCAACATCGCTGCATAACGAAGTTCTCGCATTTGTGTTGGCGTAAAATGGATGAGGGATAAACTACCCGTTTTTTCTTTATTAATGGTCTCCGCAAAATTAAGTGATAAATCACAAACACGCTGAGAATGCCCTGAGGTGACAGGGTCACGTGCTTCAATGGCAGTTACACATGCGTTCACAAAGCCATCCAAAATCTGCTCTTGCTCAAACAACAAAGTACTGTTCTCAATCGCAAGAGCTGCCTGAGCGGACACGATGCCGCAAAGACGCTCATCTTTTTCGTCGAATTGCGCTTCAGCACCTTCTACTTGTGGAATTTTATTAATGAGCTGAACCACACCCACCAGGTCGCCCCTGGGAGTGAGTAAGGGCGCGGACAGAATATTTTGTGTTTTATAGTTGATTGCCCCATTTGTCTTGGCATTGGGGTAATGCTCTTTGAAAAATTTTTGATGAAGCCCCGTTTTTCCAACGAGTGTATTTTCATCCAGGCGAAAGACCACACTTTTAAGTGCATCAGGAACCGCAGCAATACCCACACTACGGGTAACCATGGCCTTAAAAACGAGGACCGATTCACCCTGAATATTCTTTTGAATAGTATAGATGGAACCACCATCGCACTCGACGAGGTCGAGGAATGAATTTAGAATAGAATGCAAATCGCGCGATAAGTGTTCCCAAGACATAAGCTACCTACCCATCGGCAAAAACTGGCTTTGGCCTTAACAAATTCATTAGAATCACTCCGTCACCTCTGTCGATATTTTTGACATGCATCAAAAGTTAGGCCGCTTTCCTTCAGCGCCTCGCTTAAAACGGCAGAGAAACCTTTAAACAATAAGTGTTTAATTATATGTTATCCTTCATGATTATCGCGCTTTATTATTTAATCAGTGACGCTCACTTTTGGCCCAGCCCTTGCTTCTATTACCAGTAGAGAGTAGAAATTTATGAAACAAAAAAAGTTTAACGCTATTTTAGGTCTTTCAGTCACACTGGCATTCACGCTCAGTGCATGCGGGCCACAAGCCTTTGTGCCCAGCGCAGTGAACTCAGCACAATCTGCTCCAGGCAGCATGGCAGTTCCTCCCAAGGTAGATATCTTGATGGGAATCAGTTATGCGGGAGCCATGGGTAATATTTATCCTCAGCTGGTTCAAGAGATTCCCCCCTTCGTCACTGGCCTTGAAGCCAGTGGTTGGGATTATCGTTTTGTTAACATTCCACTGACTCAACATGCCGACATTACCCATTTGCATCTACAAACCGACGCAAACGGAAACGTAATCACACCAAATGTTTACGACGCTCCTGTGAGTGTCTCTCACTATGATTCAAACTATGCTTCCCTCGGTTTGTGGCAAGCCCCCTACCCTGGAGCAAATTCAAATGATCCGCTTCTTGGAATTTCAGCTAATTTATTTTCGCAAACTTTTTCATTTCCAAGCACAGGAACCGTCGACAGCACGCCTAACGATGGCCATGAATCCGGCTTCTACAATCAACTCACTTATTTAAATCGTGCTGATGTACATTCACAACTGCTCCGTCCAGACGCACTCCTAGCAGTCATTACTCTTTCCAATATTGACGATAACTCAGGCGGAAATTGGAATACCGTTGCCTGGAATGGCCCGACATGGACTAGCGATCCCACCTATGACGCTACTATTGCGCCAGCATTCATCAATATTAAAGGATCAGCATCCTTAATTAAGTATTATTCTCTTGTTTCTAGCATGACCACACAATGCCTCGGCACTAGCCTGTACTCAAAACCAGGACTTCGCTACGAAGCAATGGCTACAACTTTGGGCGGAAAAAGCGTTGATATCTGCAACAACACTATTCCAGCAGCCTTGGGTATTGTGGCGGCTGATTTACAAACCCAAACTTTGAACTTCGTAAAAAGCTCACTCGTCATTGGAACCCAACCTGATCCTACCACTATTCAAGTGACTAAATACATTGGTGGTGATTTAAGCAAACCAGTTACTGTACCGGCAAACGATCCAAACAACGGCTGGACTTATGACCCAAATGCAGGTGTTCAAACGGTGTATACTGTAACTAGCCCTGTAAACATGGACCAAGCAACTGGATACGTGATTTCTTTGCACGGCACTTCACTGCTCACCGGTAATGACACAGCGACAGTGCAGTTCTTGAATGCTGGTTCTGTATCTTCACACTAATCTTCTCTGGAGAACAGGAACCGTAAATAGAGTATCATTCCGGCACCTTCAACTTTAACTATTCTCATAGATGCGTTGAGGCAATGAGGAAACGAGTAATACCATCATGACGCCAATAATAGAAAATCAACTTAAGCTATTTACTGCAGCATACGTATTGTAATTTATATATACAAAAAATATGTAAAAAACCAATTTTATCTGGTATCATTCGCACTTGATGAAACCAGTAAGAAATTGCGCGCAATACTATTGCAACCATCTGTCAAAACAACGTACCTTCTCCCGTGCCTGCTCATTACTACTGCTCATCACTTTATGTTTACCCTCAGCTCGCGCGGACATGGACTGCCTAAGCATTATCCATCCGGACACTTCAATCACTACCGAACCTACTTTCTACAAAGTGCTTGTGGCCGCGCAGACTTATCATGAATCGAGCTTGCTACCCAATTCGTCCTATTTGAATACTGCAATGAGAGATCTTGGACTCAGCGATGAGCATGAACAAAAAATCTTTACCGAAGCAATGACTCTTAAACCCATGCTCGATTCAGCCGTGCTTTATGAAGCCATTGCCGCTGAAGCGTTTCGCAAAGATTTTAAGGGAAAAGCGGGGATCGAGAAGCTACTCAAGAATTTCAGATTTCTAGCACCATCCGACCAAGAGACGATGATTGAAGGTGTTCTACTTCATATCTTCACTGTGCTTGGGCAACGCATTGATTATACCAATATTGACTATGTTCAAACGTTAGCGAAACGCTATCAGATGGACGACCAAAGCTTTCAACGATTATATCAAAGCTTTACCAATATGGAATGGCACGATGAAGCTGCAGAGATCGTAATCCTAGATTTCATGAGATCGCCGACTCCGCTCCTGATTGAAAGTATCGCAAGCATTCAAAAGAATTTTTTGGGCGGAATTCTCAAAAAAGCAATCCCACTGCCAGCAAAATTTGATCCCACTGTACCGACTGAAGATAACGCCATTAAATTTAAACATTACATAGTAAATTTAAACACTCGCGCCGGAAAGCAATTTGTTGCTCAAAACTGGACTAAAATGAGTTTACCGCAACTCAAGACCATACAAGCCAGTCACTTATGGCCGTCCCTTTCGGATGCAGTACGCAGTTCGATTGAGAGCAAATTACCTAAGGATGCCTCCAATGAAACTCCTGAAGCCAAACAAAGTAAACTGTCCAGAGTTAGCCAAAGTGATCTACAAAATTCGACAGCCACAATCTCTTTCGAGCGGCAAAACGAGTTTTTCAACACCGCGCGAGCACTCAACAAAACAAATAACTCTACTATTGCATTAGAGTTATTTGTAAAGGCCATGCAACTCGCTCAAAACCCTAACGAACTTATCTATTTCTATAATAAATACGGACACGGGCCAGACGAAACTGAAGTTTCTAGACAGACAAAACAAGCTAACGTCATCAAGCACTTTCATTACATGATTGACCTAAAACCAACCTTGAGCGACATCAAGACACTCTTAAACCAAGCTCTGTTCACAGACGTGGAGATAGAAAAGGCTATTCTTTCTCAGTCTTCAAGTTTGGCAATCACTGCAACTGAATACATCAACCTATTTACTCTAGATTATATTGACAGCCCCCGTTTTAGAGATCAGCGAAGAATTGCAATTTCACAGGCTTGCAGTGCAACACTCAGTCACTTTTTCAATTTTAATCCAACCGTGGACGAAGTGCGTTCACTCATCATTGCAGGAGTCTTTCCCACTGATCTCGAAAAAAATAAAATCGGTACTCTTGAGCAGATCTTAACGACGGCCGCTGAGAAAGTAAACTCAACGAAGGACTACATTGCTCTCTTCTCCGAATTTCCTCGAATCAGCACCTCATCTTTTAACAATATTAGAGCGCTAGCACTCACTCTTTCACTTCATCATTTTAGGGAATTAGGTGCCGATACTCTTGATGTCGAAAAGCTCATTTCTGAATCAAAACTAAGCCCAAGAATCGCCAAAACAATAAGAAAAGATTATCAAACCCCCTGAACCACACTTGCGCGCGAGATCCCTATTTACTTACCCGCCGCTTATGCTAAAACGATGAATAATGACATTCGTTGAGGCTTTACTCATTATCATTGCCGGAATCATACTTTATCTGTGTATGAAACCGTTTCAGCACCATTTAGAAATTCGTTTGCGCAAGCTGTTCCGTAGCAAAGTTCATCCTAGCGATAAACCCATCATTGACATCACGGATTACAAAAAGAAAGACAAGTAAAAATGAAATTCGATATCGACTCTCCCGACTTTTTAGCCAAGCTCATCAGTCGCATAGTGCCCGCCATAATCGCGGTGGTCATCATCGTTGCATTTTTTAGTTCGTACTCGGTCATCTCTCCCGGCAACACCGGAGTCATTTTTAATGTTTGGACCGGGTCCCTAAGAACCGTACCCCAAGGAATGGCATGGAGAACTCCATGGATTACGGATGTGCAAAGCTACCCTACTGCCCTCAGGACCTACACCATGGTCAAAAGAAGTGGCGAAGGCTCTTCTGCAGGCGACGACAGTATTGATTTACCTACCAAAGAAGGACAACACATCACCCAAGATATTTCGGTGACTTACAATACCTCTGAAGACAAAGCCGCAGAAGTTTTTAAGGCATTTCGTGGCGCTGATATTACCGACATTGAAGCAACCTTCGTTAGAAGAACGATCATCACAGTTGCGCAAAACACTGCAGGCCAAATGTCGCTTTCTGAAGTGATCTCTGCAAAGAGAAATGAACTTCAAGATAACATTCAAAAAAACCTCTCAGCTGAAATTGAAAAAATGGGGTTTCACTTAGATAAAGTAAATTTGGGCGCCAGTCACTTGCCAGCATCATTAGAAACACAAATGCAGCAAAAAATGGCTGCACAACAGCAAGCTCAACAAGCAGAGTACGAACTTCAAAAGCAGCAAATGCTTGCTAAAGCAGAAGTAGCGAAAGCAGAGGGTGAAGCCCAAGCCATTCTCGTTCGCGCAAAAGCCCAAGCAGAAGCGAATCGCCTCCTTCAATCAACACTGAGTGCGAACCTCGTTCAAAGTAAAGCAATCGATAAATGGAATGGCGTGCTCCCACAAGTTGCCGGTGGAGCAACACCATTTATTGATCTGCGCGGATTAAAAAGCTCAAAGGAATAAATTTTAGAATAGTCGTTTACGATTTGGCGCAAATTCAAATTTGGCATGCAACATGCAAAACATGTTACAATGTCAAACCCATCAAGAATAGAAATTGCAGGAATTGAAGCAAAAATTTATCTCATTCGCGGTGAAAAAGTGATTCTAGATTACGATCTGGCGGAACTTTACCAAGGACCTACCAAAAGATTAAAGGAACAAGTGAAGCGAAATCAAAGCCGGTTTCCGTCTGATTTCATGTTTAAGCTTACTGTAAATGAGGGAGATTCTTTGAAGTCGCAATTTGCGACCTCAA
>CAIMWN010000093.1 GCA_903845155.1 Oligoflexia bacterium
CGCCACGGAAAATACGCGCCAGTATGAACAAACCATACACCACTCGCCATCTCCTCTGCCATGCCGACAATCAAAGATATCCCGAGCAGTTTATAAAATAAGTCGCGTTTCGAAATCGTTTCGAATTTAGATGTGAGCGTTGCAATCAACGGGACCTACTTCCATTCTTACTTTAGAAAAATTTTCTTTAAACACAAATGGCGCGCGATTGCGGTGATGCTCACAGACAAAAGTAACTACGGGAAGGAGCATTTTCATCGTGTTGATATATGCTCCTTTCGGCAGGTAGTCTTGCAAATGGACCGGCATATTTTTCGAATCGGTAAGTGTATATTCTAAGGGTTCTATTTGTTCAAACATTCTCCATGTAGGAAGATGCTTCAGCACAAGTCCAAAACTGCAATAAGCAATATTGAGCGCCAGAATGAAGCGGAAGAACCACGGCATTTATTGCACACACTTAAAGAAGTGTGGTAACGCATCAGAAGCAGCACCGCTCATCGTGATTCCTGCATTGGCATCATACAAACGCAAGGCACCGGTTTGGGTTGATCGCTCAAATACGAATCCTTTCCCCACATAGCTGATGATCCCAGCGCCATTTGGCTTCACGCTCACTGGATAGGAAGAGATCACGTAAGGCTTAATATTACCGGCTGAAAGTACAGCAGCTATCAACAAAGGGTCTGCTCCCTGATCCGCTAAATTTAGAATTTGAATTCTCACGCCAGAATCTGGATTGTTTGAAAGTCTACAATCTTGAATCAATACCGCCGCTTTCGCGCTCGCCACCGAGAAACCAATCATCAATGTGTAAAATAATGCTCTCATAAAACTTGGGTTACCTTTCTCAAAATTTTAATCCCTTGATCAGCATAAAAGTTAACACACTTTAGATCATGATAACCAAAGGTCTGTAACAAGTTCTCTTAACGAGTGCACAACAGTAAATTGCCCAATTCCAGGAGCTTATTGAGCGATAAAGGAGCTCGCTCCACAGTCATGGGTAGTGTTACGCCATTCCTTTTGAACATTATATTTGGTTGCACCCAAAGCAAGCGTAGCGCCTTGCCATGCGCATACATCACCAATCTCTTGGCCATCGGCACGAATCCATGCAGCTGGGAATACAATCGGAGCATGTTCGAGAGGAGACGCAGGATCCGTGACGGCCTCTGCAAGCTCATGAGAGGATGCCATGGTGAGTTTGCTAAATGAACCGCCACAATTTGGCATCATCGCGTAATAAATGTTTCCGTACTGGGCTGAGTGGTAAAACTCATGATCAGCTTCCCAAGAACTGCATGCAGCACCAAAACTAATAGAAATTGAAATGCCCTGAGGATAATGAATCATATACATGCTATCTGCGTCTGGTTTAGGCAAAGTACCCATACTGATTTGCTTCTCAAGCTCTTGTTCGATTGCCGCTTGATTGAGTTTGGTAGAAGCATTGACCGGAACAATGGTGAAAGTACCACCAAAAGTCCCGCGACCGATATCTTGTTGAGTGCCCGCTTTTCCGTTTACATCATTTCGACGAGTTCCGTACTCAGCCAATTGATCCATGTAGGTACTATTTACCATCGCTTGATAGAACGCAGGAATTTTTGAAACAGTCTCCGCGCTGACTTTCGATCCCCAAAATACAGCATAAACTTTTACATGGCTAATCACCGGGCCACCATTATAAGCGATGTCTTGCCCGAGAAACTGCGGAGAAGCAGCCTCGCGATCGAGCGGAGGCAAACTCATTACTTTAGCTTGAACGATCGATGTCGAAGCAAGGGTGAACGCGGCCAAAAGAATCATCATCATTTTGTTTATACTGTTCATAAGAAATCACTAACGCGATTTCGGTGACCGTGCAACCAAAAGGTCGTCCCGATCTTTATGTTGAAG
>CAIMWN010000094.1 GCA_903845155.1 Oligoflexia bacterium
ATTGAAAGAATCAATACCTCTTCCATTGGACTGGTCACTTCTGGTTTAGAACGTCTTCAATCGTTGGTTACAAAAAAATTAAACCTCACCAAAGGAATGAAAAAAGACCAATTGAGACACCTGATTGCCATGGGATACTCAAGAATTCGTTCTCAGATTGCGCAAGGGGGCGAATCTCCGGCGTACTCAAGGAGTAATCCCCGCTTTAGAACTGGTGACGCTGCTCTATTAAATTTAATTTATCCCGCCGAACTGAGTAAACTAAGAGATCGCGATTATCAGAAAATTTTAAAAGCACTCGATCCATTGATTGGTGATGTGGGTATTAAACGCTATGTGGGCGACTCCTACCAATCAGGTAATTTTTGGTTTCAACCATGGATGATTGCGCCTGAAACGAAGTCAAAAACAGATGATTCAAGTTCGAGCGAAGATTTTGAAAATCGCGGGAAAAAATTTATTAAAGACAGCGAAGCCCAATGGTTTTTTGATTCCTGGTATTCGATTGCCATGAGTACACTTGCCAAGAAAACACGAAGAAACACTTCTTATCTCAAGCTCCGCGTTCAATTTATGAACCGTGCCATTGCTCAGCTCACGGGGGGAACAAAGGAAAATCCGATGCTCGGTGCAGATGGCCTACCGGTTCAGGCAAATGCGTTTCCAGAAAGCTACAATACTTTAGTTGATTTAAAATCAGGTGAAGAGCATTTTGTACCAAGCCCCATCACTCCACTCAACTGGGCAAAAGCTACGCTCAGGCTTGCACTCCATGCACTGGAGTAACTCAAAGAGTATGCAAGCTCGCAACGCAAAAAAACTACATCATTGAATTGAGATTGATCTCTGACTCTTGGGCCGCGATCACTTCATGCAACACTTCTGAAATAGAATCATCAATTGAATCCGTTTCAATGAATTGAACTGCTTCAATTTCAAATCGCTTCGCCATGTGCTCAAGGCAAGCTGAGATACCAAATGAATCGGTCAAAAGGATGAAATCATCGTTGGATTTGCTTTCCTTGAAACCACCGTGAACCGCAATGTGGTTTTCTTCAAAACGGACTTGCTCTTTTTCCACCGTAGACATGAACTCTTTATGCCCTACTGGTAAAAACTCTGGCTGATCAAATGCTTTATTGAGCGCTTGTTTCATCCGGCGAAGTTTTTTCATGATTTCATGATTTTCTTCAATCTCACTCGGCTGAAGGAACACGGTCCACACACTTTTGTTGGGTTCCATGAAATAGCCCAACACATCTCGATCAAAAGTTTCGCCCGAATCGCGGTTCATCGGAATAACTAGGCCGGTTTCAAGAGTTTGCTGGAGTGGAACCGAGTGATGAAACACTACTTGAAGGACGCTCATGCAATTTGCAAGCTTCACGTTACCCACTTGGTGTTTCAAAATGGTTGATAATTTTGGAATAGACTTGAGTTCCGTCAGTGAGTCGCAGAAATAAAACTGTGAAAACTCAGTGATGAAACCATTTGCAAATTGAATCTTACCGCCCTGTTCAAAAACTTCAAATTCCGAAACAGGTACCATCGGCACCCGCTTAATGTTTGGATGAGTTTCAAATGCATCTCGGAGACTCTGCTCAACAGACGCAGGAGTAAGGTTAGTCATTCGAACTTCATGGATGCCTAAGAAAGCTTGTTCTGGTCCCCAAACTGCTGCTTCAAAATTTTGTTGTTGGTTTGCAACCTGGGTCGTTTTCTTCCAAGTGGGAAGCTTAAATCCTTTATTTCTGAAGACTCGGTGGAAAACACCCACTTCTGCCGAGTTTTCTAAAATCTCATCTTGCACCATTCGGTTACAATCAAGGAGGGCACCAAAAGCGAGATCACTCTTGAGGTAAGGCATGACCGGGATAATTTTAGCGCCGGAGCCTGCGGCCCAAACCACCGATTCCCCCTTTTTTAAAAGTTGGCTGATTAAAAAAACCGCCGCGGAACCTTCTCCATAAACGATCACAGGTTTTGTTGAGTTCATATTGCCTTGTCCCCCTGAATCATTAGAACTATTTTTTGATTCGACGTCCAGTAAAAATATTGACACTCAGGACAAATAGAAATGCGCATTATGCTTAATGCGAAGCAGCAACAACCATTACAAATTCAACTTTATTCAAGTCTCCCACACTCGAAATGAGTGAGGTGAGCTGGCCCCGATAGAGCTTCTCTGTGGGGGCATTCAGCGAAGTTCCGAGAAAAACCTCACGAGACTTTAAACCCGATTTAGCCAAATCCTTAAGCAGTGCCTGAAGCCGGTAAGGTGTATCCATTAAAATGAGAGTGGAGCGAACTTGAGATAGTCGATCTAAACCTAACTTCCTTTCATCAGAGTTAGCGGGAAGAAAGCCGGCGAAGAAAAACTCTCGATGCGAAAAACCACTTAAAGCAAGGGCGAGCGCAACAGAATTTGGAAAAGGTGTAGCAGAAACTGTAATTTTATTTTGATGACAAGCGTTCACAAGCCCCTGCCCTGGATCGCAAAACGCAGGTAATCCGGCATCACTCATTAGAAAAAACTGTTTGCCTCGTTTCATATCAACCACCAGTTCTGGGGTGAGTTTTTCCTGGGTATGCTCGTTGAATAACACAAAGCGATCGATCGCTTCACGAGGGAGGCCCCATTTCAACCAGCGCTGGCGCCCTACTTTATGGTCCTCTACCAAAAGCCCATATGCTTCACTCAAGCAATGCTCTTTCAGCAACTGAAGCGCAACGGGTTCAAGAGGCAGCTCCTCTGAGATGGGTGTAGGAACGAGGATTAATTTTGCTGTAGAATTCATGGCACTCCCTAGCCCCACTGTACCTTTGCTTGCACACTCAATTCAATAAGAAGAATGATGTTAATATTCAAGTGGATGAACAAAATAAAACACTAATGACGCACCAAGTTAAAGCGATCAGATTTTCTCATCTGAAATCATGACTTTCGCCGATAATTCACTTGTCAAAAGTATGACGGACCTAGTAATTTTAGCCCCATGCATACAACCTGGAACAAAATTTTCGCGCGCCTCCAACGTCTTGGACAAGCCCTCATGGTCCCCGTGAGTGTGCTCCCTGCCGCTGGTCTGATGGTTGCAGCTGGACGACTTCTCACTGACTTTACTAAACAAGAAGACTCATTCTCATTTCATCTTGGAAAAGTTTTGTACTCAAGCGGCCTCGTTGTATTTGAACAACTCGCGCTTATTTTTGCGATCGGCGTGGCACTTGGATTTACTAATTATGCAGGTATCGCGGGACTTGCAGCTGTTACCGGCTACTTTGCCTTCACTTCAGTTTTGAAAACTTTTGGCGATATTCTTCATCTCCAAACTGCGATCAATACCGGAGTTCTCGGAGGGATCTGTGTCGGATTTCTCGTTTCATTTCTATACAATCGCTTTCATGAAGTAAAACTCCACCCCGTGCTCGGTTTTTTCTCAGGCAAGCGCTTGATTCCCATTCTCTCTGTCGCAACTTCTGTGATTCTTGCTCTCATATTCGTAATGATTTGGCCTCCGATTCAAGATGGAATTCATGCATTCGGAGTATCGGTGATGGCGTCACCTATGGGTCCAAGCATTTATGCTTCCGTAAAGAGACTGCTCATTCCTGTAGGACTTCATCACGTTTTCTATCCTAGCTTTTTATATGAGTTCGGTGAATTCACAACCTCAAGCGGACAAATCGTGCGCGGTGAAGCCACTCGCTATTTTGCAGGAGATCCCAGTGCCGGTAAATTTATGGCCTCGGAATTTCCAATGATGATTTTCGGATTACCTGCCGCTGCGCTCGCGATGGTGATGCGTGCAAAACCTGAGAATAAAAAAGCGGTCGCTGGTATTATGCTTTCGGCTGCACTGACTTCCATCATTACAGGAATTACAGAACCCATTGAATTTGCTTTCACTTTCGTGGCACCCTTTCTCTACCTTTGCCACGCAGCTTTGGCTTTTCTTTCGGGTTACCTTACCAGTCTCCTTGACATTCATTTAGGTTATACCTTTTCATCTTCACTCATTGATTTGGCCCTCGGATACTTTAACCAAAAGAACATTTCTCTACTTTTCCTGGTGGTAGGCCCGATTATGGCCGTTGCGTATTTTTGCGTATTCTACTTTGCGATTGGTTTTTTCAATTTTAAAACTCCAGGCCGTGAAGACAAAAGCGCTGAAGAGCTTGCAGAAGATGCTGAAAACAAAATGCACCCTTCTACTCAAATCCATTCCAATTCATTGACTGAAAAATCTGAAAAGGTACTGGCAGCCATTGGTGGTTCTGAAAACATTATTTCACTCGATGCCTGCATCACCCGCCTTCGACTCATTCTCAAAGACGCCAAAAAAGTAGACCAAGTCGCACTAAAGAAGCTCGGAGCGTCTGGTGTGATGAATGCGGGCGGCGGGAATGTACAAATTGTTTTTGGAGTGGAATCTGATTTCTTAAAAACTGAAATCCAAAGGGTGATCGCAGGGACAAGCTCAAGCGCGAACTTGATCACTAGTCCTTTCGACGGCACCTTAGTGGCACTGACAGAAATTCCAGATCAAACATTTGCAGAAGAAATCATGGGCAAAACGATTGCCATTCTTCCCAGCTCAAATATAGTGATTTCACCATTTGATGGTGAAGTGGCAACTTTGTTTCATACTAACCATGCAATCGGGCTCATATCTAAATCAGGAATTGAACTCTTGATTCACGTAGGTATCGATACCGTAAAGATGAACGGTGAAGGATTTACCGCATTTGTGAAAACGGGAGATCAAGTCAAAAAGGGCCAAAAACTGATTGAGTTCAATGCGGCCCTGATTAAAGAGAAAGCAAAATCACTCATCACACCGATCGTCATCACAAACGCCGATCAATTTAAACAGCTACAGTCTGCCGTCACGAGCGGTAATAAAATTAAAACAGGAGAGACACTATGGAAATAATCCTTAAAATCAAAAACAATGAAGGACTTCACGCCCGCCCGGCAGGTATACTCGCAAAAAAAGCGGCTGAGTTTCAGGCGAATATTTTGGTTTCCGTTAACGGACAATCGAAAAGCGCTAAATCAATCATGGGGCTCATGAGTTTGGGCTTAAAGAAAGATCAAGAATTTACGCTCATTCTCGATGGTCCAGATGCA
>CAIMWN010000095.1 GCA_903845155.1 Oligoflexia bacterium
TACCAGGGTTTCGAGATATTCTTTTCAAACTTTTTAATAAAACGATTAATCCATTTCATAATTCAAACTCCGCGATTAAAGGAATGTGGTCTGAGAGTGTTTTCCATACTCCGCTCTTCATCGCTTTTGCGGTTTTGCACTTCAGGTTTCGGTAATAGATACGGTCGAGAGAGAGGATGGGGAATTTATTTGGAAAGGTGAGTGCGTGTGAACCTGTTTTCTCATGAAACGCTTCTTTTAATTTGTGTTGGACGACGAGATGATGATTAGATTTTTCACGCCAATCGTTAAAGTCTCCAGCGATAACCAGTGGCGCTTTGGGGTCTACGCATTGATCAATCATGACTCCCAGTTTTTTCATTTGTGCGACTCGATCCCTTTCAAACAGGCCAAAATGTACACAAAAGGCATGTAGCGGCAGAGCGTGGCCAGGGATTTCAATCACGGAATAAAGGATTCCTCGTCTTTCGATTTTACTCAAGGAGATGTCTTCGTTTCGAGAAGAATGAATGGGATATTTGCTTAAAAGTGCATTTCCATGATGGCCTTGGGTGTAGACGGCATTTTTCCCATATGCGAAATGAGACCATGTTTCATCAGCCAGAAACTCGAATTGGGAATCATGACTGTGATGAATGCCAGACACCTCTTGCAAGAATACCAATTCTGCATGGACTTGCCTTATAGAAGTGCGAATAAGGTCTAGCACGAAACGTCTAGAACTGAGCGAGTATCCCTTATGAATGTTATAGGTAAGGATTTTGATCGTGCTCACAGTAGTTAAAGGATAGCACGAAAGCAAATAAAAAGCTTTTCAAGTAATATCTGTATCAGTGGCCGAGTTCTCCACTTGGAGTAGAGCATTTCTCGTGCATAACGCAGGTCTTTCAGGAATTGTTCATCGATGATTTTAATGTTTTCTTCATGGCTCAAGACCACATCTGATTCTAAGTCATAAAACATACTCCGGTGATCCATGTTGGAGGATCCGACGGTTACGGTATTATCGATGATGAGCACCTTCGCGTGGATCATCGATGGAAGGTACTCGAAAACTCGTATTCCTGCCTTCAAGAGATCAGAGTAATAGGATTCAACGGCAAATTTGACAGTGGATGAATCACTTTTATGTGGGACTAAAAGTTTTACATCAATTCCATTTCTAGCGCATGCACGCAATGCACGCATCATGGATCGATTGGGAATGAAGTAAGGGGTGGTAATCCAAATCCGCGATTTGGCGTGGTAGAGTTGTTCGAGGAGATGCTGTCGGTAGTGTTTCTTGTCTCGCATCATCTTTAAAATCAATTTGAGCGAATAGTCCCAGGCAATATCGCAAGCTTTTAAATATGGGATAATACCAGGCCCCTTTAGGCGGACTGCGGTATCTCTCCATGCCCGTTTCCCTTTGAGTTTAGCAGAGTGGCAGGCGCTGATGTTCATACTACCGGTAAACATCACTTCTTCGTCGATGATGCATAATTTGCGGTGATTTCTTCGGTTGAATTTTGTAAAGCCAATCAGTATTTTTTGAATACCGAGGGATTGCCAAAACAAACGGAGGGACTTTTGCCAAGGAAGTGGGTGAAAGAAGCGGACTTCGATGCCTTGTTTGCGCAGATTTTCAGCTTCAGAATGAGTCCACGACGATGAGCCCATTCCATCAAGGAGGAGTTTTATTTTTACCCCATTTTTTTTTGCTTGAAGGAGCGATTGCGTGATTTTTTCGCCGATTTCGTCATGGTCAAAAATATACGTTTGCAGTTGAATGCTTTTTTTTGCATTGATGATATCTTGTTTTAACCGTTCAAAAAATTGATCGCCATCGTGAAAGATTACTTCTTCGCGCCATTTTTGAGAGCAAGGAGTAGGTTTCATTTAAACTTTTACAAACCTCATGCCCGCCGCGATGGCCGCTTGGACCCCCAGTTCAGCATCTTCGAAAACCAAGCAGTCTTTTGGTGAAACACCGAGTTTTTTAGCGGCGAGCAAAAAGCCCTCGGGTGCGGGTTTTCCATATTTTACATCTTCAGCGCAAATAATGACTTCAAATAAATGTTTGACTCCGATCGCTTCGAGTGTTTTCTCCACCACATGACGGTTTCCGCCCGAGATTACCGCAACCGGCGTAGTTCCCGCATGTTTTTTGAGATGAGCGACGACGGGCGCGATCGCTTGTACTTCATGGAGGAAGTGATCATAGAAGCGCTGTTCTTTTTTTTCGGAAACCTCAGAGGCGGGAAGCGAAAGGGAATAGCGTTGATTGATTTCCTCTATGACTCGCACTGAAGGCATACCTGCGAGCTCTGTGATGATACTAGAAATTTCATCGGCTGTGAGTGGACAATGATGAGCATGCAGTTCTGCTACCCAGGCACGAATGTGAATGGGCATACTGTCTGCGAGTGTCCCATCACAATCATAGAGGTATGCTAATGCCGTTTCGTTGGTAATTACATTGTCCATAATGAAGTGAGGTTATTCAATTTGTGTCACTTTGTAAACAGAGGCCGTTTTTTAAGCGAAGTGGTTCGAGGGGGAGCAGACTTCTATTGGTCTAAAAGCACGGGCCGCTCTCAACCGTAGTACTATCGATGTAGTGATCACTGAGCGCTTGATATTGCCCAAGAAATTTGCCGGAAGACCTTTCGGTAAGTGCCACTGAAATAGAATCTTGTTTTTCGTCTTTTCTCACTTTAGTCCAACGCATTCCAGTACGGTGATGGCGCGGACAAGCAACATGCTTACTGACATAATAGGTTTTAAAAGTGGTGGTTTTGAGCTGCCCTTTGGCAATGGTAAAGTCTTCGAGTGAGCAAGGATCTTGCGTAGTATCGAATTGCATTTCTTCCCCGATGATATCGCCACTGAAAGAGAGGGTCATGTTTTCAATTTCATTATTTTGTAAATTGCTAAAGGTGGCCGTGCCGCATTTGTTTTTCTTCGCTTTGATTTTCAACTGAAGCGTTTCTTCACTTGAATCCAGTTTTTTGAGTGAACCGCTAAAGTTTTGGGAAGAATGGCAACTTGCCAAAAGTATAAGAAGTAGAGAGAGAGGAGAGAGA
>CAIMWN010000096.1 GCA_903845155.1 Oligoflexia bacterium
CCATACCAGGTGGTATATTCTGAGTATAATTTAATACTGGGTTCATCTGGCATATGCATTTTAAAGACACGGAGATTCAGTGGAACGCTAGTTTGTTCAGAGCCGTCAATACTCGCAATGATTTTTCCTTTTAGGGTTCCGGATTCCTGAGACTGAGCAATTTTAAGTTCTCCCCATAGCCACTTCCACGTCACTTCTTTTTTTGCATTCAGGAGTGGGCAAATGAAATCGTTAATAGATATAGGAATGAGCGGATCGTGTTGACTTCCTACATAGGCCCCAGGGTAGGATGCATCATGTGTTTGGATGTATGGCATTTCATAGAATTGAATTTCTGTTTTCGGTGGAAGTTGAAGAGCTGACAATTTAAAACACGTGTCTGTTTTTATCTTGAGTTGAAAATTAATGGTTTCACCCCTTGATCCACTGAGGCTGAGTTCAGGTTTAGTGATAGGAGCGTAATTTCCAATGGGCTTATCACTTCCCCTGACCGCTTCCAACTGAATGTGAGGAGTCGTGCTCGCTTCAGCGGTGTAGGAAAGAAGTAAAGAAAAAATATACGAGAAAATGTATTTCACGAAATAGCCTCGCCACTATTTTTTGCATCTAACTGGGAAGTAACAAATATAATTCCGAGCAAGACATAAAAGTAGATTGCATAAGTATGCGAGAGAAAACTCATTGCAACTCCATAACCTAGTGTGGCAAAGAGAACATCAGGATGAGCGACGCGACATCGCCAGGCTGTTTTCATCGCCCAAATCATCAGTGAAATGAAAAATAGAAATCCGGGAAAGCCAGTTTCAGCGAGTGATAGAAACCAGCTGGAGTGTGCTGTTCTGAGGCCTGACTCGATAAAAGCAGGCGCATACCGATCAAAATTCTCAGGATAACCATTAAATCCCACCCCAAACAGGGGAGAGTGAATTGCCATCTTCACTGCAGTTTCCCAGTAAATAATTCTGCTCTCAGTTGAAGCGGAGAGGTCGGCTTGATCGCGTTTGAATTGTGATGATATTGGCACGTAAAGGCAAAGTACAATCAAGCTTCCAATGAGAGCATTTCTCTTTTTTTTCATGTGAAATAAACTCATTGCCGCAAAAATAGCGAGCATCGCAAGCGTTGCTCCCCTGGAGCGGGCATAATAGAAAAGAATAAGTGAAGAGCCAATTGTACATAGGCTGATGGCTCTTAATAAAAGTGGAGTTTCGCGATTTTTTAAAAAATAGAAAGAAAAGGGAAAAATCATGACCATTACAGATGCAATATCGTTAGGGTCTGCGAGTAAGCCAAAGGCCCCCACGCGCGCTCCATTACTTGCTGCAGCGGCCAGATTGATGGAGATGATGCTGATTCCAAGACTCGCAAAAATGAGCGCCGCTTTAATAAAGCGAATGCCAATTGCATCACGGATCGATTGGGTGATGAGAATGAAAATCATTAATGATTTGAAAAACAGCTCAAAAAAGATACTTTGAACTTCACCTGAATTCGAACGCATGAATGTTGATAAGAATGTCCAAATTGCAAAACATAAAAGAGAGAGGTAAGGCGCGCCAAACTTCAGGGTCATGTTGCGCGTCCGAGTTAGATAAAAGATCGTACTTAGAAATGCAATGCCTGTTAAGCCTCTGGGTAAAATGGAATAAAATGAGGGACCGCTTCCTGACTGAGCAATTTCCCAAGGTCTTAAAAAAATGAAAATTAAAAAATTACCTATCGCAAAGGCAGGATGAACTACCGAGAGTAAAACACACATTACAATTTCAAGCGCCATGAGGTTTTGATCAATCCCCACGGAAAAGCTTACGCCGATCCAAGAAAAGATGACCAAGAACAATATTGCAATTCTACCGAGAAAACTTCTGGGGATAAAGTACGCGAAGTCGTCCTGCATTTCCCATGTTGAGAAAAGGGTGAAAATTAGATAAAATCCGATGATTGCTGTTTCAATGCCAATCATTGGATTGTTTTTCGTCTTCGTCGTCTAAAGGGAGAATCGGTGTGGGTGAATGAGACTTCTTATATCGAGGTACTGTCCCCAGTAGGGGGAGCCCCCACCATTTAGCTCTTCGCTCAGCATTGAGTAGATTGAACCGCACCAGTTCGTCAAAAAGTAGTAAGAAAATGGAAAGCAGGATGCCAGATGCAAGTCCATATCCGATAAAGTTAAGCAATTTGGGAGACAGAGGACTTAAGGGGAGGCTTGGGCTTGAAATGATTGCGTAGTAATTCACATCATTTGCTTTTTCCATATCGATGGCAACGTTCAAGTAATTATATTTTTTGAGTAAATCGGCGTAGACTTCCTTTGAGCTACTTTCAATTTCAGCACCTGAAAGTGTCTCAGGCGCTTCTCTATTGGGAGGAAGTTCTGAATCCTCATGTTTTGCAATTAGTTTGGGATTACGTGTTAAGTACTTTTCAAGTTCATGTTGGCGGGCTCTGAGTTGAGTGACTCTGGGGTGTTTTTCGGTGTATTGTTGAAGTAGTGCTGATATTTGAGCTTTAATTTGATTTAACTGAATTTGGATCTGTTCGTTGCTGGTTGATCCCAGACTTTTAATTCCATTATTTTTATAGAGGACCATCGACTCCATGCGTGCTCTAACGGCATTTCTGACGTTGGTAATAGTTTTTCGTCTCTGTTCCACCAAGACTTGGACAACTTGACTGAGCGTTTTATGAGCAATTTGTTCAGAAATTTCAGGATTCTTGTAAATAAAACCAATTTGAAATGTGTCTGAGCTCAAGGAGAAAACTTCAAATCCCTTACGGAGTTCTTCTCGTTCAAAACCTCGTTTTGGACTATTTTTTTCCGTTTTAAATAGTTTGAACTCTTCCCCTACTTTTTCAATGAAATCTTCATCTAATGCTTGCTGAATGATTGCTTCGCGTTGGGTGCGCATTTCAATAGGATCATATTGTTCAGAGATGAAGTCTTTAATGAGCGGATTTTGAAAATATTGGGAATAGATGGTTATCTGAGCGGAAGACTTGAATTTTTTTGGAATAACTGCGTAAAGCAATAGAAATGCAGCCAGTGTTGAGGTGACGGTAAATGCGAAAGTACGGATTTTATTTTGGAAAAGCCGTAAAAAATAAATCCAGTCGTATTCGCGGTATTGGCTCATGATTTCATTTCTCCCTGATTGTAAACCATGCCTAAAATTTTGATTCCAGAATCGACGAGTTTCTTTTTATTTTCAACCGATGTTTCTGTTGGTAGATCCGAGCGGGAAGTAACTAACAACGAGGCATCGCATTGGCGTGCAATCACCAGTGGATCGAAATTATTTTTGTTTCTTCTGAATAATGAGGAGGTGTCGACAAGAATTAGACCATAGTTCTGACTGGACTGAGATACCAGTTTTTTGAGTTGATATTCATCGATACTATTTCCACCTTCCCATTCTCTTAAAGTGATGAGATCGACATGAGATTGTTGTTCTAGCAGTTCTTTTACCGCTTCAATCTTTTCGGCACCCGAATTAGAAGTGTCGATAATGAGTGCTTTTTTGTTTTTTCGTCGGGTGTAGGCATAGGCTAACGTTGCAGCAAGAAAGGATTTTCCTTCCCCATCATGCTCACTAATCAAAGCAAGCGTTTTAAAGTTGTCTCTTTCCTGTAAATGCAGAATCCGATCGAGAAGCGATTTGATTTCAGCATATTGAGTAAAGCTTTGAAGTGACTCTGTAGTGTTCATAATTTCCTTCAAAGAGCGATAATGAGAATGCCAATGGCGGATAGCATTGCCGCGACACCGGCTCCCGACTGAATAGCTCGTTCAACAGGGGTTTGTTTGATGGCGTGAACAATGATTAAGTCACCCGACTCTAATTGAGTGAGATCCCGCGATTGATCCCAGTCATAAGTTTGACTGACGCGTTTGTTGTTTTCCCAGCGAACAACCTCAATTTTTGAAAGATTTGCAACAGCGGATGGCCCCCCCGCTTTCGTGATGTAGTATAAAAAATCTGAATCTCTCCGAAATGGAAATTCTCCAGGGGATTTTACTTCTCCGAAAACTTGAATCATCGGGTGTGCATTATCGAGAAGTGAGGTTGCGATATCACTTTTGCGTTGAACAAATAAAATTTCTCCTCCCTGCCAGCGGGGGAGTTCATTAATGTTGCCGTTGTTGAAGTAATCATTCAGGTTGATGATCACTACGTTGTTATTGGATTGAATTTTAAGATATTCGGCTTGAGAATTTGCCATGAGACTTCCCGCTAAATTGAGGGCTTCATCAATGCTGGCGGAAGGATCGATTAAATAGCGCCCCGCTTTATTTACTAAGCCCCGCACATCTATCCAGAGCTTTTTTTGAGATAAATTAACATGTGTTGATTCAGCCGATTTTAAAAATGGCTTAAATGATTCAATGACTTTTGCCTTCAAATCGCTTTCTGACATTCCGGTGGTATCGATACTTACTCCGTAAGCAAGTGTGAGTTTACCATCGAAGTCCACACGGTATTTTCCATTCAGACCAGGGTCATTAATGTTAGATACTTCATAAAGGAAACCGGGGCGGACTCGGTTTTCCTCTTTAATTTGATTTTTATTGTCTCGATGTTGATCAAACTCATTAGGAGACCCGTTCCCTCCCTTTGCTGTCGCCTCGGAGTCAAGAGATTGGATTCCGGGGGGC
>CAIMWN010000097.1 GCA_903845155.1 Oligoflexia bacterium
CTAAATTGCTTTCACAGGAAGTATTGATCCCTCTCCTCCAGGTGATTTTATGATTTATCTGAAAGACATTGGGATCCAATTTAAGAGTCGCGTGGTTTTAAAAGACGTGCAATTGCACGTGCCAAAAAGATCTGCACTAAGCATCATTGGTCCTTCAGGTTCCGGAAAAAGTATCCTTTTAAAAATTATAGCAGGCATCCTCAACCCCACTGGAGGTTCAGTGGTTTTAAACTCAGATCGCGTCAGCATGCTATTTCAAAAAAATGCGCTCTTCGATTCTTTCACCATCATCGAAAACCTTCTGCTACCATTAGCAGAAACAGTGAAAGTCGAAGGTGAGGAAGCCATCGAGCGCTCTATGAAAATGCTGAGGGCAGTCGGCCTGGATCACGCGATCAATTTATATCCCGACGAAATTTCGGGGGGGATGCAAAAACGTCTTGGAATCGCGCGAGCACTCATCATTGAGCCAGAGGTTATCCTGTATGATGAACCTACTGCAGGCCTTGATCCCATCACATCGAGGTCAATCGCAGATTTGATTATTGAACTGCACAAACAAAATCAAACTACTTTGGTGATGGTCACCAACGATCTAGAACGTGCTTATCAGGTTTCAGATCAAATTGCATTTTGTGCAAATCACTTACTCAGAATTCTCGGCACCACTGCCGAGGTGAAAAATTCTGCCAATCCTGAAATAAGGGAATTCATCTATTCAACAGTTTTTGACGAAAAGGGACTCCTTTAAGCATGAGTATCCGATTTCAAAATGTATACAAAGCCTTTGCAGAAAAACAAATCCTTGATGGCGTTAGTTTTCAAGTAAATGCGGGTGAAATTCTTTTCATTCTGGGTAAAAGCGGTATGGGAAAATCCGTTACCCTGAAACATATCATCGGGGTTTTGGAACCTGACCAAGGTAAAATTTTTGTGGATGAGTTTGAAGTCAGCAGCATGCATACCTACGATCAAAAAGATGAGCTCACGCTAGTTCGTCAACGATGTGGAATGGTGTTTCAACATCCCGCACTCCTGGATTCACTCACGAACTTTGAAAATGTGGCATTCGGATTGAGAACTCCTCAGTATCGTAAAAAGATTGGCAGAACACTCACTGAGGAAGAAATTAACGCAATCGTACTGAAGACCATTAAACTCGTTCATGTTAACGAAGATACGCTTCCGCTCAAGCCCTACGAAGTTTCCTATGGCGTCCAAAAACGAATATCAATGGCCAGAACGCTAGCACCAGGTCCTGAGTATCTTTTGTTTGATGAACCCACTACTGGGCTTGATCCTCTCAGTACGAGTTCTATCAACAAACTCATTTTTGAACTTTCGCGAAAACTAAAAGTCACCAGCATTATCGTTTCCCACGACATGGCCTGCGCTCTTTCGATTGCAGATCAGATATTATTTTTAGACCAAGGAAAAGTCCTTCTGTGCGCACCACCCAAGGAAGTCATTCACAGTACTATTCCCCTGGTACAAGATTTTTTTAAGGAAACCATGTCACTATTGCCTCCGAATTGGAGCTTAAAGGCATGAATAAAGAACCGAACCTCACACTGAAAATTGCCACTGAGAAAACGTTCACGCAATGCAAAGATGCAATCTTCAATCAATTACACGAATTCGGAGGTGCGTGGATATTCTTAACCAAAATTCTCCGCACTTTTAAGAAAACATCCGGACATCGTGATGCCATCATTCAACAAATTGCTGAAGTATCAACGCGCACCATGAGTACCGTTATTTTTGCGGGGCTCTTTGTGGGTGCAATTCTAGTTCTTCAGTTCGATGTCATGCTCAGACGTTTTGATGCGCAAAGTTTATTGGGGGGCCTCAACACTTCAGCCACCATTCGCGAGATTGGTCCTCTCATTATTTCCTTTTTATTGGCGGGGAAAATTGGAGCCTTTACCACTGCCGAACTTGCGAACATGCGCGTAACTGAACAGATTGATGCTATTGAAAGTTTAGGCACGAATTCCATCCAATACCTCATTATCCCACGTTTCATTGCCATCATTCTTTCGTCAGTCGTGTTGCTCGCCATAGGGCTGTCGGTGAGCGTATTCGGAGCAATCATCGTGGCTCAAATTTTTAGCGGAATTAATATCTATCAATATATTTCTTCCATTCCTCGATTCGCAGGAGGTTGGACTTTATTTGAAGGTTTAGTTCGCTCCATTCTTTTTAGCACGGTCGTCGCTACCATTTCCACTTTTAAAGGGTATACGGCTACTGGTGGCGCCCGCGGCGTCGGCAAGGCCGTCACTCAGGCTGCAATTTACATTAACGTTTATATCGTCATTACTAATTTCATTTCCTCGTCCATTTTGGAATGGATTCATGATCTCTTGTATTTTTCAATTTCTATCGTGGAGCGTATTTTCTTATGATTTCCACCGAAGCATTTAAGAAACATCTTCGAACGCTTTTTCTTGCTCTTCAGCTCTTGCAAAAACTATTCAAACAACTTTCTACTGGCCCCCATCGTAAAAACGAAACACTGTCTGCCATTGAGAATATCGGCATCGGTAGCTTGCCTATTATTTCGATTGCTACTGGCTTTACCGGACTAGTCATGACGAGTGAAATCGCGTGGCACATGGATTTTGCATTAAGTAATGTGTCGATGATTCCAGGCTTCACCGGACAGTTTGTATTACGTGAACTCGGGATTGCTGTTCCTGCCATGTTGATTGTATCCAAAGTAGGAGCTTCCATGACCGCAGAACTAGCGAGCATGAGAATCACAGAACAACTCGATGCGTTTAAGCTCCTTAAAATAGATGTGGTTTCTTACCATATCTTCCCTCGTTGGGTGGCATGTACCATCTCCACCATTTGTCTGACCTTGATTTCAATCACCATCACCTTGATGATTGCCATGTTCACCGCCGTAACTAAATACCACTTTAACTCTCAAGAATACTTAAACACCCTCGCCCAGTTCATAAATTCTATGGACCTCATTTGCGCTATCACTAAAGCCACAGTTTTTGGGATGATCATTCCGCCCATTGCATGCGCTTATGGCTTAAAATGCGAAGGTGGCGCCCAAGGTGTCGGGCAAGCCACGACGGATGCAGTGGTGACGGCAACTCTGGCCGTAATTATTATTGATTTTATCCTCACGGCATTCTTCAGTGCTTTGCTTTAAACACTCGAAAACGCCACGTGAAGGTAAAACGGCCCCTTAATATCTCTTGCCCCGCAGAATAAAACAGCGTTACGATTGACCTTGAATGAAATGGACAAATGAAGCCAGGGTAGGCGCTCTCGTAACCAGCACTGTGGTCATCGCACTTGGATTTGCGTGGCTCTTGGGATTTAAAAATCCGTTTACCGACCAAAACTATTTCTACGTTAGTTACAACTTCGCCGGTGGAATTGATTTGGGCTCGCACGTTCGACTTTCAGGAATCAAAGTGGGAAAGGTGGAAGAAATTGAATTCTTCGCTCCCGCTCCAAATCAAAAAGTTTCAATGAAAGAACCGGGTAGCGCCGATCAAGACACTAATCTTGCCTATACTCCGGTACGACTTAAAATTTCAGTGAAGAAGGCCGCCCTTCCAGGAATCCGGAAAAACTCTCATTTCTACATCAATTTAGCCGGTCTCATCGGTGAACGCTATATTGAAGTCACTCCCGGTACGATCGATGCACCCCAGCTTCAACCCGGCGATACCATTGCGGGTGTTGACCCACCACGGATCGATCAATTGATTTCGCAAAGCTTCAACTTAGCAGGTAAGATACAAGACTTAATTGAGCGCAACAAAGGTGACATTACCAAATCCATAGAACTCCTCTATAAACTCAGCGCCAATTTAAATACAACTTTGGAAAAAATTGACCAAAGTAAAATTTTATCGAAAGACTTGGCCGTGCTCATCAATAATTTAATGGAAGTGACCACCGACGTGCGCCAGGTTACTAAAAACGCTCGCACTGAAGAGGGCCAAAAAACACTGAAGCTCATGCACGATATTTTATGGCGCCTTGAGCCACTTGATTCACAGCATATTAGAGACTTCCTACAAAAAGAGGGTGTGAAAGTTAAAATTTTCTGATCTAATTTTTTAGACCATGAAATTTGAAGCTCATTTTTTTAAACGCCAAGTACCACTACTCTTATTGGTCATATTATTGATCATGGCTATTCGATCTTCTATCATTGAACCGTTTCGAATCCCCACTCGCTCCATGCTTCCTGGCCTGATGATGGGTGATTTCCTATTCGCAAATAAATTTGAATACGGATTTCATATCCCCTTTAGTGAGTCCTTTGCCAATGCCCCAATCTATTTGGGTGGCACGACGATGCCTAAACGAGGCGATGTGGTCATTTTTACTCCTCCGGAGGCAGGCCAAGAAAGTCTCTACATAAAGCGAATCATTGGTCTACCCGGCGATAAAATTGAGTTTCAGCACAAGCAACTTTGGCTCAATGGCGTCATGGTTCAAAAATTTGAAGTAACCGGAGATGAGCGAAATTCAATCCTGAATCACCCTGGATTCGATCCTGAGGATCGCTATAACAAAGAAAAGCTGCACCTCTATCATGAAACTATTGATCACCACACTTATACTATTCTCGAAGATGAGAGCTTTGAGTCAATGAGAAACGAACAAGAGCTCGTGATTCCTGAAAATCACTATTTTGTTCTCGGTGATAATCGTGATGACACACGCGATAGCCGTGTATTTGGAGTCATCTCCTTTAATTCTATTCGAGGTCGCGCATTTGTTGTGTGGCTCTCTTACCGCGTATCGATGAATGATTCTCACTGGTCGTTCCGAGCTGAACGGATCGGGAAACTCATTCGCTAGCTAAAGCAGCTCACCTTAAGCAAATAATTCCCGGCGACGGCTTTTCCCAACAATGAGTGCTTTGATCCACTTGAATTTGTATATTCGATGGCTCATGAATGAAAATTGCTTCTTCCGTTTGATCTGGTCTATTCGAAGGCATTGGACCTCGGCCAATATAAACTGAAACTGCACTTGAACTTGAATCTTGGGATCGAACGATCCATACGCGTCCCTGAGTGACATGGCGGAGACCATAATATCGTTACCTCGAAATACTCTGACTTTGGGATCGCGAATTCCTTTTTGAACGAGCTCAGCCTTCACTTTTTCAATTTGAACATCACAAAGGCTGACCGAGAAATCGGCAAACAGGCGCTCACCTTGTAGCTGAATTGCAGGCTCTGACGATCTACATAACTCTTTCGGAAAAAAATAGTACCATCCGGGTGCATTGACGGCTTCGTAAATTTGATCTCCGATACCCAGCATTACCGGCTTATCGAGGTTGATTTGTGCTTCGGCTTGAATGGAAAGGAACACGAGTAATAAAAGCGATTTCATGAATTACCTCACACGATTGAATCATCTGTGCATCCTTTTTCAGATCGAGAGTAACTGTACAACTCTCTACTGCACTTCCAAGCGATTCTGAGATAATCCAACTTGCTCCCTTCATTTGTTGTTTGAATTGGCTCCATTTACTTTCGTCGAATTTAAAACGTCCAAACTGGGTTGATTTCATCACTTTTTCTTTGAGTTGATGTGCAATAATGACCACCACATCATCCATCAAATACCCCTGTACTGACAAATGAGGCAGCTGTGATTTTACGATTACTTTGAGATCGGAAAAACTCATCGAATCGCTCCCCATCTGCTCTGTAATTAAAGTGCTTAAGTCATTCATGGAAATTCGGATCAGAAAGTCGCGCACCATTCCATTCAAATGATATTTCAATTTAAATTGCCCTAAACCCTCGGACTCATACTGCTTTACTCGTTCTTCTTCCGACGTATTCATGCGATTAAAAATCTGCAACGTACAAATGCCATTCTGCTCGTTACAAAAAAATCTTTGACTCAAAAGTGCTGGAGCATATACATAATCTCCTGAAACAATTTCTTTAAACCGGAGGCGACCAGCGATACTACCAGAGTCCAGAATGGGTGTATAATTCTGCGCATTTGCGAGTACACTAAAAAATGGAATAGCGATCAAGATTAAATTTTTCATTTCTATTTCCTTTCATTCTATTGTTTAGGCGCAACGCGGATTTGAATCAGTGACTCATGCAAACGTGTTCCTTGCATAGAATAGTCGCCCTTAAATCCGAAATGCTCGGTGCTTCGGGAATAGTTTGTACTCAGATTAAAAAGCACTCCTGATGAAGGACCGGGAAGTCCTACGTCTTCTGGAATTCGAGTGACTCATACGAAGAGTTGCTTAATCACCATGTCAAACACAGTCATGAACACATCTTGGGTCGATTGGCTTTTATCGTTGGGGTTAAGTTCTTGGGGCTTACTCAGATCACCATCTTTAAACTCAGTAATCTTAATCCAACCATTTTTTGCATAATTCTTAAGATTTGTTTTTAGGTCCACTTCCCAAATCCAATAACGAGCATGCGTTTGCATTTGAAATTGATTGAAAATATCATCAAGCGCGACTTCGTAGTGAATACTATGCTCATCCGCTGCAACCTTATACTTCACACTTGCATAGCAGTTTACACCAGATCCGTTCTTTAGTGCTTCGGTAAGGATATCAACTGCTTCTGGATCTCGGGTACTTGCGGTCACAGGAAGATGCTCAAGGAATGTGCCCACACGCGGTGGAATTTGAATGGTCACTTTTGACGAGTCCATATTTTGGCAACCGGTAAGCTCAGTACTCTCAAATGGTACTGGAGCAAGCATCGTCGGATCAATTCCTTTTCTAGCAGCAAATTCCTCTAGGTCTGATTTTCGGACTTGGGCCTGACCGCTATACGCAAAGTACAAATCATTGGCCCTAATTACCGGTCGAGATACACTGCCGTCCAAATTTTCAACCGGATCAATCGCAGTTGAGAAATACCAATATTGATTCGCATGGGTTAACTCGTGATCTTGATAGAAGATCACCCGTCCGTTAATGCTCTCTGCAAAACTGCTGAGCAAGGGATAAGCCTCCGAGTTTAGACCTGCAAGCGCTGAACCGATGATCATGAACCCTATTACTTTTTTCATTTTTATTTCTCCTTCTTGCCCGGCCTAAAGCAGAGTTCGTGCCAATCATTTAGTCCGTTCAGTTAGAAATGGGGGCACTGCGAAGCGAATAATGTAGGGCCCCCCCCCTTACTGATAAAAATGATGATGGTATTTCACTACAGAAATTTTGATTATCCAACGGAGCTCGTCCCGAGGAAACTTCGCTCAAAGCAGAGAAATATGTTGTGCAATAACACAAGCAAATGAAGCCACAGGGAGATAGGAAATCCAAATAAGAAATGACATGGCACAAATAATGCTTTGAGTCTTCGAGTTCAATAACAAATAAACCAAGGAGACAGAGATGAAAACAACGAGTATTCAGAAAATCATACATTGTGCAAAGACCGGATTACTAATCCCGCTGATCTTTACCGGATGTGGAGTAAAGGATAACAGCAGGAATCAA
>CAIMWN010000098.1 GCA_903845155.1 Oligoflexia bacterium
AAATTATCGAAATTCGTGGATGGGATTATAAGCAATTCTTATTTTCTCGCGCGATCGTCGCCAATAAAATCACCAAGAAATTAATTGAAGTGGTTCCAACTTGTGAAACAGCAAAAACAATGTCCCGTTTGTATATCGACATTGAGCAGACTCAATCGATACCTGTTCCACAGCCATAAACGCTCCGCAGGGCTAGGTCAACCAAGATATGTTGCGTTAAAATTCAAATTCTGAATCGGAGACTGTGAGCTGATTCAGAATTTGAAAGTGCATGGCTAAAGAAATTCAGCTTTGCACGATATAATGAAGGATTTTGAAAGAGGATTCAGAAATGAATCATTGAATTTATGAACGGAGAATATATGAAAATTGCTATTTTTTTCGTTTTGATGCTTAGTCTGCCAGCCATTGCAATTGAGATTACCTGTACTGGCCAAACCATTGCTTCAAAACTAGTTCTAAGTCTAACTGAAAAAGCATTTCCTCTTCATCGGGCGGACTACAGCTATAATGGGAAGCTGATTCCGACGTCTGGGTACGAATTTGGCATCGCCGGTGACAAAAATGATGCTGCCGAGAAATTGACCTATAAGTTTCTAACCCTCAAGCGGCATAAGTTGGCGAGCAAGAAATCGCATTTGGTTTTCACGATTACTGAAAATGGCACCGACAAAGATCCATTTTTATTTGTTTTGAGTGACAGTTATAAAGCCCAGCTGGTACTTGAAGAAAATGGCCTGGAAACCCTGCTTGATCACATGAATTGCACAACTACAAAACTATAGTAAATCCCGAGGGTTCAATTGGTGCATTATTTTCTGAGTTTGCGTGAAACGACTCGCACGTCACCTCTTTGTCAAAAAATGAGTCAATGAAAACAATGGAGTAAATAATAATATGAACAAAAGTCGAAGTGATTTCACGTTGGTAAAACCTTTCAGCATTGCAGTTACCGCAATCTTGATTTCACAGAATGCTCTGGCAGTCGTTTGGCCTAATAATAATAATCCTGGATTTTTTCTATTTCCGGATGAAACTCTCGAAACACGGCTTGAGATGCTACCGAAGGTTGGAAATGTGGTACAGAACGGCGGCCACACGCCATTCAGTGATACGTATTGGCCTGATAACGATATCGGAGTCGCTTCGCGCTATAGGGATAGCCGAGGTAATGTCACACCACAAAAGATCAGGAGTGATGTGGTGTTGCAAGCCGATGAAAAGGGTACTCGCCCAACTTTGGACCAGCTTAAGAAAATGTCGGTAGATGAAATCAATGCACTTTCACTTGCTGAGAAATTTGACATCGCTAATGGTGATTACGATTATCCATTCACGCATAGAGTAATAGCGAGTCAGAAAGGCAACGCCCACTATGCCTATGGAATTTGTCATGGTTGGTCGGCCGCAGCTTCAAACTATTCAGAGCCGCAAAAATCGACCTTTATCAATAAAGATGGATTACTGATTCCTTTTGGCGCTTCAGATGTGAAGGGCCTCATTGCTTTTTACTATGCATGGGAGGCTTCTTGGTTGAATGAAAAGAAAGATGAACACAATAATAATCTTCACAATTGGGATTACCAAAATCAAGTGAGTACACATATTGTAAAAAATAATCCGGAGATGGTCTACTTCGACTATCGTCGAATGGGTGAGCGTTGTAGTGCCCGCCCATGTGAGCAAACGATTAATCCGGGAGCGCTTCATCTGTCGCTTGCAAATGTTGTTGGAAGGTATGGCCGTTCCTTTGAAGTGGAAGCGAATAATGCCCCTGACCTGTGGAATTATCCCATCATTGGCTATGCGAGTGAACTGAAAGGTGGCCGTTCCTTTAAAGGCCCGAATGGAGCAGTTTCAAAAGTCGAAGTAAAAACAGATTTGTATTTTACAGATGAGACTGACCCAACACATGAGACGACTAATGGAACTTTAACTCTCGCTCAAATTGCGAAAAAAGTAGATGGCTTCGATCGCTTAGGTCTTACACAAGCGCAAGCCCCTGGCGGTGTCGATTCACGTCATTTGGTTTATTCCCTTTTTCTTGATGCAGGCGGAAATGTGGTTGGCGGTGAATGGTCAGGTAGTAGTGTACTTCGCGGTCGTGATCACCGAAATCAGAAAATTGGATTCGTTTGGCGCGCAAGTCGAGTGCCGTTCCGAGCAAAATATAAAATCCTAAATGATATTTATAAGCCGCTTGAAACCGGCACTAATGTGTACACGACCACCGAAAATTTATAAAAATAGCAACTTTGCTGATCTTGAATTGCCTAAACCTAGTCTGAGCACGCGGTCAGGCTAGGTGCGCTGATAATCATCTTGATAGCGAGTGATATCGTCTTCACCAAAATAACTACCCACTTGAACTTCCACAAATTCTACAAGGTCGGTCGCATGTGGATTTCTGATTCTATGTTTTGCGCCGAGTGGAATATAGATAGACTCGCCGGGTTTTAGTTTGTGGGTAACGTCATTCAATACTACTTCAGGAAAGCCTTTCACAATCACCCAGTGCTCAGCACGCTTTGCATGACTTTGATATGAAAGTTGCTGACCTGGGTTTACCTGAATGACTTTTGATTTAAAATCTTTAGTGTCACGTAAGATTTCGAAACGTCCCCAAGGACGATATTCAAATGGATGTTCTTGAGTACGAATATCGTTTCTTGCAATGAGTGCTTCGTAAACTTGTTTCACTTTTTGAGTTGAGCCTCTTTTAGCGATCAAGAGCGAATCAGCCGTATCTACCACCACCAAATTGTCGACTCCAATGAAACTAACGACACGGTCTTTTTTTGCCCAAGCAAAGTTTCCTTTGCTTTCCACTTCGATTACATCCCCGTTTTCAGCAATTTTTGCAATTTCGTCCCAAGATCCTACATCACTCCAACCCAAATCGCAGGGAATACAAACCTGTTCTTTTAGCTTTTCCATGATCCCGTAATCAATGCTTTGGGCAGGAACGCGTGCATAGATATCGTTCAAATTACTGAGGTCACTTTTCAGTTCCTTCATCACATTCCAAGTATCGGGCATGAGTTTTTGAAGATGTTCAATCATGGTTGCAACTTCGAAAATAAACATCCCCGCATTCCAGAAAAAATTCCCCGCATGGATGAAGTCTTCGGCGGTTTGTTCATTTGGTTTCTCGCGAAATCCTTTGGTGGGATAAGCTTTAATGTCGCCGTTTTGTGCGAAAACTTTCTGATCAACTTCAATGTAGCCATAGCCAGTAGCGGGATAGGCGGGCTTGATTCCAATCGTCACCACTTGTTTTTTTGCAGCACACTCAGCGCCGAGTCGAACGGCGTTTTGAAGAGCTTTTTCGTTCTGAACGAGGTGATCAGAAGGAAAAATTCCTACAATTGAATTGGCTTTATTTTGGAATTCAAGCACCTTGCAGAGGAGTGCGATCGCAGGCGCAGTGTTATTAGCTTTGGGTTCGTAGATAGCTTGATTGAGTGGAACGCCGACATCACGCATGACGGTCTCAGTTAAAATTTTTAGAGCCGAATTGGTTACGACCCAAGGTGAACCCATGGGTTTTAAGCGTGCCAAGGTTTTTTTGAAAAGGGATTCTTCGAAAATTTCGCAAAACTGTTTGGGAAACTTCGTGCGTGACATAGGCCAGAGGCGTGTTCCACTACCCCCGGATAGAATGACTGGTATAAAATTCATGGGCTCCAGCATTTCAAAAAAACGCTAAAAACTCTACAGGAATGTGCGTAAAAGTGCCCGATCTTCAAAAGAACTTGAGAATCCATACAAAAAGGTATAGATTGAGTCCACGAGGAAAATTATGGAACAATCTGCTGT
>CAIMWN010000099.1 GCA_903845155.1 Oligoflexia bacterium
AGAATTAACGATTTAACAAAAGGAAGCCATGAGTAACGAATACAAAACGGTTCACATCAAACGTCAGAGAGAACGTTTCCAAGAATTTCACACTCGCAACGACAAGAGTTAATTGATCACCGAGGTGGTACTATTTTCACGCATTTCTAGAGACCATGCCACTCGGATATAAAATAGAATAACAGCAACCAAAGAAAAACACCCTTTCAACTATTCTTCAAGAGCAAGTATCTTTCTATTGTATCTGAAAAGAGGCGCCACTGTTAGGTAAGAAACCCGATCCCCCAGTTGTATCAGCAGCAGTTGCAGTACAAGAAATTTTCTGAGTATATGCTGTCGCCGGGATATTTAAGTTACACGACAATTTTCCGCCGTTCGCAAGTGTAGGTTGATTTACCGAACACTGAATATAGGGCGACATCATTGAATTACTTCCCGTATAAGGGCAGGTTAAAAATGCAGTTTGAAGCGGATTAGTTCCTTTGGCTACTTGAAAAGTAGCGGTGACTGTTCCACCGGCTTTAACCGAAGTTTGAGAAAAAGCTAAATTTGATATTGTGGGCGGGGTGGGTGCAGGCGTTGCCCAAGCTGAATTTGATTGTAAAGTCATCGCTAGAAACCCAGTCACGAATAAAAAATTTCTACTCTTCATTTTCTCTTTTCCCCTCAGTTAGTGATGAGAAGATTCTAAATCATGGCTTTAAAATATTAAATGTGTAAAATTTGACACAATACGCGCGTGCACGCGAAGGTGCGAACGGACCACAATAAAAATGAGTTGAGCTCAAAACTGGATACCCAATCCCACAATCAAGTTCTTTTTACTAGAATAGAAATCTACCGAAGCCTGGGGAACCAGTGCGACCGGCCCGAGTGGCAAAGCAATACGCGTTCCAAACCGAGCTCCAATACTTGGCCCTGCCCCTGTCCCCAACTCTACAACAGGTGATGCGTTCATCATCCAATCACCGCCCCAGGGATGAACAAAAATTTCGGGCACTCCTAGAAGCGTCACTCCCGATGTATTGAAAACGTAATTGCCAAAGACACCCACACCTAAGTATTGATCCACTCGATATTCATACTCTGCCCCTAGCTCAACATTCACCTCGGATGAGCTATTCAGTTGGGTAATTCCAGGCGAGAATGAAAGATTGAAGGCATCATTCGCATAAGCGCCACCCATCATGCAAGACATGATGAAGAGTGTGAAATGAAATATAATAAAAAAAAACTTAAACCGGAAACCACACCATACCACCCAATCATGATAACTCTGAAAAACAGTGGTGATAAGTTAAGGTTCAAAACTTCTCGAGAGGCTGCGGCATTTTAACGCAGCTGGAACCCAAAGGTCATTGATAAGCTTCATGAATACAAACAGACGGTTCCCAGTGTGAAGCAAAGAAAAAATGACATCACCGCGTAAACACTTAGATTTATGCAAATATTTTTGAAGCGCACTCAAAAGGGCCAAAGTGCGAAGCGCCTCCGCGTTTTAGCGCCCTATCACTTACCACCGATGCGGTCGAGGCCACCCATGTAAGGCTGCAGCGCTTTTGGAATTTTCACCGCACCGTTTTCAAGTTGGTGATTTTCTAAAAGTGGAATTAAAATTCGCGGAGTCGCCACAGCTGTGTTGTTCAATGTATGAATAAACTGAACCTTATCATTCGCATCGCGGTAGCGCAGATTCGCCCGTCTCGCTTGCCAATCATGGAGACTAGAGCAAGAATGAGTTTCACGGTAACGCTTTTCAGAAGGGATCCAAGCTTCGATATCGTGCATGCGGAATTTTCCTGCACCCATGTCGCCTGTACATACTTCAATGATCCGGTATGGAAGCTCAAAGGCTTGTAAAATTTCTTCTGAAGTTCCTAAAATTTCTTGATGCCATTTCGCAGACTCGTCTGCATCATTTTTACAGAAAATAAATTGTTCAACCTTGTTGAATTGATGCACACGCATGAGCCCGCGCACGTCTTTTCCCGCACTGCCCGCTTCACGTCTAAAGCATGGTGAAAATGCGCCATACCGAATCGGGAGCGACGCTTCGGTTAAAATCTCACCACTATGAAGTGAGGTGACCGGAACTTCGGCAGTACCAGAAAGGTACATGTCATCTTCTTGCAGATAATACACTTGTTCGCGACCGGTTGGAAAATGGCCGGTGCCATAAAGTGCCTGCTCGCGCACCATTGCAGGAACAGTAATGATTTGCGATTTTTTCTTCGCCAGAAAATCGAGTGCGAACCGGAGAACTGCAAACTCATAAAGCGCGAGTTCATTTTTGAGCGCAAGCATGCGGCTTCCAGAAACAGCAGCCATTCTTTCAAACTCAGCCCAATTGTTTTTCAAAATCACATCGACATGATCTTTGAGTGCAAAAGGAAACTCGGGCGGTGTTCCCACTTTTTTGCGCTCTACATTTTCAGAGTCATCTTTCCCTACCGGGACGTCGGATGCCGGCACCATGGGAGTGAGCCACAATAATTTTTTGAGCTCTTCTTCTTTCACTAATACTTCAGGCTCAAGTGCGGAAATTTCTTGTCCGATGGTGCGACCATGTTCAATCAATCCCTTGCGCTCTTCGGGAGATGCTTTAGGCACTTTCTTTGCATTCGCGTTTTTCTCTTCCTGAAGCACTTGAAGCCTTTTCTTAATTTCAGTGACTTGTTGGTCGGCGCCCAAAAGTTCGTCGAGGTTTAGATTGACGCGTTTTTGTTGAATGGCTTTTTTTACGGAGTCTACGTTTTCGCGGATGAATTTAA
>CAIMWN010000100.1 GCA_903845155.1 Oligoflexia bacterium
GCAAGGGCATTCATTGGAAGTAAACACAGGTATATCTGAACTTGAAGCTATACAGGTGCGATTTTCGTCTCTTGAGCATTTTTTATGGGAAATCGTATATTTTTGGTGTTCTGCAGATTGGAATCGACATGTGTGCAGCTCTAAAAGAGCTCCATACCCTGAACATCATCAATAGGTATATATGCTCCAGCGAATTTGTTTTCTAACTGACGCAGTCCAATTTATAAAATTAAGTCAGCGTTCATGGGACAGCCTCACGCTTTTTCCACTATTCTGGCTGATGCGTGAGTCCCTAGCACTCCCTCTGTGGATACAAATTGTTTGCAACAATCATGTGGATTGGCGCGGCAATCGCTTAAAACTTGCCCAAGGCGGGCTATTGATAGATGATCGGAAATAAGTATGGCAAAAGTTTTAGTGGTAGAAGATGAAACCGATGTACGCGAACTCTTAGTACTTCACCTGAAGCGCGAAGGTTACCAAGTAAATGCATTTGAAGACGCTGAATCTGCTTTGGGTAGCTTATCGACTCACACCTATGATCTCGCGATTTTGGATTGGATGCTTCCGCAGATGTCTGGGCTTGATCTCTGCAAAACACTCAGGATCAAACTCAGTCACGCTTTACCTATTTTAATATTGACCGCTCGCGCAGATACCATGGACAAAGTTTTGGGTCTTGAAATTGGTGCCGACGATTACCTCACGAAGCCTTTTGAGGTGAGAGAGTTTGTGGCTCGGGTTCGCGCCCTGCTGAGACGATCGGCAAAATCTGGTGAAGCGCTTGCCCCTAAGGCCGAAATCAAATCGGAAATTAAAATTGATAGCCTCAGGCTGAGCCTCGCATCTAAGAAAATTTGGAATGACCAAGAAGAGCTATCACTCACTCCAAATGAGTTTAAGCTCCTTGCAACGCTCATGGATCAGCCAGGTGTCACTTTTGAGCGTACCCAATTGATTGAACTCATTCAAGGACCCGGGGTCGCAGTGGTGGATCGCACTATCGATACCACCGTACTCGGTCTCAGAAAAAAGCTAGGAGATAAAGCTGAGTGGGTGGAAACCGTTCGTGGGTTTGGCTACCGATTTAGAGGCCAAGAATGACTTCCGATTCAGTGCCACCGACAGACGCAAATGTAATTGAGGCCCTGAAAAAGGCCGAAAAAATGCGAATTGAATTCGTCGCTAACGTTTCACACGAGCTTCGCACCCCTTTGACCAGTATCAAGGGTTACACTGAAACCATTCTCCAAGATGTTGAGGAAGGAAAAACGGCTGACCCTGAGTTTCTAAAAATAATCTTAAAAAACTCAAATCGTTTGCTTGCACTCATTAATGACCTTTTGGATTTGTCTGCGATCGAATCAGGAGCAGATGAGCTACATCGCTCTGAACTCGATACCGCTGAAATTACCGCGCACGTGATTAAACACCTGGAGAGATTTGCGGAATCCAAACAAACGCTCGTTGAATTCAAGGCCGATATCGACGTGGTATTGGCCGATCCGAAACGCTTGGATCAGGTCATGACCAATCTCATCGATAACGCCATCAAGTACTGTCCTCCAAAATCCAAAATTATGGTTTCTTGGTCCAAAGAAATTAGAAATCAGAAAAAATGGATCGCTCTGCGAGTAAGCGACAATGGCTTAGGAATCCCGGTACACCACTTAGATCGTTTATTTGAGCGATTTTATAGAATGGATAAGGGCCGATCTCGTGAAATGGGCGGTACAGGCTTGGGTCTATCGATCGTAAAACACATCATGCAAAGACATGATGGGCAGGTTTTGGTGGATAGTACTGTGGGCAGCGGGACCACGTTTATCTGCCTATTCCCAGATCACCAATAAGGTTTTACTTTATTTCCGAAGCGGGTCCAAAGGCGCACAGTAAATCAGCTGCGGAACCAGCTCTCACTAAACGCTTCGTTGCTTTGATGGTGAGTTCGGAGACACTCTCAAGCGCCACTCCATCAGCAGGTAAAATTCTATAATGGTCGATGAAAATTCGATAAACGGTGACATGGCCTTTTTCTGAAATAGAAGTACTTCGGGCGTGAGCAAGAACATCGATCCCTCTAAAACCACTCTCGTCTAGACATTTTTGAATTTCCGGTTTGAGGAGAACATTGACGAGCTTCATGGCATCGCCACTTTGCTCGAGAAATCGAACTTGAGCAAAAGAAGTGCTCATTGATAAAAGGCTAATGAGTAATCCGACGGCTATTTTAATCATAAAACAAGTCCTCTTTAAGTTTGGAATAGGACTCATATCAGCGCCGCCGCCAAGCGTCAAACTATTTGAAAAAGCAAGTAACCCCCCTTGGTTACAGGGGGATTTCATGCGAATGTAATTTCATGCTTCTTCAACTCGAATCCTTAAAAAAATCATATACACGTGGTGATCAAACCGTTCATGCGCTCGGTGGCGTTTCGCTCAATATTAGTGCAGGTCAATTTGTGGCGATCATGGGCCCCAGCGGGTCTGGTAAAAGCACACTCCTTCACTTGATGGGGGGCTTAGACCGTCCTACCTCTGGAAAAGTCATTCTCAATGGTGAAGCGATTGAATCCCTCAGTGACTATGAACTTTCAATTTTTAGACGAAGAAAATTAGGATTCATTTTTCAATTTTTTAATTTGCTCCCTACTCTCACGGCACTTGAAAACGTTGCCCTTCCACGACTTCTCGACCAGGAAAGCATGAAGAATGTTGAAGCGAAAGCGAAAGACTTGCTCAAAATGATTGGGATGGAAAAAAGAATGTATCACAAGCCTGACCAACTTTCGGGTGGTGAAATGCAGCGAGTTGCAATTGCGAGAGCACTCATTAGTGACCCACTCCTCCTTCTCGCAGATGAACCTACCGGAAATCTAGACACGAAAACGGGCGAAGCGGTGTTGGTCCTCCTTTCTCAGATGGTGAAGGAAACTGGCAAAACAATAGTGATGGTCACCCATGATCCAAAAGCCGCCTCCTATGGGAATCGAGTGATCAGAGTTCGAGACGGACAAATTGAATCAGATGAATTGATTGAAAAACCAATGCAGGGGCCTCATGCTTAATTTGTTTCGATACGTTGGCCTTCGTCATCTTCAACTCAAGC
>CAIMWN010000101.1 GCA_903845155.1 Oligoflexia bacterium
CAGTAGTTTTAGATTTATTACTAAAGAGCAGTCTGAAGAACTTCAAAAAAATCTGGTCTCCTATTTGAATTGCGGAACAGGGCCCACCATTCCGGAGGTGGCTTCGCGCGCCACTCTTCTTATTCGTCTCAATTCACTTTCTCGGGGGTACTCGGGAGTGAGCATTGAATTGATTGAGCGCATGAAATTATTTTTAGAACGGAATTGGATCCCGGTCACTCCTTGCGAAGGCTCTCTCGGTGCTAGCGGGGATTTAATTCCACTCGCTTATTTGGCGGCCGCCATTCAGGGTGAAGGTTATTTGCATTCGGATGCGGGCCCGGTTCTCACTTCTGAGGTATTGAAAAAGGCGAATATCCCGCCCTATACTTTAAAGCCAAAAGAAGGTTTAGCGATTGTAAACGGTACCTCCACGATGGCTGGCTTGTGCTTGGTAAACCTTAATCACGCCCATTTCCTACTCGAAATGGCCACACTATCAACAAGTTGGGCATGCATGGCACTGAAAGGCAGAACGGAAGCGTTTGAAGTGCTGGTGAATGAAAAGGCAAAAATTCATCCTGGTCAAACTGCGGTCGCAAAAAAGATTAAGAGGTTTTTAGATCAAGAATCTTATCAAACGCCGACGCAGACAGAAGGTAGTCCAGTTCAAGATCGTTATTCTCTTCGTTGTGCGCCACAGATTTTGGGTCCGGTATTGGATACGGTCGAGCAGGGATGGCAGTGGCTAGAAGCCGAAATTAATAGCGCATCAGATAATCCGTTGATCGGGGAAGACGGAAGTCTCGGCACGGGCGGAAATTTTTACGGTGGTTACCTCGCCCACAGCATGGATTACCTCAAAATCTGTTTAGCTCACATTGCAGATATGCTTGATCGTCAATTAATGTTGGTGGTCGATGAAAAATCGAATCGCGGTCTTCCTCCTAATCTCGCTGACTGGGATTCGATCCCTGAAGCGAGTCGTTTTTTACATCATGGTCTCAAGGGGCTTCATCAATCTGTGTCGGCCATTACCTCTGAGATCATGGCAAAAGCCATTCCTAATAGTATTTTTTCACGTTCTTCCGAGTGCCACAATCAAGACAAAGTGAGTCTGGGGATGTCTTCTGCCGTTCAGTGCCAAGCAATGATTGAACAACTTTTTACTATTCAAGCAATGGTGCTGATCTGTTACACGCAGGCGCTTGATTTTAGAAAAATTCAATTGAATGGCACTATATCAAAGGAGATGTACGAGTTCGTTCGTTCAGTGGTACCTAGGGTTAAAAAAGATTCTTCACTAGGGCAGCAAATTAATGAACTGACACAAAAATTAAAAAACTTATCAAAAAACAAAGGAGAGGGAGTTTGTACATGATGAAAAAACATGACGTGATTATTATTGGTGGTGGACCAGGTGGAAGTACCCTTGCAGCGCTACTTGCAAAGCAAAATGTAAATGTTGCAGTTTTTGAACGCGAAGATTTTCCTCGTTTTCATATTGGTGAATCTTTACTCCCCAGTTCTATGCCGATTTTTAAAGAGTCTGGATTTTATGAAACCTTAAATTCCGGAAAGTATATTCGAAAATATGGAGCACGTTTTGCTGACTGTACTTCTCATGATGAAGTCTATTTTGGATTTGAAGATGGTTTTAATGCGGAGATTCCTAGTGCATTTGAAGTGGAACGCAAGGAATTTGATAAGGACATTCTTGATAATGCCCGCAAGCAGGGCGCCACTGTTTATCAACCAGTGCGGGTAAAAGACGTAGAGTTTTTAGATACTCATTGTGTGGTGACCACCAACAAAGGAGATCAATACGAAGCTAAATTTGTGATCGATTCTACCGGTAGAGATGCCATGCTAGGGAAGAACAATAAGGTTCGCAAAATTCACCCCGATCTTAATAATGTTGCAGTTTTTGCGCATTACTTTGGTGTAAAGCGAAACGAGGGCAAGCATGAAGGAGACATCCTGATCGGGATGCTTCCCGAGAAGGCTTGGTCTTGGGTAATTCCGTTTAAAGGGGACATTACTTCGGTAGGGGTGGTGTGTAGCACCAAGATTTTTAATGCAGGCACAGATTTGGAAGAATATCTGAACACCATGCTCGCCAAAAGCCCTCGTGTGAAAGAAAAGATGGCTGGAGCGGAACGCACTACTGAAATTACGGTGATTTCGAATTATTCACACGTCAGCGAAACTTATACGGGTAAACGCTGGATGTTAATCGGGGATGCTGCAGTGTTTTTGGACCCCATGTTCTCGTCTGGAGTACATATGGCTTGCACGTCGGCAAAACTTGCACTTCCCATTATACTTCAGTGTTTGAAAGAAAATGCCACTTTTGACGACTCAGGGTTGGGCCAAAAATATAAAGAAGATATTGATCGCGGCGTAAATCGCTTTCATTCGTTGATTAATCTTTTTTATAAAGGTGATTTTGTAAAAGACATGAAGAAAACGCTTACTCTAGATAACGTACGCAAAGGCTTTACCTCAGCAGTGGCTGGCGATATGTGGAACGAAGACAATTACATTCTTCAAAGAAAAGTACTTTAATGCAAATTTATGTCTATAGCGGACACCATTCGAATGAACTATTTGAAGGATTAAAGAAGTCTTGGAGTGAAAACCATCTTTTTATTCTTTGCCCACCTAAGTTAGATCACTTTAATTGGATCAGGGTTTTACCCAAGGGGAAAATTCATATATTGGGTGATTTTTCATCTCATGCGATTGCGGAAATCCTTAAGGAACAAAAAGTATTAAATGAATGTGACGAGCAGATTGTTTATCCCGATGTACCTGTACTTGGGGTGTTTACAAGCGGGACAGTAAGCGGTTCCCCACGCCTGAGTCTCTATTCTAAAAATAACGTAGAGAAATCACTTGAAGGTATCCTCACATTTTTTAATCCCGCGAAAATCACTGATATTTTTTGTTATCCACAGGCGTTTCACACCTTTGGACTCACCTTAGGTTATATCCATTCCATTATTTATAATCGGAAACTTTGGTTTTCTGAGGGACGTTACTCTACACTGGCGCACGAACTCCGCTCAAGCCTAGATATGGAGACTCTATTGACTTTGGGCACTCCCACTCATTTTCACGATCTTGCAGCGTATTTGAAGGAACACAATAAAACGCTAGCACCGTCCTATAGTTGCATTATGGGAGGAGCAAAAGTGTCGGTCGCGCAGTGGTTCAATGTGAGAGACGAATTAAAAATTGAAAGTCCAAGCATTGGCTACGGAGCCACGGAAGCGTGCCCCGGGATTACACACCATCCCGCAGGACATGTTCCCAAGGAAGACGGAGAAATCGGGTACCCACTTCCACATTTGCGCATTAGGGTGATTCCGGGTGAGGGCCTGGAGTTCTCAGGTGAGTCACTCTGCCTTGCCATTATTGAAGACCAAACAATTGTTTTTCGAAAAAGAGTCATCATCAGAGACGACATCCATATTCGCGCATCGGATGAAATGTACATTTTCAAAAACAGGAGCGAGTTAGTCCTGAATCGGGGCGGAACTAAATATTATCTCGAGCATCTTGAGTCTGTGATTGAAGCAGAGATAGGGCTTCGCGTGGTGGGTGTCGTTGTTCCTGATGAACGTTTGGGCGAAGATCTTGGTCTCTTATTGGTGACGGACCATTTAGCTGAATTTGAAATATTGAAAAAGAAAATACAGGATTTCCTCAAAGTGAAATACGCTTACTTCTTTGACTTAAAGTTTTGCCTAACAATTCCAAAACTACCAGTCACATCAAATGGCAAGATTGATCGGAACCAAGCCCTCATGTTGCTCATTCATCAAAATTAGCTAAAGGGTGCGGTCATTTTTTTTCATTACTGACTAAAACTGAACAATGACTTCTGCAGTTTTATGAGGGGTACCGTCTTTAAGTTTACTCCAGGTTACAGTCCAGCTACTCGGCGCTGTTTCAGCTATTTCTAAGGAAATCTCATCATGCGGTTGAACTAAGTCTAAAAATTTCGCAGATTTTATTTTCTTAACGAATAAATCTTGTTTTGTGATTTCCGATATCGCTACCAAGCTTGCGTCTACAATGGCGACTCCAGGCAGGATAGGGTTTCCAGGAAAATGGCCGTCAAAATAAGGTAACTCGCCCGGTACTTTAAAAATTAAAGTGAGAGGCTTTGGTCCTTTACTGAAAATGAAATATTTCTTAGGATCTATCAACATGAGTACCCAATCTCCCATTTTAGTGGAATCTTTGCAAGCCGCACTTCCTCACCGACCACCCATGGTTTGGATTTCGAGCGTAATTAGTGCTGACGAAACAGGTGGAACTTGCGAAGTCGATCTTGACCCCAACGCACACTACTTTTCTGGCCAGGGTATTCGTCAATCAAGCCCTATAGAGTGGATGGCGCAAGGTCTCGGCTATGCTCTCGCTGTTGGCGCAAATTTAAAGTCTTCAAAAGCTTATCTCGTTGCATTAACCGATGTCGAATACTGTGAGGAAGCAACGTGGAAAGAGTGGAACGATTCGATAAAAACTGGTGGCCGTGTTCAAGTAAAAGTGAAAGCAGTAAGGGTGATGGCCTCGATTAAGATGGTGGTAGGGGAAGTAATGAGTACCGAAGGTCAATTATTGGTGAACGCTAAATTCAAAGTTTTTGTTACTGAATGAAATTTCCTAGAGAGTAAATATTTTTTTAATTAAAGACTGAACTCATCAGACGGCGTGGATGATTTACGCATCACTGGCGCTCCGCTCGGATTCGGGTTTCCTATAGTGGGTTGATCATTATTTAAATTTGCAAACAAGGTGTATTGTCCCATCCAAGCAAGTTTTACGGTACCTGGTTCGCCATGACGGTTTTTTGAAATAATGATTTCTGCGATCCCGCGTTCTTCCGAGTCTGGATTGTAATAATCATCTCGGTAAATGAAACAAACCATATCGGCATCCTGCTCGATCGCTCCAGATTCGCGGAGATCGGAAAGCATCGGGCGTTTATCGTTTCTGCTCTCCACGTTACGACTCAGCTGCGAACATGCAATAATAGGACAACCAATTTCTTTGGCGAGTTCTTTCAAACCCCGGCTAATTGCTGAAATTTCTTGTTCACGATTTCCGGCTTTTCCCGCACTGCCGGGTGGTCCTCGCATTAATTGAAGATAATCCACCACAATCAAATCAAGGCGTTTTTCCTTCGCTTTTAATCTTCTACAACGGGAGCGAAGATCCATCACGGTGAGAGCTGCGGTATCATCAATGTGAATGCCCGCTTGTGCCAACTGTTCTGCAGCACCCATGAGCCTTCGAAATTCCTCTTTCGATAAGGAACCTGTTTTAATTCGTTTGGAGTCAATACGACTAATGGCGGAGAAAAACCTAAAGCCGAGTTCCTCTTTCGACATTTCGAGTGAGAAAAGCGCGGTCACTGATTTCTGTACTACCGATGAATGTAAGAGGGCAGACGTGAACCAGCTGGTCTTACCCATACCAGGACGTGCAGCAAGCACCATCACTTGGCCGGGATGTAAACCTGAGGTGATCTTGTCAAAGTCGTGAAAACCAGTTGATAGACCGACCACTTCCGCACCACCGGAAACAAAGAGTTCCTGTACGCGGCTCATGTTGTGTGAAATGACCTCTGCAAGCGAAGAAAATGAGCGCTGGATTTTCTTTTGCGAAACTTCAAAAATTTTGGTTTCGGCAGTATCAATGTAGAGTTCGGTATTCTCTACGCCCTGCAAGCCTTCGTCCATGATTTCAGAGCAAGTTTCGATGAGGCGGCGTTGAAGCGCTTTCTCGCGAATGATCTTCGCATAGTGGGCAACATTCGCCATTTGAAAGGAGGCTTGATCAAAAAGACTGGTGAGGGTATTTACTCCGCCAATTTGGTCGTAGGCGCCGCGATCGCGAAGCAAAGAAGTGATGGTAACTAAGTCGACGGGTTTTCCTTGATCAGCAAGCAAGCATGCGACTTCAAATATTTTTTGATGTGCATCTAAGAAAAAATCCCGGACTTCAAGCCCCACTTCGCGAACTTGATCCAAAGTGGAGTTGTTTACCAGTACGGCTCCTAAAACAGATCGCTCTGCTTCAAGGTCGTTCGGGAGTCTTTTTCTTTGAGATGCCGGTACTTGCTGGCTTCCCGAAAGATCAGACAACCTTAAGCTCCTTCTTTAACAACCCAAACTTTAAGATTAGCAGTCACTTCTGGAAGAAGCTTGATTTCTACAGTGTGAACGCCGAGTGCCTTGATGGCATCTTTCATGTGAATGTTGCGTTTTTCAATTTCAATTCCACCTGCTTTTAAAGCATCGGCGATATCGCCAGTGGTAACTGAACCGAATAATTTATCTTTCTCGCCAGTTTTGCGAGAAATATTGCAAGTGAAGCCAGCGATTTTTTTCGCAAGTTCTTCAGCAGAAAGTTTTTCAGCCGAGCGTTTCTTCTCGAGTAATTTCTTTTGGTGCTCAACTGCAGCGATATTATTTTCATTCGCTGGAGCAACCATCTTTTTTGGAATGAGAAAGTTACGAGCGTAACCATCTGCTACTTTTACTACATCACCAATGCGGCCTAAATTTTCTACGTTTTCTTTTAAAATTACTAACATTTTGAATCTCCTAAATTTATGAAATGAGGCGCTAAAACGCAGGGGTTTTACAACGAACTCAAGGGGTTATGATTGCACGAATTTGTGTCGAAAGTCAAACCAGAGGTCAAAAAAACCGAGCGAAAGCACCAAAGGCATGGCGAGAAAAACGGCGAGGCTAAAGAGGATCGCACGCCCAAAGCCATGAACTTTATAGCGATTCAGTAAAAAAGTAATCACGCTAAGTCCCTGTAATCCATAGAAAACCAAAAAAACTTTAAAACCATTGAGGCCTAAATAATAGGGCGCGTGTTCAGTAAATGCGAAGGTTGCCGCACAGATTATGGTCGGCCAGATCATCCATTCCGGGTTTTTGAAGTTGGCCCAGAACGATTTACTGAGAAACCCACGGATGAGCTGTGATGCAAAGAGTAGATTAATCCAGAATATGAGGATGAGACTAATGAGAACGCCTGAGGGTAATTCAGTCATGAGTTGATGCATGAGCGCGGTACGCCCTTGTTCCTCAATGAGTTTTTTCACTGGGCTATCGGGTAGAGCCGCTAGGTGATCCACGCCTAAAGATATTTGGGTCTTAAGGTATTCAGTGATGTTGAGATTCGCTTCGTGGGAAAGAGCGTAAAAAGTAGCGAGAATAAAGCACACTGAAAGTATAAAGCAAATGGTAAAACTTTTTTGAACCTTTATTTTCAGTCTAATGAGCGAGGGAAAGCAGATTCCAATGCTAACCCAGAGGAAGCATGCAACATAGAGCTCAGTGCGCGAACTGGTAGTGAATAGAAAGATGGCATTAGTAGCGAGGGCAAAAATGCTGACCCAAAGCCGGTTCTTCAGAGTGAGAATGAAGAGTGGAAGCGGGGAGATAAATGCAAAAATTGCACTTTGAAAGAAAAGTGCGGGTAATAAAAAAGGAGCAACCCTCAAAATGAATTGAGGAATTGCTCCTGGTTTTTGAGTGTCTTTACTCATTTCTATAATCTTAGTTTGAGCTAGGACCGATAGAAACGTAGCCAAGAAGTGCTAAGTTACGAGCACGTTTAATTTCTTGAGCAAGCAAACGTTGAACGTATGCACAGTTTCCAGTAATGCGACGTGGAACAATTTTTCCATGTTCAGTCATGAAAGTAGCTAAAAAACGTGGGTTTTTGTAGCTAATGTTCGCAACATCTTCTTCGCCTGCTGTAAAACGGCAAGATTTCTTTTTGTTTCCGCCTGAGAATTTACGACCTTTACGATCGTCGCCCATCATATCATCCATGTCGTCGCTATAACGATCATCGTCACGGTCATTCTTTTTGTAGCTTTTGTATTCTTTTGTATATTCTTTAGTCATAAAATTTCCTTCTTTTTCAACTTGCGATTAAGCAGAGATAATTACCGGTGAAATACCCTCAGCGCCTGGAAGTCTTTCTTCGCGTTTGAGTGGAGTTCCGTTTGGATTTTCTTTATTATAAACTTCAAGATCAAACTCTTTTGCAAGGTTGATCGTCATGAAACGAACAACAAACTCGTTCAAACGAAGGTTACGTTCAAGTTCGGCAACTACTTCGCCTTTTCCTGTGTATACGAAGAAAGTGTAGTGACCACGAGTTTCTTTGTTTACGTTGTAAGCAAATTTACGTTTGCCCCAATCTTCTTGATAAACCATATCGCCACCAAAGGTTTTGATGATTCCGATGAGTTTGTCTTTGAGTGTTTTGAGTGCGTCGTCAGTAAGATCGACACGAGTGATGATTACGGTTTCGTAACCGGGAAGTTTAGACATATAGTCTCCTTTTGGTTAAAGCCCCTCCCCGCAATTGAGAAGGAACAAAGAGTTTTTGGATTCAACGAAGCTAACACGGGGAGCATGTGGGGATCAAGCATAAAGGAATAAAGGCTTGGGCCCCTGCAATTACCGAGATTGCCCTATAAATGGATCGTATTCGTCTTTAGGCGGGGTTCCGTCAGCTTTGGCGCGCTTCTTTTCGAAGATTCCAATCACAATGCGAGCTCCCTCGTACATAATAATGAGTGGAGCCATCAGGAGCATCATTGAAACCGCATCGGGCGGGGCAATGAAGGCGGAAACGACGGTGATCCCGATAATGGCATTTTTTCTTTGAGCTTTGAGGGTTGCAGAGTCGAGTAAACCTAAAAACCCGAGTAAAATCATCAACACGGGGAGCTCAAACGCAGCCCCAAACATGAAAATTAGCTTCAAACAGGTTCCGTAATAACTGTCGATCGTGAGAAGTGGCGTATCCGTTTCTAAGCCATAAGTGACAAAAAACTTAAAGCCGATCGGGAAAAGCACGTAATAAGCAAAAGCCCCGCCCGCGATAAAAAAGAAGGAGGCAGATGCTATAAAAGGGACTACCATTTTCCGCTCTTTTTGATGCAGTCCAGGCGCGATGAAAGCCCAGAGTTGATAAAAGTAGTAAGGTGAAAACAGGAAAAGAGAGGTGTATCCAGCAATTTTAAGGTGCGTGAAGAAGTTTTCAAAAAGACTCGTGAAATAAAGTTTGTGCTGATCAGGCGGGAGGGCGTTAAAGAGGGGTTTTTGTAAAAACTCAAGGACATGCTTATTAGTAAAAAAGTAACAAATGAAAAACCCGATCATGAACGCAACGAGACAGCGAAAAAGACGAGCTTTAAGCTCATCTAAGTGTTGCCAAAATCCCATCAAACCGTTTGAATGTTGTTGATCCACGTTAGTATGTTCATCTTAAAATGGGGAGGAATTGTCAACAAATGGCTAAAAATTCAAAACGAATGATCGGTATCGTGGTGGCGAGTATTGTATTTGCAACCGGGATTGCAGGATATTATGGCGTGATGTTGTTCGGTGACGCGCCCAAAGACAGTTTTGTCAGTCCTGGTGAAAATGTGAATCCAATTACCAACCTCGATTTAGAAAAGGCGGTAGTGGTGATCCAAACCGCACGTGGAAAAATAAAATTTAAATTCTATCCCAAGGATGCCCCCAAAACGTCAGCGAGAGTTGCCGAGCTGATTCAAAAAGGATTTTATAATGGGATTGTTTTTCATCGAGTAGTTCCAGGTTTTGTAGTGCAGGGCGGAGATCCCACAGGTTCAGGAATGGGTGGATCGGGCCAAACGCTACCTGCAGAATTTAATACGCAGAAGCATGTGCCAGGAACAGTCGCGATGGCTCGTTCTGCAGATCCAAACTCAGCCGATTCACAGTTTTATATTACTCTCGGAACCCATCCTCATCTCGATGGACAATATACCGTATTCGGGCACGTTATTGAGGGACTCGAGGTCGCTAACCAAATTCAAGTCGGCGATCGAATGACTTCAGTTACGCTAGAAAAAGAGCCCTAGTTACTGACAAGTAGGGGCGTTTAGGCTTCCTAGTGCGTTGTTGAGTTCAGTGGTGACCCCATTAAAGCTCACGCAATTGGTCTGCGAGCTCGCCTGATTAATGATCACCCCATTTTTTAATAATTGAAGGGTGACATTGTCGTGATGGGAATAACAAACTCCCAAAAAGTTACAGCATGGTCTTGCACCGATTACTTTGATCACATAGGCATTGACTGGGTCAGTTGCAGTAAGTGGAATACCAAAATTCAGTGATGAATCATTAGATCGATAAGTGGCTAGGCGATAATTTCTCCCAGTGAAGTAAGGCAAAAGTGTTTGCATGTTGTAGCCAACAATCGATTGCAAAATGGTATCATCACCCTCAAAATCCAAAATTGCATTGGCGCACCAACTGTAGCTAATCGGAGTGGGACTCGGAATGGGAGTAGGGGTAGGGGTCGCGCAAGAATATGGACTTGGAAAGTAAGGACATTGGCTATAGCCGTTTGGATTGGCGCCATAGGCAACGCAATATTGCTGATTTTGAGCAGCATTAATGCAATCGCAAGCTGCATTAGTTGTTTGGCAAGTGGCACTTCGTGAACTCATGAAAATATTGGGCGCGGTCATGTCGGGATTACACCAACTAGACCAATTGCCATAGACCCAAGTAGCCGGAGTGGCCGAACATCCTTGCCAATTCGCCACCGGAAAATAACAAGTAGCGGTCGCATTTTGTACTGTCTTAGTGGAGGGGTAACATTGCGCATAGGTTGCAAGCTTGCAGGTATTTAGGTCGTTATAACCCTGTATATCACCACAAGAATTAATGCTGGTTCCATAACTTCCCGAAGTACTTGTTGCAGAGGCAGTTGTTTGTGTGCCGCCCGAAGTGCTCGCTGTGAAGTTGTCTTTAGGAACACACGCGGTTGCTAAAATAAATGTCATCACTAATAAATTTAAATTCTTAATCATTTTTATTGTCCTTCTTTAACTGGATTCCAGCGCGCATCAGTGCACGAGCGGCTCGCTCACTTCCAGTGCGAGACCACATTTCATAAAGTCTAAGGAGGTCTTGTTCTGTTTTAGTAACGGTTGTTTTTTCACTCACTTCTAAAAGAATATCTACAAAGATTCCAAATTTTTCTGAGAGTTCATTAAACAGATGACGGAAGTGTTTCTCTTCACTTCGTTGAGCAGCATTTTGATAAGCAAGGCCTCCCATGCCAATGTAATAACCCAAATCAACATGTGCATAGTTTAAGCTCTCTTGAAAAAAGCCCGCCTTATAAAGGGTAATGTCACCCACATTTTGAAAAAGTGATTTCTGAGTGGGAGATGCTTCCGCTTCTAAGGCTTCTTTGTATAAAAAGACGAGCGGTTGCTCTTCCATGTTGCCAGCAGTATTCTTGGTATAAAGAGACTCGCTAAAAATAAAGCGGTTCAAGAGTTTCACCAGATAGAATTCAGTTTCTGGTTGAACGCTCACCTTTTGATGTTCAACGGCATTTCTAACGAGTTCGTAAAAAAATGACTCGGGCGTTGTATCGAGGGTCAGTTTAGTCATGTAGCGCGAACCTCCATGTTCACTTCTACTATTCTACGCGGAAAAGGGCTTGATTCTCAATGAGTTGGTTTTTTGGCGAAAGGTCGTCCCGACCTTTTGGTTGAGAATCGCGTTATAAATGAAAATGCTACTCTAGCTTTCAGTGACAGCCCCTTGACACCAGTTTCAAACAAAAGTTCGGGATGGCTTGCCAGCGCGGTGGCTTACGCATCCTTCCACAGCTTGCTACGCAACCCTATATTTAGGCTCGTGCCTCAATGTGCTCCGGCAATCCTGCCGGAATCACACACCTCGGCTCCTGCCTAGGTGATTAGCCGACCGTAACAGTGATCATTGGTGATTTTACTAAGTAATGTTCACAAATCTTTTGAACATTCTTCGCAGTCACTTTTTCAATTTCTTTGCGGATTGCACTCTCCGTGTTCACTTTTCCCCGATAAAGTAGCTCGAGTCCAAAATTAGATGCGAGAGACCAAGTGCTTTGCATATCCATTGCCCTTTGTCCTAAATAATAGTTTTTCGATCGAGTCATCTCTGCTGCGGTGGGACCCTCCTCGGCCAAGGTTTCCAACACCGTTCTAATCCCTTGAATGGCTTCATCCTTTTTTTGAGGTGCACAAGCAATATAGGTTCCAACATACCCGGGTTCTAATCCCTCCATACACATCGGGGATACAGTATAGGCCATCGATTTTTTCTCGCGAAGCTCAATGAAGAGCCGTCCGCTCTGTCCACCCAAGATATTTTGAAGCACTCGATAAGCATATCGATCTTGGTCAAACATAGAAAGCCCAAGCCCTCCCACGATAATGTGAGTTTGTTCGCGTTTGTAGTCGGCATGTGCCCAACGTGGGGCGGTGAGCTTAGGTTCTGCAGAAATCTCATTTTTGAATAGAAATGACTTATTGCCAGAAAGAGTAGCAAGACCTTGATCGAGTGATTCCAAAAAGTCACGCACTTCATCCACAGAAATGCCTCCCGAAATAGAAAGAGACATGTTTTCGGGGTGAACCCACATTTGGTGAAGTTTCTTCAACTGATCACGCTTAAGAGCATGGACTTGTTCGACGGAACCCAATTGGTTTTTCCCATAGGGGTGCTTCAAATAGAGGTTTTCCATGAAGAGTTTTGAGCATACTTGTGATGAATGATCGGGAATCGATTTGATCATTTCTTCTGTTACTCTTCTTGCGTGCATGAGTTCTTCGTCGAGAAATGTAGGTTCTAAAAGAGTCTCCAGAAAGAGGGCGGAAAGTTTCGACCAATCTCTTACCAGCCCTGTCGATTGAAGACCAATAGTGTTTCTTCCGCTAAAACCATCCAGTGATGCTGCGCTACCTTCAATGATTTGGCTGATTTGCTTTGAGTTGTAAGTGGGAGTTCCTTTTGCCCATGTTTGAGCGATCATATGGCTCGCACCCCAGTTGTGCTCGTCCAAAGTTAACTCATAACGAGTTCCACCGAAGGCGGCTGCATAGATAGAGAAAACGGGGGTTCCGGGCCGTTCAAAGTAGGCAACCTTGAGACCGCGTGAGGTCGTGAACACCTCTGGCTCCAAAAATTCTTTAGGTTTAGAGGATTTGATTTTTGAAACAGGCTTTACTGGATCCATTTTTGAAAAGAGAGCATCAATTTCCTTGAACGAAATGAGCGTCTCGCCCTTGGGCTGAAGAAGTGCTAAGTTCATTCTTTGGGGAACTAGGTAGTGTTCTGCCATTTTCTTTAAGGTCTGTGGTGTAGTGGCTTTAATTTGTTCTAAATACTCAGAATCGAACTTTAAATCGCCGAGTGAATATTTTAAAAACCCAAGGCGACTAGCAAGTCCATCTACCGTTTGTTTTGAATAGAGTTTTTCACTCTCCGTATTCGCAATGACCCGTTCAATTTCATCTTTCTTCACTTCGCCATTCATGATGAGTTTTAGCTCATTCATCATAATTTCAGATACTTCTTTTAAATCTTCTGTTTTCTTTAACTCAGCTGAGAGTAAAAACATCCCTGGGTCGCGTGGAACATAAATGCTTGCGCTTGCATCGGTGACCAATGCTTTGTCATAAAATAATTTTTGATAGAGCCTAGATGATTCGCCCATTCCGAGCACCCCGGCGAGTACCTCGAGCGAAGGAATGTCGGCGTGTTTTAATTCAGGGACACGGAAAGCAATCGCAAGCTCGGGTGTTTTAATATCAAAATGTTTTGCCAGATAACGTGCTTCTTTATGGAGAGGTGGCTCAATAGGGCGTAGTCTAGGTGGGGCTTGTCGCTTCGGAATGGTATTTTTCCCAAAACGCTTTTCAAGTACAGAGAGTATTTTTTTCTTTCTGGCACCCTTGCTGTCGTGAATAGGGCCCACTAAAACAAGCCCCATTTGAGACGACACGTACTGCCTGCGGTAAAATGCTTCCAGTTTTTGAACGGTAGCAGCTTTTAGTACTTTGCTAAATCCGATGACGGGCCTTCCGTAAGGGTGTTTTTTGTAGGTCAGGCTAAATAAGTTTTGGTAAAGTTGACGGTCTGGAGAATCCTCTCCTCGGCGAAGCTCTTCCAAAATTACTTCACGCTCGCGCTCGAAGTCACTTTTCAAAAACTTCTGAGGTTTCGCCATAATGGCAAATTGATCAATCACCTGTTCCCAATATTGTTCTGAACTCGTGACATGGTAAACCGTCTGATCAAATGAGGTGTACGCATTGATTTCGCCGCCCAGTGATTCAATTACCCGTGCGGTTTTGCCGGTCGAAGCTTGTCCTGTGTCTTTCGCACCAGCGTCCTTAAAGAGCATGTGTTCCAAAAAGTGTGCGAATCCCGCTTCTTCAGGTCGCTCATCGGTGCTGCCTACCAAGTTCCACCAGTGAAAGGTTCCAACTGGTCCTTCAAAGTGCTGGAGAATGACGGGGATCCCATTTGATAAATAAAGTTCTTCTGGTTTGTGTGACTGGCTCATGGTGTTTTCCTCTCGAGTAATCGTTTCGCTTTTTCTTGCTCTAGGGTTTGCTCTGGCAAGTACTCTTTCAGTAGTTTTGGATTTCCATTAATAACAATCGTTAATTGTTTTTTGAAAAGCGCTTGATCATCCATTTTTGTCGCATAGTGCTCAGCATAGAGTACATGATTTGCGAAAAATTCGGGGTATTTTCCAACCGCATTGTCGAATGATGTTTTACTCTTCTTGGTGTCGCCGTTAGCAAAGCCCGGAGCTTGTGCGTAATAAATTCCGTAATAGCGATAGACCGCGCCGTGATGAAGTTCAGGACTGAGCTCAGCCACGCGGTCGATCATTTTTTTGACCCTTTCCTTATATTTGAGGAGGGTACTGAGTCCTTGCTTCTCTGCCCATTGCTCTAAGTTGATTGCATACCAATAGAGGGCTTCGGCATCCTGATGCTTGCATTCATTGAGAGCTTGTTCTGGGGGCAGCTTTTCAACTAATATTTTTTCTTTAAGCTTTGCATTATAAATGAGTGCTTTTTCGGCATAATCGGACCCCAATGCAAAGTGCTTGGCTTTCTCTTCTTCACTCGACTCCAAGTACTCGGCCAAAAAATGGTGTGCACGGGCAAGTCGGATGATGTCTTCACGAGGAGGAGATGGTTGTTTGGCGATTTTCACTTCGAGCGCAATAAAAGCGTCTAGATCTTCTCTTTTGTTTCGGCTGTGCCACAGTGAAGCCGATTCTTTATGCATTTTAAGAAGATCTTTTTTACCGATAAGAGGGTCAAGATCTTGACTGAGAATGAGATTCACGTGACTAGTGGAACAACCTGATACAATGAAAGCAAAACAGGTGTATAATCGAAAGATAAATAAAAGAGTAGCGCGAGTGTGCTTCATTTTGTTTTAATAAATATATCAGTAGTTTGGGTGAAACATAAAGAGGGTATTGATGTGTTAACGGTAAATAAACAACAAACAGATCATCGATTGGAAGTTGAACTCAATGGCACAATTGAAGAGAACGTAAACCTTGATCAGCTCATTGGCCCCTTTGAGGGTGAATTAATAGTTAAATGCCGGGGGATTACCCGGATCAACTCCGTTGGAGTGAAGACGTGGATGCGCTACTTTCAGAACATTAAGGCACAGGGAAAGATTTTCAAGTTTATCGATTGTTCTCATCCCATCATTGAACAGCTAAATATGATTTCAAACTTTGCATGTGGCGGCGAAGTTGTTTCCGTACTTTTGCCATTTTCGTGTTTGAAGTGCCAAAGTGAATTCATCGCCAGTAGTAAAACAAGTGACCTCAAGGCGAATCATTTAAAAATACCGGCGGTAAAATGTGAGAAGCCCGAATGTGCAGCTCAGTTTGATGATGATCCTGAAGAATATTTGTATTTCTTGGAGGAGTAGTTTTTAATGAAAAAAGAAATACTTCTTCTTTCTCATCATCCTGATGACCCCACTTTTCTTGCCGAGGTGGCACTTAAGGTAGGAGCAGAGCTCATCGTGGCGCCTAATGTGGATAGGGCTGTGGATTTAATTTCAGAATTTCAATTTATTGCAATTTTTGTTGATGTCGACAATGTGAGTAATTTGAGAAATCTTGAGAATGAACTTCAGAAGAGGCTCGGCTTATTCTCAAATCAAATTCAACCGAATCGGATTCATTTTGTGAGCGACCGTGAACTGAGTGAAAACCGTGATGTAACCCTGAGCCCACTCTTTGGTTCCTATTATCAAAGACCCAAGCAAGACTTGGAGCAAAATGGTGGTTTTTATGGCCGTCAGGTTTTGGCGAGCGAAAATGTAACCACCCACCGACTCAGTTATTATCTCGCACAAGAAACTAAAATTCAAAAGTTACTTTTAAATCACACACACTTAAAACAAGAAGCGGTAGAGGCGGTGAGGCAATATTTAATCTCAGCCAAAATTCCTGCCAGAATCTCCAATATTATTGCGAACTCAGTCGATGAAATATTGATGAATGCGATGTTTGATGCTCCCTGTGATGCTTTCGGAAAAACGATCTACTCAGCCACAGAACGAAATGACGACCGAATTCTAAAGGGCCAGGAAGTAGTGGAAATGAATATTGGATTTGACGGATTTTATGTGGGGATTAGTGTCGCCGATTTTTTTGGCAGTATAGATCGAAAAAGATTACTCAATCATATTTCGGCAAACTACCGCGATCGCGACTATACCATTCGAGCGGGTCAAGCGGGTGCAGGACTTGGAATTGCTACTATTTTCAATACGGGGGGCAGTTTAATCTATCACTGTGAATCGAAAGCAAAGACAGAAGTGACTCTCCTTTATCGTGCATTTCCCTCGTATCGACAATTTAAGAGTCAGTTTAAATTTTTCTCAGCTCAATTTTATGATTAATAGGATCATTCTAGCCTCTGCTTCACCACGTAGAAAAGATTTGCTGGAATCAGCGGGAGTAAGCTTTGAGATTCTGATTCCCGATGTCGATGAGACCCCCATTAAGAGTGAACACCCTAAAAAAATGGTGGCTCGCCTTTCCTTACTCAAGGCATGTGAAATCTCGCGGGGGCTTGCGAATTCGGGGACTCATCTTATTTTGGCTGCAGATACGACAGTGGTGAGTGCTCAGAATAAAAATTTAGGAAAACCAGAAAGCATTGCTGAAGCAATTCGCATGATCCGTGCATTGCAGGGGAAACCTCATCACGTCTATACTGCGTACACTCTTTTGAAAGTTCGAGACGGAAAGATTGTTCAAAAACAAACCCGTGTGGTTCGCACGGATGTTTGGATTAAGAAAATGTCGACGACAGAGATTGCCCAATATGTAGATGAAGGCGAAAGCCTCGATAAAGCGGGGGGGTACGCAGCCCAGGGCAAGGGGATGGCTTTGATAGAGAAGATAAAAGGAAGCTATACGAACGTGGTGGGATTACCTCTTTCTCATGTTGTCGAGGATTTGAAGAAGTTTGGATTTAAAGCATGAATGATGTTGCAGTTAATTTTGAACGAGTCCATCAACGAATACTAAATGCCTGCAGAGTAGTGAATCGTAGTGATCCACCGACTTTAATTGCAGTAAGTAAAATGCAGCCGTCAGAATGTATAGAAAAGGTTTATAATCATGGCCAAAGAGATTTTGGCGAGAATTATGTTCAAGAACTACTGGAAAAATCTAAGACTCTAAAAGAAAAGCTGCCAGGAATTCGATTTCATTTCATCGGGCACCTTCAAACGAATAAAGTTAAGTCGCTGCTGGCGCATGTGTATGCAATTCACTCGGTTGATTCTCTGAAACTTCTCCAAGAGATCAACAAACAAGCCGGAATCGCCCAGATACAAATGAAAATATATATTCAAGTCAATATTGACGACGAGCCATCAAAGGGCGGGTTTTCGATTCAGGAGCTTGAAACGGTTTGTAAAAAAATAAGTGATTGCACTCATGTTATTCCTAGTGGGCTCATGTGTATCCCGAGTCCCGACAGAGAGCCTAAAATTTCATTTTCAAAAATGAAGGAAATTTCAAAAAACTTTGGAGCCATCTTGGGGTCAGGCTTGTCTATGGGGATGTCGCATGATTTTGAAGAAGCAATCGCCAATGGCTCAACCTCGATTCGAATTGGAACTGCAATTTTTGGTGCACGCAAATAAAGGTGAGTCTAATTTTTCTTCAAAAGTCCCAGTTCATGTAAACGCTGTTTGAGATACATGTTCGCTGTAATTCCGTTCCCCAGCAGAACTTCAGGCCGAGCGTGTAAAAAAAGTGGCATTGAATAACGAGGTAGTTTTGCGTCTGCACCTGCAGGATTCATCACTCGGTGCGTGGTGGATCGATAATACCCATTCGAAGCCAGTTGAAGCATATCACCCGCATTGATGGCTATACTTCCTGGATCGCAGGGAACTTGGTGCCATTTTCCATTGTTGTCTTTGACTTCAAGTCCGCTTGCGGTGGCAGAACAGAGGAGAGTAATGATGTTGATATCCTCATGAGCGGCTGCACGAATTGCTCCTGTCTCTTCATCTCCGGTGATTGCCGGGTAATGAATGACTCGTAGTAGCGTTTCATCCGAGTTTGTCGTCATTTGTGAAAGGGGCATTGAGAATAATTTCCTCACCGCAGGCGGTGATTCGGTATCGAGCCATGTTAAAAGGTCGGCGCCAAAATTAACCAAGCGATGATACAGATCCCAGGAATCTTCAAATAGAAATTCAGGGAGTTTCGAGCGTGGATAAACGTGAAAAAACTCTTTTAGATCCTTAATGTTATAATCTTTAGCGTTCTCGGATCGAAAAGGAAAGTAACCTGCTTGCGATTCGGGTGTAAAAGTATATTGATACTTTTCGCTAGAGTTAAAAAACTCCGCCCATTTTTGATAAACGCGGTCTACCAGATCCATCGGAATAGGATGATGTGTGATCACTGCGAAGCCGGTAGTTTTGAGTGAATAGCAAAATCGATTGGAGGCCTCAGGGGAGGTAAAATCTACTTTAAGTACTTCCATGGGTCGGAATATTAGCACTCAGTCAAGCTGTTGACAATAGAAACCCTGTAGAGAATGGCGCCCATTGCCGATAGGGGACGTGTGTCGGTAAAAGAGCGCAGATTAGAAAAAATCGAAGTGAAGATCCGTGACCTCCACCAAGAAGAGATCAGTGAGGTTAAAAAACTTAGAAGAAAACCGTATCAACTGAGACGGTGGATTTTGATGCTCTATCATGAAGTGTTGAAAGATGACGTTACGATCAGGGCCGAATCCCTATCTTATTTTACGTTGTTCTCAATTATGCCCTTGATGGCGGGGGTTTTCCTTTTGCTGGGTTTCTTCTCGCAATGGGGACCGGTGCAGAATGAATTTCAAGACTTCTTGCTGAGGATACTGCAGCCCATTCCCGAAGAGCATCGCATGAATTTAATGAAATTCATTTTAGATTTTAAGGATGAGTACTTATTGAGACTCAATCAAAAGAGCACCTCTATTGGAGTTTTTGCATTAGGGGTTCTCATTTGGATTACCGCGAAAGTCTTCTTCAATGTGGAGTCACTGATGAATCGCATTTGGTCAGTAAGCGAAGACCGAAGCTGGTTTGATCGCATTCAAAATTTTGTATTTGGAACCGTCATTCTGCCGTTTTTTGCGTTGACTGCGCTTTCGCTTCCGGGCTTGATTGGGCACTTTGGTGCAGGTAAGGCCGGAGGGTGGCTGGAGTCTGGATTACCAATGTTATTCGTATTTCTATTGCTTACCTTCGTTTTTCGATATTTTCCGAATGTAAGAGTAAAATGGCAAAGCGCCTTATGGGGTGCTGGAGTGAGCTCGGTTTTGTTTTTGGCGGCAAATAATGTGCTCAAAATTTATTTCAAATTTGGAACCGATACGGCCTACGGAAAAGCGGGAGTGTTGCCCATTATCGCGTTTTTTATTTATGTAATGTGGCTTCTCTTTATTCTCGGCGCCGAAGTAAGTTTTTTGCTTCAAAATAGAAGTGCGTTTATTGGAAGAAAGCTCTCGAATACTACTTTGAGCGAGGCTGCGCTTTTGATTGAGTTGCTTCATGAACTTCAAAGCAGGTTTAAGAAAAAACAAACCCCAATGACAGCGAATGATTTCGCCGAGAGATTTCGTGTGCCTTTGGCAGCAATTCAAAAGTTGCTTTATTTCATGAGAAGTAGAGAGATTCTAGCGGAAGCGGTGGTTCAAAGTCGCTCTGAAGAGTCTGCCTATGTACTTCTCTGTGAGCTTGGTGAGGAAGATCTTGGGATAATCGTCAAAGATTACCTTAATATTGACAATATTGAACAAACTTTTGACGTTCGGGCGCTATTCAAACGAATACAATAAAAAAAGTCAGTGTCAAAAAAAACACTCTCTATTTTTCTCAAAACATTGTGTAATATAGATGAAGCTGTTGGAGCACTTCATGATGAAGTGTGGGAGGTTTTTTAGACATGGGACAAAATAGACAAAAACTATTTGATGAGTGCAGAGTGAAATTACTCAAAGTTAGGGAAGAATCTTTGAATGGTTTGAAAGCGTTGAATCCTTCGCTTTCTACTGAAATGGTGGGGGATGAAGCGGATCTTGCTTCTGCACACATCAGTCAAACTCAGGCACTCAATCAGCGCGATAAATTTCTGGCCAAAATCAAAGAAATTGATGAAGCGCTCGGAAGATTGGAAAATGGCTCATTCGGCATCTGTGAAGAAACCGATGACCCGATCGAAGAAAAAAGATTACTCGCTATACCTTGGACCCGGCTGAGTCTCGAGGGTGCTGAAGTTCGCGAGCGCGAACAGAAGCGTTACGATCAAAAGCTCGCCTAAGCACTTGCTAAATTCATAGCTTTTATTTAACCTCGTCCACATGTCACTTTTAAATAATGAAGATTTGAGGAACTTTTTCTCAGGTCGCCGCCGGTTTCATCTTGCTTGGTTTTTCTCCATACTGTTGATCATTAGAGTCACGCGGTACCCTACTTTGCCTGGGATTTTAATTTGTCTATTGGGAGCTTCCCTTCGTTTCTACTCCAGTGGATTTCTGAGAAAAGAATCAAAACTCGCCGTGGGTGGTCCTTATCAATTTACTCGTAACCCACTTTATTTGGGCACATTTATCATGGTGATTGGATTCACGATTAGCGTTAAAATGTATTTTCTTACTTTGGTCATGGGCTTTATTTTCTTCTTGAACTACCACTATGTAATAGAAAATGAAGAAAGAAAGCTCCCCGATGTTTTTGGAGAAGCCTATATCCAGTATTGCTCGTTAGTTCCCCGTTTTTTACCGCGTTTAAGTGCCCCGTCTCGAGAAGAACTCATGAAGATTAATTCAACTCCTGAGGCC
>CAIMWN010000102.1 GCA_903845155.1 Oligoflexia bacterium
CGAAAAATCTTGCTACAGCCTTCTAGCCGTTGTATCTATTCGGATGGAAGCGTATTGGAAAAAGCACCCAATCACTTTCCAGAAGCGGCTCGCTTGGTTCAAAGCTCCTGCCGAATCTACACAATAAATTTTACGCTACCCGCGTGCGCCGGCTTCTGTTTTAGGTTGGATTTTAAAAATCATTCTGGCGCTCATCGTTTTGGCGATTGGTCTTACTGGAATGGCAATGATTTTCCTGATCATCGGATTTGGTGGGACCTCTGTCCTTCTTTATATTGGCCTTGCAGGGATCATCATCGGTGAAATATTCGCGATCCGAGGAATTATATCTATTGATGTGCAAGTCAAAAAGATGAGTTCACTTCAGTTGGCTTAGTGATTGATTTATTGAACGGTTTTATTGCCCTTGAAAAACTTGAAGTACTTCGTTGGGGCTGAGCGTTTTATTCCAAATTGCAACTTCGTTCACAATGCCGGGGAATCCTCCACTATCAGTGGTGGTATCGTTGCAAATGGCAATGGGGTGATCACTGTCGTAAAGAAAGTTGTATTGGAAGTTTGAATTATTTCCTTCCGTGTCTAGCTCTCCATTCACGTAGAGCGCGTACCCGGAGCTCGAAACGGTGCATGAAACGTAATACCAGTTCCCTGCTGTGAGAACGGTAAGACCATCTCTCGAGAGTGAGTTACCGGTACCGTCTCCAAAATCAACATGCAAGGTTCCATCTCCGTTAATCTTAAGATCAAATCCATTACCATTCGAATTTGTACCAATCATTGCGCCACTTCCCAAAGCCGATGAAGTGGGATTGATCCATAAACCAACGGTGAAGCTGCCGGAAACGGTGCCCGATGGAGTGATGTTAATTTGGTCACCGGTGCCGTGACAGGCGATTCCTTGATTGATTTTTCCGGCGGCATATTGGAGCGCTTGTTTTGGACTCACGTTTGCATTGCTCGTGTTTTTGATAGTGCCGTGATCTCCAATGCTTGCGCTGATGTCGGCCCCATCTTGAATTGTGCCGAGTGTGCCATCCAGGGCCCAGTATTGTTGAATACTTGAGTATTGAGGAGCCCAAGAAACATTGATCGCGGTGCCAGCGGACCCTTGGGTGTATAGGGTCGCTACATCTGAATCCGAGAGAAGTGCGCCCCAAATGGCGACTTCATCTAACTTGCCACCAAATGCTTCACCTCCATCGGCGCTATCGCCTCCGATTCCGATTTGATGAGTACTGTCGTAAAGCAAAGGAGTGCCGGAGAGAGCACCAGAGCTAATCATTGTTCCGTTATGATAAATTTTGTATTGAGTAGGGGTCACTGTGTAAACAATTTGATGCCAGACGCCGCTGGGAAAAGATTCGTTTGCATCTGCGCTGTTGGTTAACCAATTGGTGCCGTCGCCGATGTCTCCATGAATATTATTGTTGCTATCAATTTTGAAATCAAAACTTTGATCACTCGGCGAGCGAGTTCCAAAGATAGATCCATTGTAGTCACTGTCAGCATCAAACTTTACCCAGGCTTGCACACTGAATGTTCCGCTTAAAGTACTGGTAGGAGTAACGGCTATGACATGATTTTGATCAAATTGAATCCCGCTTCCTACAATACCATTAATATAGATGGTCGGTTCCGAGCCGCCGACTGTTCCATGATCTCCGATCATCGCAGTGATCGTGTCTCCGTAGTGGAGAGGGCCCAGTGTTCGATCGAAACTCCAATATTGCTTTATTTCACTGAACTGTGGAGTCCATGAAACATCGATGGCCATTGCTGCAGAACCGTGAGTATAAAGTGCGGTGACATCTGTTGAGGAGAGCGCAACATCCCATACAGCCACCTCATCTAGCGCTCCTCCGAAATAATCATTCCCCCCTAATACTATTTGATGAGTGGAATCGTAAAGGAGGGGGGTTGCGTTTGAGAAAGTACCGGAGCCGATCAGCGCACCATTGTGGTAGATGGAGTAACCCGTTTGATTCACACTGTATACTACCTGGTGCCACGCGCCTGCTGTAAAGGTATCGCTGGCGTCTGCATTCGTAGTCAGCCAGTTACTTCCGTCTCCGATTTCAGCATGAACGGTGCCATCGGATTGAATTTGAAAATCAAATCCGTGGTCATTGGTGTTCTTGGTGCTGAATAAGGTATGTCCCATGGAATTACGTGAATCAAATTTTACCCACGTTTGAACGGTAAAGGCGCCACTGATTGATCCCGCCGAGTTGACATTTAATTGGTGAGCGTAATCGAATTGCATCGCTTGCCCAACTTGTCCTGGGGTGATCGCTAAGACTTCAGGTGGAACGACCGAGTTGGTGGATACTCCGTTAGCGCCAATCGTCGCTAAAATAATAGCGCCATCGTCGATGCTGCTACCGTTGTTTCCGTTCAATTTCCAGTAGCCCACCAAACTGGAATATTCGGGAGTCCAGCTTGAAGTAAGTTCTTGATTGGTGAGTATGGTAGATTGAGTGGCAGAATTGCTTGATCTGGGTTGGCTGCTGCACGCACACAGGAATAGGAAGAGTAGGGTGAAATGCACCTGACTTCTGACGAATGGAATAGTGTTGAGCAAAAACATATGCCCCCCGGCAAGTGTAGTGAGAAAAGAATATCTACACATTATCAGTTTATTGCAAAATAGTGTTTTAGTCAAGTAATGGTGATCATCACTACATTCGCAGCATTAAGGATTTAAGCTTTCTTTTGGCTCGTTTGAGGGCAATTCGTTATTTTTTCTTTAGGAGTGCCGCGCTCATTTTGCCCGCAAGGGTTCCCATTGAAGCACTAGAATCTTGCTGGTATGTGGACTTCCAATCACTTTCAGTGGCGTCGCCTGGAAGCGCGAGCGAGATTTGTCGTTCGCTCATTCTGATCTCTGCAATTTGCACGGTGATTGGATCATTCACGCGCACTTTTTCAAAATGGAAACCATGATTTTCTTCGACTCTTGATTTATGGAGGAGTCCTGTGATGCCCGGTTCAATCTGTACAAAAAGTCCATACGGCTCTTTCCGATTTACTTTTCCTGTATAAGTTTGACCAACTGAAAGTTTCTGCCATGGATCATCTTTCGCGGGAGCTTCTCTTGATTGATCGGCGGCCTTATCTTCTTTTGGTGTGACTTGCTTAATCGATAATGAAATTTTTGCTTTTCCATTGAGCACTTCGCGTTTCAATAGCTTTACCGTAACAGTTTGGCCCAAGGTTAAAACCTCAGAAGGTGCTGAAATGCGTGACCATGCAATTTCTGAAATATGAACAAGGCCGTCCACGCCAGGTGCCAGTTCTACGAAAGCACCAAAAGGTTCAAAGCGGGTCACTCTTCCAGTGGCGATATCTCCGTCCTTGGTTTCAGATAAAAAGTGTGCTGTGCCCACTTCTCGTTCTGCATCCAGCAGTTTTCGGCGAGAAACAACGATGTTCTTTCCACCTTCTGAAAATTCGGTAATTTTAAAATCAAAACTTTTACCCACAAATTCGTCTGCAGATTCAATATGGGCCGAATCAATTTGGCTGATCGGGCAGAATGCCAGTTTGCCTTTGATATTGACTCGAACTCCGCCCTTGCAAACTTCAACGATACGTCCAGTGATTGCCTGGTTATTGTCGAAAGCGCCTTTGATGTCATCAGCAAGATGACGATCAGAAGTCTTTCTGGAGAGACGAATATCGTCGCCCTTCACTAAAGTGACATAAACTTCAATGACGTCACCGACTTTGAATGCGAGATTTCCTTCTGCATCTAATAATTCAGTACGTTGAATTACGCCGTCGTGGAGAGTTCCCGTAGTAATAAATACGTCTTGTGACCCTAAGTTCAAGATTTTACCTTGAATTTTGTTACCGACCTTTAACTTTTTATCGGCCTTGTTAAATGATTGCCTTAACAGTGAAGCGTAGTCATCCTCACTCGTTTTAACGGGAGTGGATTCCATCTCCTCATCAGTATCGGTGTTGAATTCGTTCATGAAATCGGTCGCTGATTTAGGTCCTTTAATGTTTGTCATGGGTGGAGACAGAATAGGGGAGAATGCTCGCCAAAGCCAGC
>CAIMWN010000103.1 GCA_903845155.1 Oligoflexia bacterium
GATATTAGAGAGTACCGCTACGAGTAGTGGTATTTCAGCTCAAGATATCGAGAGGATTAAAGTCACGATTAGCTCCAAAAAAAGCCTATTCCCAAAATTATTTGAGCAGGTGATTGAGACGTCATTAGGCGTGCCTCGTGGTAAAGTAACCATAGAGTTCAATGAGAATTTATTAGCATTTGTAAAAAGTCCGATCCAACTACTGAGCGACGAGTCGCAGAAATTTAACAACACTTTTAATGAGTTTGAACAAAAGTTATATCATTTTTTCTATATAGGACTGGGAGCTCTTGGTGTATTATCAGGGTTTCTGGTCTTAAATGCTTTTGGCGTATTTGCTTTTAAGCGTGCAAGTCGTGATCAAGTCAAAGCCATTCAAGACATCGGTAATGAGTTCAAGAGCCGAAGTAAGTCTGCACCACAGGCAGCGCAGGCAGCAAGTGGGCAGGAATTTCAGAATTCCAAACTTCAAAACACTGCGGATGTTCATTCTCCTTTAAGGGCGACAGGCAATGATGATGAATCAATCGCAGCTCTTTCAATCGATTCCTTAGTTTCACTCATCTCAGATTGTTACTGGTCTCGTAAAGATGGTTATGCAGCTTATCTTTGGACAAAGATGAATATTGAACAAAAGAAAAGTTTAATAAATAATTGGAATAAAGCGGAACGGTATTCGGAATATTTAATTGAAATTGAACCTCGAGCTGAGAACTTTCACCATCACCCTTACTATTTCAAAGCCTCTCCGCTTATTCATGTTTCCAATGAAGATTTAGTAGGACTCATCCGCGAAGATGCGGGGGTTTGGAATGTTTGCTCACCAATACGTAAAAAGGAATTTCATTTCTCGGTAGTTGAATTGATTCAGTTAAATAGCCAGCAAAACAACAAGAAGGCGAGGTACGAATTTAATGGTATCTCTGAAGCCAGAAATTTTAATCAGAGCCTAGATTTTGGTCAAATTTCTGAAAGTGATGAATTATCGATCTTTCAAAATCCAAATATCATTCCGGAATCAATGCGTGGGCAAATCATGTCCATCGTGTGGTTTGCTTTGCTCCCGCTCGAAACTCGTAAAGAAATGTTGCTCGACTGGCCTGCAAGTCAATTAAGTGAAATTTGGATTGGGCCCGACTTTCTCCTGGAGAAGCTGAAGGAATCAATATCTGAGAAAAAATTACCGCTTGTTTTAGAGTATCAATCCAAGATGATTAAAAACAGGCGTGACCAAATGATGGAACAAATCGTGCGGGATTCACTAAAGAATCTTACTTCAGACCATAAAGAGAATCATACAAGTTCAAATGAAATTGCAAAAAAGGCAGCCTAAATTACAACGGATTTGGCAAGTGTCGCTTCTGTTGTTGATTTACTTTAGCGTCAATGCTCATGCAGAAGGAAATGACGCCTCTGATTTAGGTCTTTATTCAAAAACGGCGATCAATAAATCTCAAATACTAATGGGATTGGAATTAAGTACCTTGGATATTAGCTCGACTCAGGTTTATGGGTTAGGTGCACGATTTGGTTTTGAGTTTGCGCTAGATCCACGCTGGTCTATCCTTCCGAGTCTTGCTTTAGTGGCTTCGACTGCTGGAAACACCTCGCTTTTGTATACAGGTCTCGGAGCAGAGCTTCGGTATTCGGTTTTTGGCACCTATCAAAGTTCCCGTTCCGATATTTATAGCCACGAGAAATTGCTTAAAAGTGAACTCAGTTTACCGACGCAGCGCTTGTCATTGGCATTAGGTTTAGATCAATTATTTTTGAATGGCACCAGTCAAATTTATCCCGCATCAGGAATTACGATAGGGGCCATGTTTTCATTTCAAGCATTCTCAAATTGGTTTGAAGTCTCTTTAAAGAAGTCGCTGTTGAGAGCACAAGACAAAACAATTAATGCTGCCGTCATCAATTTGTCATTTTTAGTGGGGACCTAACTCGCAAACTGAGCGAATTCGGACGCTCGTATTGTCTTGTTAATGCTTAAGTTTGTCTTGAGAGACGACGACAAGTGAATGAAATGATGGAGTCTTTTTTTCTAAAATGTAAAACACTAGTGAGTCGTTTGAGCGTGAGTCAAACGAACACGCAGTTGTTTTTAACTGTGACGACCATCTTCATGTTTAATTTAGCTGGCTGTAATCAAAGCAATCCCCTCGATACTGCATTTGGCCCCGGAAACCTATCAGCAAGTCCTACCCCTCAAATTACCGGAGTAATTGGGAACTCAGCTCTTTCTTTGTCGCCGATCAACCATAATTTTGGAATGGTTTCTGTTGGTCAGTCGGCAACAGCACTGACCATGGTGATTGAAAACGTAACGAGTGTCCCGATTTATCTTTCAAGTTTGACTGGGTCTGCTGATGCTGATTTTTCTATTACCGGATTTAACTGTCCGAGCGGGAGTACGGCGATTGCGGCAGGCGGCACGTGTTCTGCTCAAGTTAATTTTACGCCTCTTATCGGGGGCAATCTCCAATATCAAGTGACCGCTCTTTTTGGGACGACTCCAGGTGATACCAGTTTAACGACCAGTATCACTCTCACCGGAGTCGGCGTCGCACAAGTGGTCTTTGCAGGTTTAAATGTCATTGATCCCTCTCTGGTGACCACTACTTCAATTCCACTTAGCTGGAATTCCGCCACGGGCGCAAGTTCTTACACCCTTTATCAATCTACAGATGGTGGGTCGACTTACACCATTTCCCAAGTTTTAAGTTCAGCCAGTACTTCATGGACCGTGACGGGGCTCACTCCAGGCACTGCTTACACGTTTAAAGCAAAAGCCTTCAATGCTCTTGGGCAAGCAGATACCAATACGGTAACGCAAACTGCAACCACAGACGTGCTTGGGAGTTTTAGTGCGCTCACGAGTCTCAATACTTCAGAAGGGAGCACGGTTACCAGTGGCGATATTGGTCTGAACTGTACTGACCCAAAAGCCCACTATCCCACTTTCATGAGCATTAGCTCGCAGTCAGATCCAACAGCACAGTGTGTGCTATTAACTAGTCCCTACCGAATTCAATGTACGCCGGGATTCCATGTAGGTTCAGCTACGTGGTCTTCAACATTAAATATATCTTGTTTACTCGATGGCTATGGAACTGCTTATACGCAAAATTTAACCGTGAACGTAGCATTCACTGATCGCGCACCAGTCATTGCAGCGATTGGCAATCAAAGTGTGCTTGCCGGAATGGCAATTTCAACAGTGACCCCTTCAGCATCTGACCCGAACTTATTTACTCTTAACTTTTCTTGTAAGTACGATACTTTGGTTGATGGTGCAGTTTCTGCGGGTGCAGCAAATTGTTCCGCCCTACTCAATCAAGATGGCTCAAGCGCAAGTTTTAATACTGCCACTGGAGTATTCAATTGGATTCCGCCGCTGTCAGCATCGGGCGTTTCTTATGAGTTAAAAATTACCGCAGCTGATTCTTACACGATGAGCGCGTCCAGTATTTTTGTAATTAATGTGGGTGAGCCTCCGCCTGATCCTGCTCATTCTATCATTACGCTAGCGTCATCGAGTGTGAGTTCTGGTGGAACCACAGTCGTCACTCTGCATGCAAAAGATTCAAACGGAAATGTTATACCAAAAGGCGGATCAACAGTAACGTTTAGTGCCAGTACCGGAGCGGGGGTCAGTACTGGAACTTTTTCCGCAACGACCGACAATGGTGATGGAACATATTCAGCGACCTTCACTGGAGTGGTATCGGGTACGTTCACGACCATTCACGCGAATGCCCAGGGAGTTGCCATTACGAGTGCTCTCCCCACTATTACCGTCAATCCTGGCCCTATTTCTGTTGCGAATTCATACATCACCCTGAGTTCAGGCAGTGTTGCTTCCAATACTTCCATTACTGCTACGCTTACCTCAAAAGATGCCGCCGGAAATTTTATTACTTTGGGCGGAAAAACAGTGTTATTTGGCAGAACAGGCGGAACAAGTACAGGTACGTTTGCTGCAACAACCGACAATGGAAATGGAACTTACTCAGCAAGTTTTACCGGAGTGGTGTCAGGAACCGCCACCTCGATTACTGCAAGTATTAATGGGGTGAGTGTCACCAGTACACTTCCTACGGTGATTGTCACGCCTGGGGCGTTATCACTTTTGCAATCAATACTAGTGGTTTCAGGAGGCGCTACGATACTCCAGTCCGGATCAAGCGTGAACTTAACCGTTACCACTCGGGATAGTAATGGAAACGCACTGACTTCGGGCGGCCAAGTGGTGGTGCTTTCTAATTCGGGTGGATCGAGCACGGGTAATTTTTCAAGCGTTATCGATAATGGCAATGGTACCTATACCGCGAGTTTCACCGGCGTTCATGCGGGGAGTTCAACAAATTTATTAGGCACAATAGGTGGATTATCCTTAACCAGTGTATCTCCTGCGATTTCGGTGATCCCAGGGACACCATCCGTTTCCCAATCATTGCTCGGTGTGGGAGCTGCAACACTGACTTCAGGAAATACAACGTCCTTAACTTTGACGACAAAAGACGCAAATGGAAACGTGCTCACTTCGGGCGGTAGTACCGTGGCGTTTAGCAAAAGTGTGAGTTCAACAGGTACCATTAGCTCAACCACAGATAATGGAGATGGCACTTACACGGCCACCTTCACTGGGGTACTCGTGGGCACCACTTCCATAGGTGCAACGATAGGTGGAAGTACGGTGACAAGCGGATCTTCAAGCATCACGGTTACTCCGGGATCGATTTCGCTCAGTCAATCACTGGTAAGTTCTTCAAGCCCTAGTGCAGTATCAGGGCTCAGTGTGACGCTGACTCTTCAAGCAAAAGATGCAGCAGGAAATAATTTAATTACGGGAGGCAGGGCTGTCCTTTTCAATCGCAGTGGTGGAACGAGCCAAGGAACATTTTCAAGCGTTACCGATAATGGTAATGGAACCTATACGGCAACTTTCACTGGAACTACTTCCGGAACTTCAACTTCAATTTCTGCTACCGTTGATGGTCTCAGTTTAGCTTCAACGCCGGCCCTCGTGAGCGTAATCCCCGCAAATCTTTCACTCGCCAATTCAACAGTGAGTGTTTCTTCTGCAACGTTGGCAGCAGGCTCAACCATCATCGTCACGCTCACCTCCAAAGATACAACTGGGAATACCCTGACGAGTGGTGGGTTAAGTATTCTGTTTTCGCACACAGGGGGAACGAGCTCCGGAACCTTTAGCAGTGTGACGGATCGTGGGGACGGCACTTATTCAGCTATTTTTAGTGGAACCATTTCTGGATCATCCACAACCATTACCGCTACTATTGGCGGAAGTGCTGTTTCTAGCTCACTTCCTCAGGTCACGGTAAATCCCGGTACTCTTTCACTCTCGCAATCTACTTTGGTGACGACGTCAAGCACGATTGCCTCAGGATCTACTGCCACGCTTACTGCTTATGCAAAAGATGCAAACGGAAATCTTTTAGGAGTAGGCGGACAGACGGTGGTCTTTACGAAGACCGGTGGAACTTCTACAGGTACCTTTTCATCTGTAACCGACAATGGAGATGGTACTTATTCTACAGTCTTTACTGGAGTGGTAGCGGGTACTGCCATTACTATGGGGGCAACCATTGGCGGTAATCCGATCAGTAGTTCGCTTCCAACGCTAATGGTAACCACTGGCCCTATTTCTTATTCTACTTCTCTGGTGACGGTTTCAAATTCTGCAATTCTGTCCGGACAAACCAGTACACTGGTTCTCACCGTTAAGGATGCAAATGGGAATACGGCAAGCGGTGGAGGTTTGAGTGTTACTTTTGCAAAAAGCGGTGGAACCAGTAGTGGCACCTTCTCGTCTGTTACCGATAATGGAAATGGAACGTACTCAGCAATCTTTACGGGAACGACAGCGGGTACGGCGACCTCTATTATTTCAACGATCAGTGGAAACTCTGTAACGAGTAGTTCGCCCACGATAACGGTAAGTCCCGGAGCATTGTCCTTATCTCAATCACCAATTACACTTTCCAGTGGTACGGTTATTTCAGGAAGTACAGTAAGTATTACCTTAACCACAAAAGATGTGGGTGGTAACACCTTGGTCAATGGCGGCCAAACGGTAGTTTTTAGTCACACCGGTGGAATATCAAATGGCACTATTTCTTCGACCACTGATAACGGAAACGGAACCTATACTGCAATCTTCACCGCTACGAACTCCGGATCAGCCACGTCGATTACAGCAACGATCGGGGGCAATGCCGTCACCAGTATTTCGCCTACGATCACAGTTAGTCCTGGCGCAATATCTCTCGCGCAATCTGTGATTTCTGTGTCGAGCAGCACCGTTACCTCAGGAAACACGGTGGCGCTGACATTCACTGCAAGAGATGCCAATGGAAATACACTGACTACGGGTGGCTCAGCGATTTTATTTTCTAGAACCGGTGGAACGAGTAACGGAACGATTTCATCGACCACCGATAATGGAAATGGCACTTATACGGCAACTTTCACTGCAACTATATCCGGAACAGCGACTTCAATCACAGCAACTGTGGGTGGAAGTGCGGTGACGAGTGCTTCACCAACGATTACGGTCAGCACGGGTGCCATCTCCATTGCTCAATCGCTAGTGAGTGTATCCAGTTCAAGTGTTGTTTCTGGAGGAGTGGTTACGTTCACGCTCACCGCAAAAGATCTGAATGGAAATAATCTTTCCACCGGAGGATCCACTGTTGTTTACTCTCTGAGTGGAGGAAGTAGTGGTGGAACTATTTCTGCGACTACTGATAATGCAAATGGAACGTATACCGCTACCTTTAGTGCAGTAAGTGCTGGGACTGCTAGCACCGTGAACGCCAGCATTGGTGGTAGTTTGGTAGCCAGCACGCTTCCAACGATTACGGTTATTCCTGGAACAATTTCTCTCCTGCAATCCAGTGTGAGTATGGTGGGAAATCCTACTTTTATTGCATCAGGAAGTGCGGTGACCTTAAAATTAACTACAAAAGATTCTAACGGTAATCAACTCACTTCAGGTGGCCGAGTCGTGGTTTTTACCGCAACGGGTGGAACCGCGACGGGCGCTTTTAGTGCGGTGACGGATAATCTAGATGGTACCTATTCCGCTACCTTTACCGGTGCGAGTGCAGGAACTGCTAATAATATGAGTGCAACGATTGGTGGTGTTGCGCTTACGGGTACGCCGCCAACTTTGAGTGTCGTTCCTGGAACCTATTCACTTTCAAGTTCAGTCGTTACGGTGAGTTCGGCATCAATCACTTCAGGAAATACTTCAACAATTACTTTAACTGCCAAAGATGCTCACAGTAATTTACTCACTACAGGAGGGCTTACCGTCACGTTCTCCACTCTAGGCGGTTCATCTACTGGTACGTTCTCTTCCGTCACCGATAATTTAAATGGAACCTACTCGGCTATTTTCACCGGTGTGACTTCGGGAACAGCAACGAGTATTGTGGGTAACATTGGTGGAGTCAGTCTTATTTCTTCGGCACCGGCGGTAACGGTAAACGCAGGAGCACTTTCGGTTTCGTCGTCTACCATAGCTGTTTCTTCAAGCACCGTAACATCAGGTTCAAGCATTACGCTTACCTTTACCGCAAAAGACCTGAATGGAAATATGTTAACTTCAGGCGGAAAAACTGTTGTTTTTGGCACAATCGGTGGTACCTCTGCAGGCACCATTTCTGGTACGACCGATAATATAAATGGAACCTACACCGCAAGCTTTATGGGAGTGACTTCGGGATCTGCAACCACCATTACCGCTACGGCAAATGGAGCGACGATCACAGGCTCCGCGCCAACAGTGACAGTGAATGTCGGCGCAGTTTCTTTAAGCCAATCTACTTTTACTCTCGGGTCAGCGTCAATCATCTCAGGCGGAACGAGTACCTTGACACTGGTTTTAAAAGATTTAAATTCCAATATCATCACAGACAGCTCCCAAGTGAGCAATTTGAGCTTTAGCGTTCTTACGAGTGGAACCAGTAGCGGTACCATCGGTGCGATCACTTCTGTTTTTGGAAGCAATGGGACTTATGTTGCAACTTTAACCGGAACAACAGCAGGAACCGTAAACACTATTCGTGCAAATTTAAGTGGGACAGGTAACTTCTCCACAAATCCATCGTTTACGGTAACAGCAGGAGCAATGAACGTTACGAGCTCAACCGTATCAGCAAGTTCATCGTCCGTTCTTGCAGATGGTTCTACGACAAGCACGATTACGGTGACGTTAAAGGATGCAAGCTCGAATTTGATTTCTGGCAAAGTGGTGAGTCTTGCATCTAATCGAGGCGCGACCGATACTATTGCACCTGCAACGGCGACGAGTGTTTTAGGTGTTGCCACCTTTACTGTGAAATCATCGACCAAAGGCGCTTCCACTTTGACCGCAACCAACACGACCGACACTTTAGTGATTACCCAAACGGCGGGTGTCACTTTCATCTCGGGTTTGCCAAGTGCCACGATTTCTACCGTTTCGGCTTCACCGAGCACGAACGTCATTGCAAATAATGTGAGCAATTCAACCTTTACGATCGTTTTAAATGATGCAAATGGAAATACGGTTTCAGGAAAAACAGTGACGCTGACGAGTGGAAGAAGTGGAAGCGACACCGTAACCCCAGCAAGTGTCACTTCAGATAGTAATGGCCAAGCTACATTTTCAGTTACTTCATCGACCACAGGTACTTCTGTATTTACCGCAACTGATACCACCGATAGCATTATTTTGAGCACCACGCCTTCGGTGAGTTTTATCGCGGGTCCTGCTTCACAAATTGCGGTAAGCAGTGGCAACAATCAAAGCGGCACGCGGGGTGCAATACTAGGGACGGCACTTGCGGTACTTGTAAAAGACGCAAATAACAATGTGGTGAATAATGCCACTATTAATTGGGCAGTGGTGACAGGCGCCGGAACACTCACTTCTGCAACGAGCAACACCAATGCTTCAGGGATTGCTACCATCACGTATACGATGGGAACCGCACTTCTTACTCAAACCGTAAGCGCGACGATTCCAGGCACGTCTACCGCTGTGACTTTTACTGCAACCGCCCCTGATATCTCGCTGTCGCTCACATCCTTCAATGGCGCTCAGTTGGTCCAAGGCGGATCCTCACAAACCATTACCTGGTCAGCGAGTGATCCAAACTTAGGAGCAACTCCAATTAAAATTCAATACTCCTCGAATAACGGAAGCTCATGGACGACTATTAGCGCAGCCACATCAAATGCGGGAACTTATGCGTGGTCCGCACCATCCATTAACTCCAATCAAGTACTCTTACAAATCACTGCAACCGACTCTTATGGAAATACAAAAATTGCCACTTCAACGGCAGTGTTTACGGTTGATTCGACCGCGCCGACGCTGACGGCCCTGACATTGAATGGCGGATTAACGTCAGCATCGGGAGTTATTTCGGCTCAAATTTCCGGCAGTGATAATTTAACCGGAATTGTAGCTTTAAGTTTTTCGGGCAATACCATCAATCCAGGAAACTGGGTTGCGTACTCAGGCTCAGCAGTGAATATTTATCTCCCGCGCGTAAACGGTACTTCAACCATTTATGTTTGGGCACAAGATGGCGCTGGTAATGTAAGTTCCGCTCCTGCGAGCGGTACGGTCACGATCAGTGCAAGTCCACCAACCGTTTATGTGGTCAATCCTGTAGGTGGTACGACCTACACCACCGGAAACACTGTTCACATCGATTGGAGCGCTAGTTCAAGTGCAGGTCTTGCAAGTTCAAATCCAATTTCAATTGGATACACCACGGTAAATGCAACATCTACAACAGTGATGGATTCAAACACTACTTTTCTTTCTACATCGCTATCTAATGGTTCAAATAGCGGATGTACCGTTGGAACGGGTGCAACAGGTTGCTATGAGTTTGCACTTCCACTTGCATTAAACGGAAGTTCATTTGCTATTGTCGTCAAAGCAACCGATATTAATGGCTACACTTCTTCTGTACTCAGTTCCCTACAGAACTCGAGTGGTTTTAAACTCTTTGCAGGAAAGAATGTCAGGCTCTTAGATCAGGATTTTGCGAACATGTCGCAGGCTGTTTTAAATGCAAACGATGCAAACATTGTTGTCGATTCTAAGAAAAATATTTACTTCCCAATTTCTTCAAATCAAATCATGAAGATTAACAACGTCACAGGGAAAGCATCCATCTATGTTGGAGACGGTTCCGCAAACACAAGTGGTGATGGACAGCCCCCAAGTAGCGCTGTGCAAATTAGTCCAGGCGGGGGTGGTTCAAACGAACTTACTAATCGTTTAGCTGTCGGACCAAACGACGAGCTATATTGGAATGACTCTAATGGAATTAGAAGAGTCAATCCAACAACAGGATATGTAGAAACCTATGTAGGTGGAGGCGCGGTCACTAAGCCGGCCACAGGAGCCCTTCGCACAAGCTTTTTACTTTCTGGACGAATTGGTTCAATGACTTTCGATAGCTCGGGTCAACTCATATTCGGCTATAGTGGGACAGGGTTTTTTACTATTATTCGTGTTAAATCCGACAACACGCTTGAGGTATTAGCAAATACCGCTTACGCAAGCGATGGAGGAAGCGCGATCGCAACTGGAGTAGATGCTCGTACGACGCCAATTGGCAACACGGGTGCGAGTCGATCCATTAACACCATGACAGTTAAGAAAGGTTCGCCCGACATTCTTTACTTCATCGCGGATGATACCAGCATCTATTCGCTAAATTTAGGCACATACTCATTAGATTACATTGCGATCACCAATGCTCAGGGAGCCTATCTCCCAATAGCCTATGATCCACTTAGGCAGAAAATCATTTCGAGTGTGCAAGGCAGTAATAGTGCTCGACTGTATTCAACCACAATCAATTCTAATTCGTATTCCACTATAACTGTCGCTAACATGACTTCAACAAACAACAGTACAACAACAGGTCTGACTGTAGATAATTTAGGTAATATTTACACCACCCAATTAAGTGGTTTATCGATTAACTTATTAAATATTACAGGTGGTATCTCCACCCTTGTGGGTGGCAGCGCAGCTGGCGGAGATAGTGGTCAAGCTCTCTTGGCGCAGCTATCATCGCCAAGACATACTGTTAAATTGTCAGATAATTCCTATGCAGTAGTAGACACCGGTAACTACAAGACTCGTCTGATATCTACAAGTGCAATAATCAGTTCAGGAATGAGTGCCGGCATAACTAGTCACACCGGCGGTAATTTTGGCTGGCTTTTTTCTTCTGGGATCAGCAATATTTTTCCTCTTCTTGGGCAGTTATTCTCATATGGTGTTTACGATGCGGTTTCGGGTGGCGGTTGTGTGTATAGTTGCGCAGGCTCTGGAACTCGGCTCTCATCTACTGCTGACGGAAACTTCGCAAGCTCTGTCTATATGGGACCGGAGTCAAGTTCAACAGCTGATGGCTATGTTGGACTCGCCTACGATTCAGCTCGAAACTCAAATTTTATTGCCTTCAATTATCCGTATTGCGCTGTCGACGAAATCGATTCTTCTGGCAAAGTTTACAGAAGAGTCAATACTGGAGGTGCGGCTTGCGCTGCTCCAAGTGGCACCGTTTCAACCTCCTCTTTTGCCTCAGGTGTTTATTCCGTCAACTCGAATCAATGGCAAGCCTACAACGGCATTCTCTATACTTATCAAAGCTCAACGATCGTTTCGATGCCGATTTCTGGTAGCGTAGGAACAGAAGTGAATGTAAACGCAAGTAGCTTTCTCGTCGATGGTCTAAATGGTGTGATTTACTATACAGTTGGAACTGGGCTATACAAAAAGACGTTAGGTACAGGAACGGTAGGAACTTTAATCAAAAGCATGCCTTACACGGTTTATTTAGAATCCAAAGCCGCAGATGCAAATTCTGTTATTTTAGCCGCTGGAAACCAACTTTTTGAGTACACCGATGCCACTAATATTCCGTGATCTTCGATTTGGCTCAGTAATTTCGAGAAGCGAAATTTGCAGAACTATATTCATTTTCTATTTTCACATCTGATTTATGAATCTTCTGAACTTTTTCTCGTGTGGGACGAATGAAGTTTCGTTGGTCCACTCCCCGGTCGTTCTCAGCTAAACAAATCAATCATTTCAACAAAGTTCTCCACCTCGGTCACCGTATTGTAGAGATGTGTAGAGATGCGCACGCTATCGAGCCCCGATTCTTTTACTTGTCTGACTCGAAACCCTTTTACTCCAGCAAATTTAACGAAGTTGTCCATTGAAAGGTGTTTAAATTTAAAACCCGTCATCATCGCACGCGACCGCTCCTCCTCGGGAGTCAGGAGCTGTATTTTTTGGTCTCGCTTTTTTAGTTCCGAGTAAAGGAGCTGAGAAAGCTCCTTGCCATGCGAATAAATTTTCTCTGGCCCAATCTGATTAAAAAAATCAACAGCAGCACCGAGGCCCGTAAAGAGCGCTGTATTTTGGCTTCCATAATCGTAGCGATGAGCCGTGGGAACGTAACCGGTAATCTCAGCCAGCTGAGGGGTAAGAGTCCAATGAATGTCGGAGTAGGCGCCTACAAACTTTGCCTGAAGGGTGTCGAGCAAAGATTTTCGAATGTAAACAAAGGCGGTTCCCTTGGGTCCACAAAGCCATTTGTGCCCACAAGAAGCATAGAAATCGCAATCCATATCATGAAGATCAAGTGGCAACATTCCCGTCGCATGAGCCCCATCGAATGCAACCAAGAGTCCTTTTTTATGGCCTAATTTAGAAATTTCCTTTACCGGAAACACTTGCCCAGTTGTGCACGAAATATGCGGGATCGCGAGCATCTTTGTACGGGGATTAATCAAGGCGCTAATCTTTTCTAAGTTTCCTTCTGCAGTGGGAGCCGGTTCAAAGGCTCTGATCACAATTCCATCCACCTTGGCGCGGTTTAACCAAGGAAGTGCTCCACCCACATGTTCGTGCGTAGTCATGATCACTTCATCCCCTTTTTTAAGCGGCGCTCCCCAAGCGATGATGTTGATTCCTTCAGTGGTATTATGAGTTAATGAAATCTCATCTTTAGTGGCACCCACAAATGCCGCCAGTTTTCCTCTTGCCACATCTGCATCGTTTTCTTTGTATTCACCCGTACGTTCAAGTTCGCGCATTGCCTCGATCACACTGTTGAGTACAGGGGTAGGGGAAGGCCCGAGTGTTCCATTGTTAAAATAAACCCGTTCATGACTGAGCGGAAAATGGTCACGTATTTTTTTCCAATTTGCTTCTTCTTGTTGATTTTTCAAAAATGGATTGCTCACCGAATCACTCATGAGCGCTATCGAGTTTTTTGTGAACAATGGAGAGGCCACTGCGCTCGCGAGTGCCATATTTTTTATAAAATCTCGTCTAGACCAATTCAGCATAGTTAATCTGACTATTGCATACAATGCCCATAAAAGCAGCTGTTCAAAGCAAGCGACAGTCTAATGACACCATTCAAAATGTGAATAAAGCTTGAATAATAAAGTCGACACGGTTGAGTGCTCTGTTACCCTATTGTTATGGGTACTGGGGGAATGTTTTTAGTCGCAAAGCTAATTGCTTTTGCGTTCGTTGGCGTCGCTGTTGCACATCCACAAATTAATCCGACTCAAAAAAGGCGTGTTGATCAAGTCGTCAGTGTTTTTGAAAATGAAACACTTGAACTTCAATATCAGTACATCGAGCATCTCGAAGATGGTCGGGGGTACACGGCAGGAAGAGCGGGTTTTACCACTGCAACCGGTGATCTTCTCGATGTGGTAGAAAAATATTTGAAGCGAGTAAAAAATCAAGAATGGAAAGAACTCCTGCCCACAATTGTGGAACGAGCAAAGCTTCACAGCGATTCCATTGTGGGCTTAGAGGCTCTGCCTCAGTTGTGGATAAAAACGGCGCTCGATTCTCGCTTCAGAAAAGCACAAGATGATGTAGTTGAAGAGCAATACGAAAACCCGGCTAAGCATTGGGCGCGTCGCCTGGGCTTGCGAACCGCACTTGGATATTTATGCATCTATGATACGGCCATCCAACATGGCTTGGGTGAAGATGATCCCGATGGACTTCCTGCCATTGCGAATAGAGTGATCTCAGAACCAAACAATGAAGAAGATTTTTTAATGAAATTTCTAGCGATTCGCTATCAAGTACTCATGCATCCCTCAGATCCTCAAACCGAACGAGAATGGCAAGAGTCAGTGGGAAGAGTGATTGAGCTTACGAGACTGGTTCACGAAGGAAACTTTAACCTGAATGGTCCATTCACTATCAATCCTTTCGGCAAACAATTTATGATTCGCTAGTCCGAATGTAAATCTCACAAGCCGCATTTCAACCGCTTGATTCTCCATTTTGAATTTGCATTTTTAAGAATGTTGGATGATTGCTAGTCCACAGGTGGTGGCCATTCCCTTTTCTCGCCATTTTGAGTCCGAGATAAAGATCCCTCTTACTTTTTTACTCCATGAATACCGTAATTTTTTAACTTACTATGAAGATAAGATCGATCCATTCCGAGTGTCAGCGCCATTTTACTAATGTTTCCATCTAGAGTTTTATATTCTTGGTCGAGAAATTTCTTCTCAAAGTCTTCCACCGCTTTGTAGAAATTCCTTCCCCGCTGATGATCGCTTCCCGCTTCCGAATCACCAGAAAACCCGGCGGTCTTGCTTTCTTCTGAATTGGATGAAAGGTACGTCGCTAAGAATTTGGGGGGCAAATCGAGCGGGGAAATTTCATTGCTTTCAGCCATGCTGTAGAGGTAGAGCACCAGGTTGCTGAGTTCGCGAACGTTGCCCGTAAATGGGTATTTTTGAATCACGTTGATGGTCTCGGGCAGAAAAATGAGTTTTGGTAGTCCGTGATTGAGTGTTTCTGCAAAATGATCAAGAAGTGCAGGGATATCGTCAACGCGATCGCGTAAAGGTGGGATTTGAATTTGAAGAACGTTGAGTCTTTGCAATAAATCCTCTTTAAATTTCCCTTGTTTCACCAGTGCTTCCAAGTCTTGATTTGTGGCACAGATTACCCTAAATTCCAGAGAAATAGGCTTTGAAGATCCGATTCTTAATATCTCTTTCTCTTGGATCACCCGCAGGAGTTTGTTTTGAATTTCAAGCGGCATGTTGGCGAGTTCATCGAAATAGATACAGCCACCATCTGCTTCTTCAAACAATCCGCGAGTTGCTTTTTCTGCACCGGTGAACGCTCCTTTTTCATAACCAAAAAGAATGCTCTCCGCGACTGAGCTTTGAATGGTTCCAGAGTCAACGGCGACGAAAGGTTCTAGCGAGCCATCATCAAAAACTTTTCTTAACTGTCTCGCGACCACTTCCTTGCCAGTTCCAGTTTCTCCGTAGATAATCACAGGAGCCGGGCTAATTCTTGCACGATCAACCTGTTTTTTTATTTTCTCAATCCCAGTGCTTTTGCCGACAATAACGCTAGATTTGTAAACTTTCTTAATTTCAAACTGACTCTGTTTTTTTTGCGCCTTGAGTGTTTTGCATTCCAGCGTTTTTTCGAGCACATGTCTTAGTTCATCTGTGCCCGCGTCTTTGGGAATGTAATCACTTGCACCGAGCTTCATTGCATTTCTGACAAACTCAAATCCAACTTGACCGCTGAAGAAAATAATTTCTACGTCACTTTGCACTTCGAGAAGGCGAGGAATCGTTTCCAGTCCCTCTCGTTCATGGCGCATTTCCATATCGAGTAAAACCAGGTCGATATGATTTTTCTTGAGGATTATCACGGCTTCGTCACCGTTATATGCGCTCTTAATGTCGTAATCTTTTCCAAGCACGCTTTTGATGGCTAAGTGAATATTTTGGTCATCATCGCAAATGAGGATTTTTGGTTGAGTTTTTTTTACGATCATTGTTGGTTTTCCCCTGCGGTAGAGTTTCTTTAAACTACATTTCTTCTGTGTACTTCCATTCTAGATTTAAATGCCCTGGATATTAAACGATAATTTTCTGACTGGAGTGTTGCGACGATTGGCTCAGTAATTGCTCATGGTGATGCATTAAACGTGAGTATTAATTGGGGGTACTAATGAAAGAGTTAGAAGTATTTGAGAAAAATTTTGAGTCGTGGAGGCTGATGTGGCTGCAAGGGCCGGATGGCGCGAATAAAGTCCGAATAACCTACGAGTTTCTAAGGCTATGTAAAGTCTCAGAAACAAGAGTGATGAAAATCACGGCACATCAATTTGTTGACATCATGAAAAAGGGCTTGCCCAAAACTTATTCGAGTTTTTACGACGTCCTCATCATTCAGAGCTTTGATTCGCTCAGGCCTAAGGCACTTCTCAGTTTTCTGAGAGCATTAATGAGCTACAATGACTTTAAGAAAAGCTTCGGACTAAGGATTGTTCTGGTATCCAAGGAGAACTTTTTGGGAACGCCTCTCTTTACTAAAGAACTCAATCCTTTTATTATTCGGGTAAAAAATGCAGA
>CAIMWN010000104.1 GCA_903845155.1 Oligoflexia bacterium
AAAAAGCGGATTATTCTTATAGGAAGACTTAAGTACTTTTTGATGTTTGGCATCTAGCTCTTGCCACGCAGTGCCCACACCCCACCAAGTAGGAAAAAGAACGCGCGTTTGAGTCCAGCACAAAATCCACGGTATCGCCCGCAGAGAGTTTACCGACACCACACCCGCACGCTTCGTCGGCCTTGAACCAATTTTAAGCAAAGATAAAAAACGATAAGGAGTGGCATGTTCCACGCCTTTTAAGAAAACAGGAGATGCAACCGTACTGCGATACTTCTCCTCAATTTTTTTAGCGAAATGAATCAGCTCAGGGTTCGCGTGGGGAGTTGTTTTTGATTTTAAAATTTGCTCTGAAGTATGAGCGATTTTTAAAAACTGACTTTGTGCGATTTCAGGACTCGCAAAATTTCGCTCCACCATTTCGCCCTGGATCGTCGCTTTATAAAGCATCAGCGCCCCCCGAGAAAGACTGGCCATTTGATCTTCCACTGGCCCTCCGCCACGATCAACACTCCCGCCAGAACCGTGAAAAAACACTGGCTTAATATTCAATTGCTTACAGACTCGGTCGAGATCCCGCATGGCATTCGAAACTTCAATTCGGCTCGGCAGTACTCCCGCTTCCTTGGATGAGTCAGAATAGCCGAGCATCACTTCGACTCGTCCACGCCACGTCGTTTCGAGCGCTTTCTTGAATTGAGGATTCGCCGCCAATGCACGAATAAAAGCAGAACTTCCGACTAAGGCTTTTTTCTGCTCAAATAGTGGAACAATGGGAATCTTAAGTCCGCCGAGGGTTTTATTGACCAGAGCCGCAGCTAACTCTAAATGCTCTAATTTTTCGGTCATGCTCACAATGAAGCCTTGCGCATACCAACGAGGATCTCCACCTTGTGATAACTCGCAAACCTTCATTAACATTCGTTCGATCGCTGGCATTTTCAATTTCTTAGAAAGCAGCCCTGAGTCCTCTCTCAGTTCAAGCGGAATCACCAAGCCCGGGAACACGTGCAAGAGCTGTCTCAATCGTTGAAGTGGCAGGGGCGTAGGGCCAAATTCACCCTCATATTGCTTTTTAAATTGATGAACGAGCTTTCTAAACGATCGCACCCGACCGCCGTCACCAACGGAAACTTCTCTGAGTGGTGCAAGCCCTTGCTTAAGCCCTCTCAACATTTTATGCCATTTCTTTTCAGAAAAGAGTTCAAGGAGGCCACCTAAATCTTCTAAACAAGAGCGCGCATAACGATAGAGGAAAAGCCTGGATAATCCTAAACTCTTTGCAAGAGAGTTTTCATCCACAAAAGGATGGCCATCTTTGTCTCCACCTACCCAGCTTCGTAAGTAGATGGGCACTGCTGTCGAGCCCACCGAAAGAATCATATCTAAATTTTCTTTTCTGAGCGCAATCGAATAAATATGCTCGGCTTCATCCTCAACTTTTGGTCGGCGGTGCCGCACGAGAGGTACTCTCCAGGCAATTTCAAGCAGCGACTTCAAACGGTCACAATCAAGTTCACCCGGCTGTTCCAACTCATGAATCAGGAATTCCTGAATCTTGTGAAAGATAGCAATATTTTGCGTCGTTCTCGCTTCAGTGGGATGGGCCGTCAGCACATAGATAATGGCTTCCATCTGAAATTTCATCTTCATATGCGAAGTTTGATTTTTCCTCAGACGATAGGTGCGGTAGGCATTTTCGCACACATTCATAAGCTCAAGCATCAAGGTGTAAGAAGTGGCAAACTCAAGCTGCTCTTTTGCATTAAGCTTCTGTAGGTCTTTCAAAGTCTTTTCAAGAACGGGGTAAGTTTGAGCCGGTCCCCCCTGACGAATGCTCGCCATTCTTTTGCGGATTGTTTCAATACGCACAAAGGCTGATCGACCGAGCTCACGTTCAATCACCTCACCCAAGCATGCTACTGAGGTTTTCACCAGATTCTTCAATTCAGGCGGTAATTCGCGGTAAGCCGACTTTTTTTTCATGCTAGTTCGGTTTTAAAATACTCAAGGGTGCGCTTCAACCCTGCTTCCAGTTTCACCTGCGGCTCCCAACCCATCAACTTTTTCGCGAGGGTAATATCGGGCTTTCTTTGTTTCGGATCGTCCTCAGGCAGGGATTGAAAAACGATCTTACTTTCGGTTGGAATCAAGCGTTTCACGGCTTCCGCGAATTCTAAAATGGTAAACTCTTCCGGGTTGCCCAAATTGACCGGCCACACGTAATCGGTCTTCATGAGACGGATTATGCCTTCCACTAAATCATCAACATATTGAAAGCTTCTGGTTTGTTTCCCGTCGCCATAAATAGTCATAGGTTCATTCTTTAATGCCTGAAACATCAAGTTTGTCACTACTCGACCATCTTCTGGATCCATCTTGGGTCCGTAAGTATTAAAAATACGGATCAAACGAACATCTTGCCCGTAAAGGCGATAGTAAGCATAGATCATGGCTTCTGCGTAACGTTTTGCTTCGTCATAAATGGACCGCACACCGATCGAATTGACATTACCCCAATATGACTCTGGCTGCGGATGAATCGACGGATCACCATAAACCTCTGAGGTAGAAGAAAAAAAGAAGCTTGCCTTTGATTCACGTGCGAACTCAAGAAGATGACGGGTACCTTCACCATTAACCAGCATGGTTTCGAGCGGCAATGCAAAATATTTAGGCGGAGAGGCTGGCGAAGCAAGATGCATCACCCAATCGAATTTTGTCGTTTTTGTTTTTAAATTGGAGCGGACGTTATTAAAAATAGGCTTAGATGCATCGGCTTCGATAAAATCAAAATTAGGTTCGGTTCTTAATTCAGAAATATTCTTTGCTCTGCCGGTGCAAAAATTATCCACACCTAAAACAAAATGCCCCTCGCGCACGAGTCGTGTCGCAAGATGACTGCCCACAAAACCAGATGCGCCAGTGAGCAAAATATTCATTGAGAACGCCCCAAAGTGATCAGTTTTACACCTAGTTTTTGAAACGGCGCTTTTTCATAAAAACTCCGGCCGTCTAAAATAAGCTTATTCTTCATTTTAGATACGCATGATTCAAAATTAATTTTTCTAAACTCGTTCCACTCCGTTACCAACAATACCGCATCCGCTTCATCAAAGACGGCTTCTGCATTTTTCTCATAAACGATATCGAGCGAGGTCCATTCCTTTTTCGCACGATCCATGGCAATCGGATCAAAACCCACCACTTTTGCCCCCCGTTCAATGAGTTTTTGCGCGAGCTCATATGCAGGTGCATCGCGAAGGTCGTCGGTCTCGGGCTTGAATGCCAGCCCAAGAATTCCGATTTTACGGCCTTTTAATATTTTCAGTTCATTGGCTAAAATCTCAACCATCCGCGTACGCTGGCGGGTGTTGACGTCACGGGCGGCTTGAGTAATCGGCATTTGAAGTCCGTACTCTTTGCCGGTGGTGATCAGAGCCGCAGTATCTTTACCAAAACAAGAACCACCCCAACCGATTCCGGCTTGAAGAAAACGATTACCAATCCTGGAATCAAGTCCGATGCCTCTTGCCACATGAGTAATATCGGCCCCTACCTTTTCAGAGAGCTCCGATATTTCGTTAATGAACGAAACTTTTAGCGCTAGAAATGCATTTGCGGCGTACTTAATCAGCTCGGCCGACTGAAGGTCGCTAGAGAGAAAGTGAACCGATACCAATCCTTCAGGACGCGGCAAAAATACCGGCGACTGGAACGTTTGCTCAATCAATGGCTTGTATAAATCGCGCAGTACTTGGACACCCTTCCTATCGTCAGATCCGACCACTACTCGGTCCGCATAAAGCATATCAGCAAGTGCGGAGCCCTCACGGAGGAACTCTGGATTTGAAGCCACGACGAACTGCGATTTTTGATTTTTATTTTGAGCGCGATAGGCATCCTTTACTAGACTCTCCACCCAATTGCCGCTACCGATTGGCACAGTTGATTTATTCACAATTACCACATATGGCGATTGAATATTCGCGCCGATGGATTGCGCAGCCGATTTCAAATACGTTAAGTTTGGATTTCCATCTGGGAGGGACGGGGTACCCACCGCGATAAAGATTACTTCCGCGCGAGTAAGTGCCTCCTCAACGTTTACCGTAAAATTAATTTTAGGTTTTACTTGAGCGAGCAACTCATCCAAATGCGGTTCATAAATGGGCGAAATACCGTTTTTTAATTGCGCAATTTTTGCTTGATCTACATCCAAACAGGTGACGTCATGGCCCAAAAAAGCCAGGGTAACCCCGGTGGTGAGACCTACATAACCTGTTCCAATAATGGTCACTTTCATGGAGCGATTCCTTTATTTCGATTCTTTATTTTCTGTTTCGACAATGTCATGCGCATAAGTGGTCGCTTTTCTAGTCACCGGAAATAAAACGCAATCCTTGATGTTGTCCGAGTTCGTTACAAATTGAATGAGTCTTTCGATGCCGATTCCCCAGCCAGAGATTGGCGGCATACCGTATTCCATCGACAACACATAATCTTCATCCTTCACCATTGCATCTTGATCTCCGGCTGCATTTAACGCAGCCTGATCTTCGAGGCGTTTCATTTGCTCGATAGGATCAACTAATTCCGAATACGCATTCACAATTTCGACACCATTCACTACCAACTGAAAGCGATCCGTGAGTTCGGGGCGACTGTCGTTGGCGCGGGCAAGCGGAGACAAGTCGATAGGATGGGCTGTAAGAAATGTTGGGCCGATGATTTTGGGACGGCTCACTTTTTTATAGAGAATATCGATTAAATTTCCACGACCGAGCTTCTCTGGATGTTCTTCTTCTAGATCAATACGTTTGTCTTTAATGGCTGCAAACAATTCTGGTGCGGTTTTATGTTTTTCAATATCGATGCCAGAATCTTGCAAAATGATTTCGCGAAAAGTGACGGTATTCCAGGATCCGCCGAAATCAATTTCAGTGTCACCAAGTTTAATTTTGGTGGTGCCCAGAGTTTTCTCAAAAACCGTTTTAAAAAGTCGCTTGAAGAACTTCATGTTATCTTCGTAATTCCAATAAGCAGAATATCCTTCTACCATTGTGAACTCTTGAAGATGATTCGGTGACATGCCTTCGTTACGATAGCAACGGGCAAATTCAAACACATGATGAAACCCGCCCACAATAAGGCGTTTCAAATAGGTTTCAGGGGCGATCCGCAGAAACAAATCAATCCCAAGCGAGTTATGATGGGTTTTGAAAGGTTTCGCCAATGCACCTGAGGGATTAGGTTGCAAACTCGCGGTTTCCACTTCAATAAAATTTTCACTCTCCAAGAAATTTCTCATTTCGCGCACCATTTTCGAACGGATCAAAAAACGGGTACGAGTGTCTTCACTGGTAATGAGATCAAGATAACGCTGGCGATATTTAATTTCAACATCACTGAGGCCATGAAACTTTTCTGGAAGCGGACGCAGGCATTTCCCGAGAAAGCTAAATTCCTTCACCTGAAGAGTTTTCTCGCCCATTTTTGTGGTGAACATATGTCCACCCGCTCCGAAAAAATCCCCGATATCAATGAAGTCAACAAAGTGTTGATATTTCTCCGCACCGATGTCATCGATCTTCATGCAAAGCTGAAGCTTGCCTTGAAGATCCTGCAGGTTAATAAAAGCGAGTTTTCCCATTCTTCGAATCGAAGTAATTCGGCCGGCAACACTCACTCCTGGGGTGGCATCAGGCAATTCACGCGCGTCCTTCAACTCATGGGTCATTTCAAAGCGTTCTGGATACGCTTGAATTCCCGCATCCTTTAGCTTTTGAAGTTTCTCTCTGCGGACGATTTCTTGTTCGCTTAAATGACTGAGATCATGGTGCATGATGGAGGGTACCTTTCGTTAAACTTAGCTTTTTACGCTAGCACGAGAGGGGGTAAAATCCTAGTAGATGACCAGTGCTTTACGCGGCGCATAGTGGCTATTTTTGGCTCTTAGTTACTCAGAATTTCAACTTTAGCCCGCTCTTCATCCGTGAGGGTCCCGCAAACCGTCTCAATAGCTTGAATGACCTGGGACAAAGTCGGACTTGGAGGTGACGCTAAATCAGAGTGAATTCCGGCAAAATCGTTGGTCCAATAATAACTGCAGTTACCATCGTTGTTTTCAGCTCGAGCAATTCCAGTCATATCATAGCGCGGGTCCAACATCGTTCCCAAATGATGGGGCGAGAGCAAAAGCTGCTTTAACGAATTAAGGCCTCCCGCTTGTCCACACGCAATATTTTCTGCTGTTGCCGCGTAACGATCCATTCCTTGCGCCATCATTCGATCCCATGAAGAGTAAGAGCTCGACGTAGCTCCATCATGAGTAAGCTGATCTTGGGCTGCTTGGTATTCAGAATGCAAGCGAGCTGCGGTTTGTATTCGCGAATCCAGCGCAAGGTCATGCAAACCCATAAGTGCGCGAAATTGATTGAGGCCCCTAAAAAATTGTTGTTCTTCTCCGGCTTTACCAGTCAAGGCTGAGGGCCCAGCAATTTCTTCCACAGTTGCATTGGCTTTCAACACAGTAGGCGGCGCACCTGCCGAAAGCGCTGATTGAGCACGACTAGAGCAAGCGCTCATGGGAACACTCATCAGAGCTACGGTTAACAGAACAGCAGTGAAACAATAGTCGGATCGCATAGGTGGGACATATTACACTAACTTAGTTTAATTCACAAGCCCCTTCCTCAATTCAACAACGCACCAGCGATCACACGTGGGGATTCAGGCTCATTGCTCATTTAGCAACACTTCTGTTTCAAAATGACTTTACTTTATTAAACAATGCTTGTATAACTTGGTCCATGAAGACAGAATCAAACACCACCCATAGCTTTAACGACCTCAATTACTGGAAACGGCTTGCATTCTTAGAACTAGTAGTCGAAACCCACGGCCAACTCGAAACGGACTTACTCAGCAAAGTTTTGAATGTTGATGCAAGAACCGCTGAGACCATCATCGCGAACGCAAGTCGACTCGAAACTAATCAGGCATAATTCAAATATGACACTTTCTACGAAACTCATGCCGACCGAACTGGATCCGGCGCAATTTCTCACTGCTCAATTTCTAGAGCGGAAAGAAATAAACCCGACTTACTCACTTCGCTCATTTGCAAGTGAAATAGGGGTTTCAGTCACTCAACTCAGCCGAGTATTAAGCGGCCAAAGAAGCATGTCTTATCGACAAATGTCGAAAGTCCTTTCTGCTCTCAATACACCTGATGAAGTGTCCCAAAAAATCATTTCTGGAATTATTCTCAAAGCGTCTAAAACCGCAAAAGTTTCAAATCAATTGCGCGGAATCGTCTTATCTACTTCTAAGCGCAACGACATACAACCCGTATCGGCCACCTATTTACCAGCCGATCGTTTTAAAATGATTTCCCAGTGGTACCATTTAGCCATATTAGAACTGACCTATTTGGAAAACTTTGATTCCAATCCAGCATGGATTGCAAAGACACTCAACATTAGTTTAATCGAGTCTAAAGACGCGATCGCGAGACTCCTCGATCTAGGGTTTCTCAAGCAAGATGAGCAAGGCGTACTCAGCAAAGCTGACTCCACTATACTTTTCAAAACAAAGCGCGCCGATCCTGAATTTAAAAAATACGACACCGTGATGCTAGAGAAAGCAAAACAGGAACTGGATAAAACAAATGAGGCAGATTTTCAAATGCGTTTAATTAATTCCATTACCTTCCCCACTTCGCCCGACTCGCTGCCAGAACTTAAAGCCGCGATCGTCGATTTCCAAAAAAAAATACTGACCCTCATCAAAGATCATGATTACACGCAGGTTTATCATTTCGGCTGCCAACTTTTCCCTGTTTCAAAAAACCATAGTCCTTCTGAGGAAAAAGCATGAAAAAACTTAGTTCAGTCACTTTCATTCTTTCGATGTTTCTTACCACACTCGCATTTGCGCAAGGAGGTGGCGTCGGCCACACTGCTGATGCGTCCCCTCCTTCCGACAAAGTTATTCGTGGCGGCGGAAGTCTCTGTGAAATCGCAATCGACAAGGCTCGAAATAAACTTTTGACTTGGCTTAAAAAAGGCGGCGGAAGAAATCTAGATTTAAGCTCTGCCCACATGTCGTACGAAACCTATCAACAAAAGATGATTGCAAGCCTCACTGATCAATCAATAGAGATTAGCTGCAAAGATCACCACAAAAGCAGTAAAGCAAAACCGAAACCTCACCCGATCTTTATTGATGGCGTACAGAAAACTTGTGAAAATTCCTTAAGTCATCTGACCAATATCTATCACATCCAGTGCGACTATGATGAGTTTTACTCAGACAAACCTAGTCCACTCGATCAACTGATGCTCATTCATCATGAATTCGCGAGCCTGGAAGGGCAGGGAATTGAAACCAATGTTGGCGCTCGAAGCGACACCAAAATTTCTGAACAAATTCTGAAGTCAATTGTTACCGTTACTGAGTACGACCTATCACCAGATGGCGATAGAAAAATAAAAGCGCATGCTCCTACCGGCATTAATGAATTCACTCGTCCTGTGATCTCATTAATCTTTGAGGCCTGGGGACTCGATTTCAGTGATCTTTCAAAAATCACAAAGCTCTATGACGCAGATGAAATGGTTCAAAGGCAGCATATCCAAAAAGTACTCACCGCTCCCGGAAAAGAGGTTCAAGAAATCCTCGTCACAGAGAGCAAGAATGAGGTCTACTCATTTTGGACCGATGAGGAGTCTAAAACAATTAGCAGGCTCCAGAAAAACTCAAAAAACAGCTGATTTTATAAATGGATAAAGTATAACTGATGAATGCGCGGAAACTTATCAGAACAAAATGACCTA
>CAIMWN010000105.1 GCA_903845155.1 Oligoflexia bacterium
AGGAGCCATCATTCGAAACGCAGTCTCTACTCCAAGGGTTTGGAGCAAACGATCGAGCTCATTAAGGGATTCCTCTTCAACACCGAGCGTGTAAGCCCGAAGTTTGCCGGAGGGAAAAAGTGATTCTGTATTTTCAATCATAGTCCTGCTAATCTGTTATCCAGGAGAAAAACTCATGAGCACCCTACTTTCAGCAAAAAACCGCGGTACCATCATCAGCCTGAATGGAAAAATAATACCTGTGGACGAGGCAAATGTCTCTGTTTTTGATCGAAGTTTCCTCTATGGAGACAGCCTATATGAAGTGGTGATTACGTATCAGGGGAAGGCTTTTAGGCTCAAAGAGCATCTCCACCGGCTAGAGAAGTCTGCCGCCCTTTGTCAGATGACCTTTTCGCAGCCTATTGCGGAATATGAGCGGGAACTCCTCAACTGTATCGCTGCATACCGAGCTCAGAAGGGCCGCGAAAATGAAGATGTTTACGCAAGAATTGTGGTTTCTCGTGGAAGTGGGAGAATTGGCTTTGGTTTAAGCAATCTCGAAACACCCACTACCTATGTCGTCATCGTGGAACCACTTTCCCTATTTCCAAACAAACCCTTTTCAGTCGGCACTAAACTTCAAATTTCAAAACGGATGAGAAATCATCCTAAAACAATTGACCCTGCAATGAAGTCAGGAAATTACCTCAACAGCCTATTAGCTTATTTGACGGCCTCCGAAGAAGGATTTGATGATGCCCTGATGCTCGATCATCAAGGCTTTATGACAGAAGGAACGACTTTCAATATTTTCTATGCAAATCGAGGTATCGTAGCAACACCTCCTCTCGATGTTGGAATATTAGATGGTGTCACAAGACGTGCGCTCATTAATCTTTGCGTGGAACTGGGAATTCCCTGCCGCGAAGTGCGCTTTCCAAAGGAATATCTCTATCAAGCAGATGAAGTATTTGCAGTGAGCACGACGAAAGAAGTCACTCCTGTGGTTCAACTGGATGATCGAAAGATAAATGGTGGAAAAATTGGACCCATTTCAACCAAACTAAAGAAGGCCTTTGGTGAACTCGTCACTCGCGAGCTATCACTGACCTAGTTTTGTTTCGGCTGCTCAACCGAACTCGTCAACGCAGTTTTGAATCTGCCTACGATCGCTCCACGGGTCGTGTCTTTGCTATTCACTCCATCTACATTCATGCTACCTAAAAGCAAATTCACGACAGGATCAGTGAGTGTCGGATAAGACAATTGCCCTAAGAAAATCTGTGTTTGAAGCGCTAACTCAAGAACAGTCGAATCATAATCCACTTGTTCGTTATTACGAGCATCAAAGTTAGGAACCCATTTTCCTTTTTGGGAGGCGAGAGCAATCACCGCTTTTAACTGATCCGCGCTCGGAGAGTTTCCTTCAACTGAAGATGAGGCAAGCGTAACAGCCGATAATTTTAAAAAATCTTGCCTTACTTGCAGAATGTAAACTGCATCTTGCTCTGAGCGAAGGACTTCCTTACGATAAGCAGGAATGGAAGCGGAGTCAATTTTCCCGCTTTCTTCCAAACTTTTCACCTTTAAGCCTTCAGCAATCATTGACAACATGCTCACTGGCGGACTCGCCGTTTTATCGAGCAGCTCAGTTTGATAATCATTTATAAAATGCAATGAAGCCGCGAGCGCAAAGAGATTTTTAGTTCTTGGATCTGCAAAAACGGTAGGATTGGCTAAGCTCGGAACTGATTTACGATCAATGATATATTCGCGAACTTTTTTGAAAAAATCTCTCACCGCGGTAGCCATCAGTTGCTCGCGCACCGCTTTATTTTCGAGTTTCGGTTGCCAAAACTGAAATTCCATCGAGCCCAAATATTCAGAAGCGCAACTATTTTTAGCGCCTTGATCGCTCGCCTTCTCCATTTCATCCAGTGAATGCTGTCTCGCTTCCAGGCCTCCGCCCATGCGCATCGTTTCGAAGGTAGCATCCGAATATTTTAAAATCACATTTGAAGTTCCATCCATGTGCTGAGTAGTATCAGCCATATTACTCGTTTTTTTTGCCAGATCATGAGTCGTAGTCGTCATGTCTTGAGTAGACGCTTGCATGGTATCCAAGTTTTTCATAGCTCCGCAGCCAGAAACAAGAGCTAGCGTCAAAACAAGTGACTGTGGTTTAAAATTCTTCATGCGCGAATAGTACACGACCGTTTCAATCAAGTAAAGACAAAACACCAGACTCACTTGTTTTCCGCCCTCATTCAACTCATTCCATTGCTCATACTTTAGACTTTATTAAATCTAACGTTCGGCATCCCGAGAGATTTCCACCCTCAAATCTTCAGGCATCACGGACGGCAGAAGTTTTCCCGCAGCAGTTTCTTCGGTTTTCGCCGTAGGCACAACCACTGGCACCGTTCGAGCACTTTCAAGGAGGCGCTTCAATTCAAACTTCTCATCCTCATCATCCATCTTGTCAATTTCGGTTTCGATCTCTTCAATTTCAGGGTTGAGGTTATCGTCTTTCTCATTATACTTTTCATGAGCCCTCGTTTCGACCATCTCTTTTTCAAAATGAGTGGGGATAGAGTTTACTAAATCTAGCACCATTTGATTTTCAGTTTGCTCTGCCAAATGATTATCAAAGCAAAAGGCCGAAGTTTCATATTGATGTGAAGAGTGATCATCCAAGTTCGGACTTCCCACTGAAACCATCACTCGATCAAACATGGTTTCTTTGGCGTGAATATAATTAAAATACTGATAAAAATGAATTCCTGTTCCTTCGTGCAAGAAATTTACAGCGGAAATTCCACCTCTAAAGGCTTTAAAATCTAAAAGCTCCATAAAGCGTTTTACTTTTTTCGCTAATCCAAACTTGCCCTTCGCATACAAATGCTGACTCCACTCGCGAATGACCATTGAGATCTCGCCCGCACAAGAGTTCACGTCTGGCATTACCACATATGAAACCAAGCCTGCTTTTTCCTTTTCCCTCAGTGTTTGAAATAAATCCGCAACTGCGTATTTTTTTCGAATGACTCTTTTGTCATAAGTAACCCCTGGGGTCGTAAAGAAGGCGCTATCTTTTGCAACTTGTAGATAGCGATTAGTAATCCCAAAAATAGTGGCCTTACTTTTAATTGGATCCTGCTGAAGAACTCTGCAAACCCCATTCATTCCTTCTTGATGAGTGTACCAGTTGGAGTAGTTATCACGTCCACGCACGTGGGCGTCCCTTTGCGCTTCTTTAGTTTCTTTTACGTTTGCAATATAGTCGTCGATGGGAAAACGCTTTAACGACTTTTTACGAGCATGCCGTTTCCACACTTTCAAGAACTCATCCTCAAGATCGGCAACCATCGGACCGCGAACATAAAGATCAGTATCTCTATTTTTAAAGTTAAATCCATCGGCGGCTGTTTCAGGGCGAACCATATTTTCTCCGCCCAAAATAGCTTCTTCGCCATCACGAGTAATAAATTTACTATGCGAAAACCCCTTGGTTTTGAACATGTCTCGAATGCCGGTCACCTTGACGCCACCACGCTCAAGGCGATTCATGCATTTGTGAAGAAAAAGCACTCGATAAAAATTCTCGAGACTCACCCTCACATCTACGCCCTCTTTTGCCTTGTCAATTAGTGCCTGAATCAGGCCTTCCGTCCCGCGATCGCAAGCGATAAACATGGTCGTGAAAAAAACGTATTTTTTCGCATTCCTAATCAACTTCACTTTTTCATCGTAAGAATAACCATTCGCAAGCAGATTGAGGTGATTGCCCTTTGTCAGTTCCGTATTGGAATAATCATCCACCTCTTTTTGTAAGTCAGCACTCATGTAGGCGGGATTGAGATCTTTTCGACTCGTCACCGGTTTTAAAATATTTATGTAGTAATCGTTCTTTTCTTCGAGCGTACGAAGAGGAGGGTGCGGTAAAGATCCCCATGAGTCTAAGTAGAGAAAAGGATTTTTGTAGCGAAAAGAGGCTTCGTCATATTCAAAAGACTCAAAAAGCTTGGTGTGCGAAGTTAAAAAATCTTTCGCCGGAAAAAGGTCCATCACATTTTTGGGTTCAAAAACATAGAGTGCTTGATTTCTTTTTACGTTAAAAGAATTCACCGAAAGTATAGTGCCCATCTTGTCATCGACGCTAAACTGAAGATCACTTGCGGACACCAGATCTTCATCATTTTTCATATCCGCCTGGAGTGATTTTGTTTCTCGGCTTTCATTGGGCTGAATCAACCCCCGTCCATTTTTAGCAAAGTACTGATCAAGTTCAGCGATGCCGAAAACATTGAGAGCAAACGCAAACGGAGTCTGAACTAGGAAGAGAAAAAGAAGTGCCGTGATAATCGTGAGAACCGTCCGCATTCGAGGGAGTTTACGTTTTAAAATAATTTTGAGCAAGTAGCATTTACACAGATGTTATATAAAAATCACTGCTTTTCATTGGGAAATACAACGAAAACACTTAACTGCGACTGGGTATTATTTTGAATTTTCTACTCGGCGGGTTTTCCGAAGCATCGACGGCGATGAGCTCCAATTGAGGTATCTGATAACGCTCGTTCTTTTTCTTAATTTTTACAGTGATGTATTTATCTTCCCGCGCAATGGGGGCTGGATCTTCAAGGCGATAGTATATGGCTTTATTTTCTAGAACTTCGACACTTAATCCTTTTTCGTTGAGGCTGAGTAACCAATCTAGAAAATGAATGACTTTGTTATTTTCAAGCTCTACGGTCCATCGGGGAATATTCATATATTTCCAATCTGCCACCCCTTGATCACTAATAGTATATTGATTGCGCAAAGTCTGTGGGTGGATCTCAGTACGGATATTTAAAAGCCTTACTGCTTTATCTATGGAAAGAAAAATTTCACCCTGATCTTTAAGAATAGCGAGGTATTTATTTAAAACCAATGTTGGATTTGAAGTGTAAGACATCACACCCGCCCGGTCTAAAATCACAGAAGGATGGCCTAACTTGTCGTTTGGAATATCCTCAAAAAATGATCCTTGAATCACACTGAGCTTGCCATGATACGCAGCTACATTGATTTTGCGTTCAAGCTGTTGGGTGACGGCGATGAGCGAGGGGCGGGTTAGTAACGGTTTTTCACTTATTTTTTTTAGAGCGGATGCAAAATTCTGATTTGATTTTATTCGAGTTCTAGTAATATTTAACTCCGCTTGTTCAAAATCAAAAAGTTTTTCGAGATCAGTCATCATCAACTGCTCTCCAGCGACCACATTTCCGGCACCTGCCTCTAAGATCGTTGTGTCCGCTCCCAGCGTTGCAAGCTTATCTGCTAATTCCTGAGGAAAAGTTCTAAGGTAATCGAGAAGATCGCGATCGCGAGTAAAGCCGGCAGCATAGCTCGAATTCCTGCCTTGATTGGCAACCACTTCTCTTAAAATCAGGGAGCAGGAATTCGTGGGCACATCCAAATGAACTTCTTCAGATTGAGCGCGCCTCGATCCGAAAAGAATTAAGCCATGTATGAAGAACAAAGTAACGACAAGTCGCTGGCGATCCACATCGCTTTATCGACTTTTAAGCCGATTTTCTTAAATAAACGCCAGAATTGATCTAGATTAGACGAATGATTGGTTTATGTAGCTTTCCATTAGTCGCCACCACTTCCACACCATGGTGATCAAACTTCCCACCGCTAAAATCAGTCACTTTACCGCCCGCTTCCTGCACGAGTAATGAACCAGCTGCAACATCCCAAGGAGAAAGATGGCGTTCCCAAAAACCGTCAAAAACACCGCGCGCCGTGTATGCGAGATCGAGGGCCGCGCTACCGGGCCTTCTCACTGCGCGAGAAGCTCGGCTGACTTTTTCAAAGGAAGACATTTCGGTAGAAAGCAAATCCCGTTGTCGATAGGCAAAACCAGTCGAAAAAAGAGCATCATGTAATTTAGTCGTTTTTGAAACATGCATGCGGACGCCATTCATGTAAGCACCTTGACCACGAATTGCCGTATAAAGCTCATCTAAAATGGGATGGTACGTAACTGCGACTTCTACCCGGGTGCCTATCTGAGCTGCAATCGTGACACAAAACATAGGAAAGCGATGAACAAAGTTAGTCGTCCCATCGAGAGGATCCACAATCCACATTCCTCTTTGGCCTTTGAGCATCACTCCCTTTGAATGTGTCTCTTCCGTCAATAAAGCGAACGTGGGTTCACACTTCTGCAGTACTCTGAGTGCTGTCTCTTCGGCCTCAACATCTGCGTTCGTGACCAAACCTAATTTTCCCTTTTCCCGAACAATCAGTTTTCGAGTGAAATGCTTGCGAATCACTTTGCCAGCTTGAAACGCCGCTTCCACTGCCCCTGCGAGTAAAGATTCATGTGTATTCATAATGGAGAGTGTAACTGAGTCAACTCGTTGACACCAATAAAAATGAATCTACCTAAAATAATTGATTAACTTTGTCGGAACCCTGATGCTTCACACTTGATGCGTTGACACCCATCCGGGGGCAACCTACACTATTAAGGTATGCAGTACCAAGGTCTAGGAGGGACCAAATTATGGCTTCTTTCATCTACTTCTACTCTAAATTTACAGAAGAATTTTTGCTATTGAGCGCAGCCGGTGTATTCACACTTCTCTCCGTTTATTGCTATCATTGGGTGATTAAAAAACGACGTCTCGGCGCAGCCCGTAATGTGGTGCCCGCAGGAATGGTAAAAGTTTATTTAAACCAATTGATTAACGAAGCTCAATTTGTCCGCACACAACTTTTTGGTCTCCTCGGCGCCCAAGGCGCCAATGCAAACCCTGCTGACATGGCTGCATTTCTAAAAAACAATACCCCTTCCGTTACTCCGCAAGCTTCACCAATCATTACTTCAAATGCCGGTGATTCTGCAATTTCAAAAGACTTGTTAGAACGACTCGCTGCTCTTGAGTCTCAGTTGGTTAAAAAAGAAGGCATGGTCGTCAATGTCAACATTGAGAAAACCAAACTCTTAGAAGAAATTGAAAATTTAAAACAAAATCAAAAGGCCATTTCTAGTGCAGGCTCTTCGGGCGATGGCGAACTCGCGAAGAAAGTAAAACTTCTAGAAGAACGTCTCGAAGAATACGCCCTCTTTGAAGACGATCTAGCGAATTTAAAACGACTTCAGCAAGAAAACACTCAACTGAAAAAACGGCTCGATGATATCGGAAACGATACTGGCCCCATCTTGAAACCAGCAGAAGCAGCGCCCGCTCCTCAAAAAGAAAAAGAAAAAGAAAAGAAACCAAGCCTTTCATTAGACCAAGCGGCAATTGATTCACTGTTAAATGGCGTCACTCCCGCTTCTCAGTCCGTTGTTGAAGAGCCTAGCTTTACTGCGCCCGAAGTCATTCCTAACAAACCCACCCTTTCAGTTGCTCCCGCTCCATCGGATATAGAAAAGAATGAGGCGGCAATTAACGCATTGGTCGCTGATGTGAAAGCACCAAACGTTGCTCCAACGGTCGATTCATTCGAAAAATTAGTAGATTCGGTTGAAAATAGCCTTGATCAAGTGGTTGCAGCCCCTGCAAAAGAGGAGCTACCCACTGTGTCTGTTGACGCAAGTCTTGCGAGCAAGACGGATGAAGAACTACTCAAGGAATTCGAAAATCTTCTTAATTCTTAAGTTGGCTTTTAATTTTCTGATTTTCGATCGTTTGAATTTTAGAACGAAACTCAATTAATTTACCCACCCTATAAAGAAGTGAATTCTCTTGGATTCCGTCCGTTTCTTGATTTCTCCAGCCTTCCAACACATCCCGCTGGTACTGCTGCTCTTTTTGAACGGTGACCCGAACCGAAGCATCTCCCTCATAAAACCCCTTTGCCACTGTTACCCTAAATCGATACTGGGCCTTGATATAGGGACTGACTGAGCCTACCGAATCGATCAAATTTCGTTCTGACGTATTATCGATCCATTTAGTTTGAAGGGTTCCGTTTTCACGGTTCACTACTTCCATCGGGCTTGCCTTCAGCGCCTCTACCGCAGATTCCCAGGCGAGCGAATATTCAATAATATATATTTTTGAAAAAACCTGCTCAATATCGCCACCCACCGATTTTTTATAGGCGCTCATGCATGAGGTTTGCAATAGATATGGGGTAAAACTCAGCGTGAGAAGTAAAAGTTTCTGAAGAGCTTTCATGACAATTAGTGTATCATAAGGGCATGCACATGAAAGAATTTTACCGAGTTCTTGAACTGGAAGCGGCGGCGATTACCTCAAGCCTGCGTCGGTTTCAAACCGATCCCGCACTTCAGGCGAGTCTCGAATCATCACTCAACCTGATTCACGAACGAAGCAAAAAAGGCGGAAGAGTACTGGTTCTTGGTGTAGGAAAATCAGGGAAAATTGGGTCAAAAATAGCAGCAACCCTATCCAGCACGGGGACGCCAGCCCTTTTTGTTCACCCCACCGAAGCCCTTCATGGCGACCTGGGTGTAGTGAGTGATTCTGATGTGGCCATCGTCATTAGCTACACAGGAAATACGGAAGAACTTCTGAGCCTTGTACCTTTTTTTGAAAGACGGAATGTTCCTCTGATCGGCATTATTGGAAATTTATCCTCAAAATTAGCGCAAAAATGTACATTTTCCTTAGATGCAAGTGTGTCCGAGGAAGCGTGCTCTCATAACCTAGCACCCACCACCAGCACGACAGTAGCGCTCGCCATTGGTGACGCAATCGCCATTACACTGATGAAAAAGAAGGACTTCACTGCAGAAGACTTCGCAAAGAATCATCCCGGAGGCTCACTCGGCAAGCGCTTACAACTCTTGGTAAAAGATCTCATGCATGACCTGGAGAAATCCCCGGTCGTAGCCGAACAAACACCGATGAATGAAATTTTAAAACTTTCTACTGAACGAAAACTCGGGGCAGTGCTCGTTTGTGACGGTCCTTTACTCAAAGGCATCATTACTGACGGAGACATTCGTCGAGCGCTCGCTCACCAGGAGAAATTTTTCGGATTTACGGCCCGCGACATTATGACTAAGTCGCCCATTACCGTAAATTTTGAGCTTCTTGCCTACAATGCGCTTCGAATCATGGAAGACCGAGAAAGTCAGATCAGCGTATTACCGGTTACTAACGATCAGGGTCATGCCTTAGGGCTCATTCGAATTCACGATCTAGTACAAACTCTTTAGACGCGCCTCGGAAAAAAATTAGCGTCAACTCAGCAATAAAATCTTTTATTTCCCACTGATTTTAATACCTTAGGCATATTTTTCTCATTGCACGGCTTGGCAACCTGCCCTACGCTATTAGTACATTGTCAATCTATGAAAGGACGAACAAAAAAATGAACACTAAACGCACTTTAGGTGTAGTGGGTGCAAGCCTTCTCACTCTAGCAATCATCGTGTCTTGCACTAGCGATAGCGCAAAAGCTAAAATTAATTTTGTATATAAAGATGCCCCAAAAGCGGGTGTTGTTGCAAAAATTAATGGAGAAGAAGTTACTGAAGATCAACTCATCGGTGACGCTCAACTCGAGCTCATGCAACTGAAAAAACAAGAATATGATCTCAAAATGGGTCAACTCAACAAATTACTCGTTGAGCGTCTCATCGGAGCGGAAGCGAAAAAAGCCGGTTCCCCTACTACAGAAGATTTTATCAATAAGAACATTGTGAAAGGTGACATTAAAATTTCTGATGCTGAATACAAAAAATTCGTAAAAGAAAAAAACATCCCTGAGAGCAACATCAATGAGCAAGTAAAAGAACGTATCAACTCTTATATGAAAGAGCAAAAACGTGAAGAAGCGATCCAAGCCTACGTTGCTAAACTTACTAAAAGTTCACCTGTTGAAGTTTATTTCAAAAAGCCAAAATCAAACGTGAATGTTGAAGTGGGCGATGCTCCCATTACTGGCGGCGATAGCGCTAAAGTAACCATCGTTGAATTCTCTGACTTCCAATGTCCTTTCTGCGGTCGCGCAGCGAAGACCGTAAACGAAGTGAGAAAAAAATACGGAAACAAAATCAAACTTGCATTCAAACAATTCCCACTTCCAATGCATAAAGATGCAGGCCCAGCTGCTGAAGCGTCAATGTGTGTATTCGAACAAGGAAAAGACAAGTTTTGGAAATTCGGCGATCTTGCATTCAGTAACCAAGAAAAACTCGGTGCTGACGAACTCGTAAAATATGCAAAATCATCCGGTGCTGACGAAGCAAAATTCAAAGAATGCGTTGCCGCAAAGAAATATGCGGACTTCGTGAAAAAAGACATGGCATATGGCGAGAAACTAGGCGTTCGCTCTACCCCAACTTTTTTCATCAACGGACAACTCTTGAGTGGTGCATTGCCACTGGAAGCTTTCTCTGAAGTGATCGACGAAGAACTCAATTCTAAGTAATCACAGTCTAAAAAGTTAACCTTAAAACCCACCCCGAGTTTCTTGGGGTGGGTTTTTTATTTTTGGGCAAAACCATTGGCACGTTCAGATGAGTTAAGCTATTCTTCATGAATGCAGGCTTACTGGAATACAGAAAAAATTGCAGCAATATTGGCAACTCCACTGACGGGTCCAAAGCAAGACATCACCCACGTCACCACCGACTCGCGTGCAGTCACCCCTGGTTGCCTTTTTGTGGCGCTCAAGGGCGATACTTTCGATGGTCATAACTATATTGTGCAAGCAATAGAGAAAGGCGCAAGAGCCATCATCTCCGAACATGCAGTGGAACTCAAACCTCATGAGCAAACTCAAATTTTTGTGGTCAGCTCTTCTATGTTAGCCATTCGCCAACTAGCGCACACTTATAGAAAAGAATTTTCTATTCCCTTTATTGGAGTCGTGGGTAGCGTAGGAAAGACCACCACCAAAGAGCTGATCTCAAGCATCCTTCAGGGCAAATACAAAAACGTACTCAAGACCGAAGGAAGTCAAAACGGCTTTTTAGGAATTCCACTTACCCTTCTCCGTTTACAGAAATCGGATGAAATTGCAGTCATTGAAATTGGCATCGACGATATCGACACCATGGATCAACACCTTACATTAGTAGAACCCACTCACTTGATCCTCACTGCAACAGGCCCTGAACATCTCCACCAACTGAAAACGGTAGACATCGCCGCGAATGAAGAGCTCAAAGCATTCGATTACGCACTCAAACACGGCCTCCCATTTGCCATCAATCTTTCAGATGAATACGTATCAGGCTGGTATCAACGAAACCAACAAGCCCTTACAGCAACCCTCATTAGAACTTACTCACTTCGCCCTATCAATCCCACTTCAGTATTGGCAGATTACATTGGGAAATACGCTCCTGAGAAGGGCATCCTTCAGGTCAGTCATCAGGGCAAAGTCACTTCTTTTCACTTACCTCTTCCTGGCGAACACCACGCGCACAATCTTTTAGCGGCACTCACTCTGAGTTCATTCTTTAATCTCAGTCTCGGACAACTTCAGCAAGGGCTTGCGCAATTTAAGACTGCTTATGGGCGCACGGAAGTTTACAAACTTAAGAATAACATCGAAGTCATCGGCGACTATTACAATTCAAACCCCACTTCAGTAAAGGCTGCACTTCAATTACTTACGGAAAAGGAATGCAAGGGACAAACTCACGCTGTGCTTGCCGACATGTTAGAACTCGGTGATGATGAAGAAACCTTTCATCGTGAACTTGCACCATTGATCATTTCTCACTCCATTTCAAAAGTTTGGTTATATGGCGAGCGTATGAAATGGCTTTTTGATGCGTTAAAAAAGTTAAACTACACCGCGATTCAACACTTCGCGAACTACGATGAGTTGATTCAGGCATTGAACCAAAATATTCACACCAATGATTTTGTTCTCGTAAAAGGTTCGCGAGGAATGAAAATGGAAATCGTACTCAAGGGCCTCCTCCAGCACTTCAGCTAAACTAAGGATAGAGACCGAAAATGAATACAATTCTTCTTTCTTCCAATCCTGACCAACTTAAAAAAGCGGCTGAACTCCTGAACCAGGATGAAGTGGTAGCCCTGCCGACTGAAACAGTTTATGGGCTTGCCGGAAATGCCTTTTCAGTAACGGCAGTAAATAAAATTTTTGCCGCAAAAGAACGCCCCACCTTTGACCCGCTGATTGTTCATGTTTCATCAGCACTCCTTCATCATTTCAAGAGTCCGGTTCATGCCCTAATAGAGCAGGAAATCCTATCGTCAGAAATTTTAACCTGGTCCTGCTTAGAGAAAATAAATCAGGCCATGAGAAAATTTTGGCCAGGCCCCCTCACCTTCGTCCTTCCTCGCGGACCCAAAATTCCTGACTTAGTGACGAGTTCCCAAAACACGGTAGGCGTGAGAATGCCCGCACACCTAGTTTTTCAGTCCATCCTTCATGAGACCACATTCCCCCTTGCGGCTCCGAGCGCAAATTTATTCGGCAGAATTTCGCCCACCACGGCTGCACATGTGAATGAGGAACTGAATGGTAAAATTTCTGCCATTGTAGATGGAGGTGCCTGCAGGGTAGGCGTGGAATCTACTATTATCAAAGTCACTGAGATAGAAAAAGCACCGGCCACTAAAAATGTGGGATTTCAAGTCCAACTCTTGAGGCCTGGCAAGGTCAGTAGCACAGAACTATCTTCACTCTTCGGAGTACCCGTAACCCTTCAAAAGTCACTAGGAGAGCAAAATCAGGCGCAACTTGCACCAGGGATGCTCGATCAGCATTATGCTCCTAGGAAACCCTTTCTACTGGTGCCGCATTCATTTAACGATGAAGCAGCTACGTTAGATTTTTTAAAAACCCACGCCGTTGAATTGGGAAACGCCTCAAAGACCGCAATTATTTCGATGCGCAAGCTTCCAGCCTACCTCGGAAATCAAGCCCAACTAAAAACTTTGGTTTTGTCGCCCAATAATCAACCTGAAGAAATGGCACAAAACCTTTTTGCCGCTCTTCGCAAATTTGATGAGGACTCGAGCGTAGAGCGGATCATCGCTGACTTGCCAGAAGAACATTCACAAGGAATAACTGCTGCGATTGCGGATCGTTTACGACGTGCGAGCAGTAATAAACCCAGCTGATAAATCATCATTGGAAATCGATCGACTAGAGCCTCATCTATTTTCAATTCAAATTCTTAACTAAACTTAAATTTTCAACAATTAGCTCCACTTTACCGGCTTTGTCGCGTCTTAATACATCCACAAAATCATGATTATAAAGAACCTCATCGCCAATATAGGACGACTTCGCATGCATGAGTTGCGAAAGAGTGGTATCCACTCCACTAAAACTCACGATGATTTCCGCATTCCGCGCTCGCCAAATGTCAGCAGTCAAACCGTGGAGTGGGCTTTCAATATCAATGTCATGACAAATAGACCAACTGAGCGCGAAAATGGGTGACGAATCACGCTCGAGCTTTAGATCATAGAAATTTCTGAACTTGGTCTTTGGATCATCGATGGCAAGCGAAACTCTGACTCGTGCATCGGTAATATAGTTCTGTCTCGCATTGGCCATCCTAAACATGAAACAAGGCACGCCGTCGTACTCCCGTACCACTGCATGATGACTGAAGAGAACTTTCGAGTGCGGTTTTGCAAATCGAGCAAACACAAGTCCGGTCAATACCGCCACTACGAACAAACTTGAATAAGATTCAAAGGTCACCACCAAGTTCGCAGCAACTCCGATCGGTGCTATTTTGCCATATCCAATCGTCCCGAACGTTTGAACACTAAAGAAAAAACTCTCTAAGTAATGTTGAAATCCATCTTGATACTGAAACCCTTCAAATCCATCCAAGGGGAGAAAAAAGTAAATCAGTCCAAAAAATGCGTTCGTGAGAAAAAAAACAGCAGTAAACATCGAAGCGAAACCCCACCACGACATTTTCAAAAGGTCGTGGTAGAGATCGCTAATATGAATCCCTTTTTTAAGGGTAATATTTAAATTGCCGTCTTTTCGGATCGTTCGATATTGAGTACTCATAACACAGTGCTAAACCAAAAGGTGGGCCCGACCTTTTTAGAGCTTCGCAATGAGTGGCGCAATCAAAAGTGATACGACGCTCATTACTTTAATGAGAATGGCAATACCAGGACCAGAAGTATCCTTAAATGGATCTCCTACCATATCGCCCACTACCGCGTTCTTGTGAACGTCTCCGCCTTTTTTGTGGCCGGCAAGTCCGCCCTTTTCAATGAATTTCTTCGCATTATCCCAAGCTCCACCGGCATTCGCCATATAGAGAGAAAGAGTGGCACCTACTGCAAGCGCACCTGCAAGAAGTCCTGCGAGAGCGGCAGGGCCCATAGCAAAACCGACAATGACTGGAGAAAGAACTGCAATCAAGCCCGGGAGAATCATTTCTCGAAGCGCTGCTTTGGTTGCAATATCAACGATTTTCTTTGGTTCTGGATCAGCTTTCAATTCCATGAGGCCTGGAATTTCTTTAAACTGACGGCGAATCTCTTCCACAATCGCACCCGCTGCACGACCCACAGCAAGCATAGTGGTAGAACCGACCAAGAATGGAAGGATAGAGCCTACTAAGATACCAATGAGAATATTGGGATCAGTAATAGAGAGAGCCACATTTGCAATACCCGCAGCTTCACGCACATGATTTACTTCCATGTTGAATGCAGAGAAGAGTGCGAGCACGGTAAGAATCGCTGACCCGATGGCAAAACCTTTACCAATCGCAGCCGTAGTATTACCCACTGAATCGAGTTCATCGGTAATATCGCGCACCTCTTTTCCAAGGCCCGCCATTTCTGATATTCCACCGGCGTTATCTGAAATGGGGCCGTAAGCGTCTACCGTCATCACGACTGCAGTTCCGCCTAGCATTCCAACTGCAGAAAGAGCAATCCCGTATAAACCCAAGTATTTATTTGCAAGGTAAGCAACGAGCGCAACCACAAGCATTGGAATCGCAGTTGATTCCATCCCCACAGCTAAACCTTGAATTAAGTTAGTACCCGCACCAGTAATAGACGCTTCCGCAATTCTTCTTACCGGAGATGAAGAGGTATAATAGTCAGTCACTAAACCAATGATGGCTCCACCCACAGCGCCCATTGCAATAATTGCAGTCACTGATTGAGTTATGCCAAGAACATTCATCACTACATATGAAACCACCGCGAGAACGACCGGAGGAAAAATAAGTGATCCACGAAGCACTGTCGCTGGGTTCATTTCCTTCATTGCGCGAGCGATGAAAATACAAACGATACTGACCGCCAATCCGAGGCCCGATAAAATAAGTGGAAGTCCAATGGCTACCATTTTATTGGAGTCAACATTTCCACCTTCGCCGAGCAATTGTGGAATTTGAGTTTGTGAAGAAGTAATCGCAATCGCCATAGCAGCAACAATAGCCGCAATCATCGATTCATAAATATCGGCACCCATTCCGGCAACGTCACCGACATTATCGCCCACATTATCTGCAACCACACCTGGGTTCCGTGGATCGTCTTCTGGAATCCCTTGAATTACTTTTCCTGCGATATCGGATCCGACGTCAGCAGCCTTAGTATAGATACCGCCACCGATACGTGCGAACAAAGCGATCGATGAAGCACCCACTGCAAATGAGTGAATAATTGAACTGAGCTCGGCGTGATCTTTAAAGGTGATGTAAACCACTCCAAGACCTACTAAGCCTAAGCCTGCAACCGAAAGGCCCATGACTGCTCCACCATCGAGTGCAGTAAGAAGCGCATCTGACCTTTTGCCTAAACGAGCTGATTCAGTAGTACGAACATTCGCGTAGGTTGCGGCTTTCATGCCGACAAAACCTGCAAGTAAGCTCAAAAATGCGCCGGTAAGGAACGAAGCTGCAGGAATCCAGCCCAGCCCATAGCCAATCGCGATGAATACCACCACTGCATATACCGACAACACTTTATATTGACGGCTCAAGAAGGCCATTGAGCCTTCACGGATGTAACCGGCAATCTTCTGCATGATTTCGTTACCAGCAGGGAGGCTTTTCACCCGAAAATAGAAAAATACTGCCAAAAATAGGCCGAAAAGACCAAAAATCACAGGTGAGTTCATCCACGAGTTCCACGAATCCAACATTGTTGTTTCTCCTTAATATCAATCGCTTAAATAGTTGTAGTTTCGCCACTATTCCCCAAAACTAGCCCCCTGTAAATAGATGAGTCATTTTGGAGGTTGTTTTATACGCCGCACCATGCCGGCTAGCTAAGCAAATTCGCTATCCACTGAAAAAGTAGGTGATTTTTGCAACTTAGATGCTTGACTTTAAAGCTACCTTAAGGCAATTTTACAAACCTATGTACGCAGTCATTGAAACAGGTGGAAAACAGGTAAGAGTTCAAACAGGCGATATCATTCAAGTTGAAAAACTTACGGGTGATGTCGGTGCTAAAATCGTGTTTGATAAGGTGTTATTTTTAAGCAACCCTTCTGAATCTAGTTCAGAAGTAGTGCTTGGACAACCTTATATCAGTGACGCGAAAGTTGAAGCAGAGATTGTTGCTCAAGGTCGCGATAAAAAAATTACGATTATCAAAATGAAACGTCGTAAACAGTACCGTCGTACTCAAGGCCATCGCCAAGAGCAAACGCAACTTATTATTTTAGGTTTGACGGCTGCTGGCAAGAATGCAGAACTTTCGGCTACTGAGAAAAAACTCAAAGTCGCTAAATTCTTCAGTCTATTAAAAGTTAAAGGCCCTGCAAGTACTACTAAAACTTTAGGCTCTACGAAGAAACGTACACTTGCGAAAAAAGCAGCTTCAATTAGTGCAAAAGCTAGCGGAACAAAAGCTCCTGCGAAAGCAGCTGCAAAAACTGCCGCTAAAACTACAACTAAAAAAGCTTAATTAATTTAATAACGCTTAGGTTTAGCCACCTAAGGGTAACGAGAGTGACGCCGGGAAGAGACATCGACCTGGATAACTCGAAGATTGAAAGGTCTCAGTCATGGCACATAAAAAAGCCGGTGGTAGTACAAGAAATGGTCGCGATAGTAACCCAAAAATGCTTGGTGTGAAACGCTACGGTGGACAAGTAGTGAAAAGCGGCGAAATTATCGTTCGCCAACGCGGAACTAAGTTTCACCCGGGTAAAAATGTAGGTCTTGGAAAAGACTTTACTATTTTTGCTACCATTGCAGGCGTAGTGAAATTTGAATACAAAGATCAAAAGCGCCAAAAGATTTCTGTTTACGCTGTCGCTGCTGCTTAAGCGCTTCGCTTGCGGTCGAATAAAACCAGGAATTAACAAAAATTTAATAAAAAAACCGGGGGCAGATTCTGAACCCGGTTTTTTTTTGGAAAATTAAAAATGAAGTGTAAGAGCGTTCAACGCCGAGGCAGGAGCCGAGGCGTGAGGTTGCAACGCAATGCCGGAACAGGATGCGTAGGCAAACGGGAAGATGCGAAGTTGCAAGAACGCACACTTTCATTTATCAAAAGAACACTAAGAAAAGATTAAGATGAGATTTATAGACGAAGCAAAGATTAAGATCATCGCAGGCCACGGCGGAAGTGGCTGTGTGAGTTTTCGTCGCGAAAAAAGTATACCTCGCGGTGGTCCAGATGGTGGCGATGGCGGACGCGGCGGCGATGTTACTTTCGTAGCGACTAGCCAATTAGGCACCTTACAAGATTTACGGTTTAAAAGAATTTATGAAGCCACTCGTGGCGACGGTGGATCAGGCAAAAACAAAACGGGTCACGACGGGAAAAGCATCATCATTCGCGTTCCAGTAGGGACCATGATCAAGAATCAGGATACTGACGAAATCCTTTTTGATTTCACTGAGGATAAACAAGAATGGCTTGCGGCTCGCGGTGGCCGTGGTGGTAAGGGCAATACGCACTTTGCAACATCTACACATCAAACTCCTCGCTATGCACAACCCGGCGAAGAGGGTCAGCAAAAGGACCTCAAGTTAGAGCTAAAACTCCTCGCCGATGCGAGCTTGATTGGTTATCCGAATGCCGGCAAATCAACTCTCATTTCACGCATGAGTGCTGCTCATCCTAAAATTGCGGATTATCCCTTCACCACCCTCACCCCTAACCTTGGGGTGGTAAAAGTGGCTGATTTTAAGAGTTTTGTAGTCGCCGATATTCCAGGGCTCATTGAAGGTGCACATCAGGGCTTAGGCTTAGGCCATAAGTTTCTGAAACACATCGAACGCACGAAAATTACCGTGCATTTACTCGATGGCACTCATCTTCTTGATTTTAGCACTATGCCGGATGATGAACCCGATGCAAGTGTGAAAAAAGGCGCGAAAGAACTAATGCGACTTTATCTTGCTATTCGTAAGGAGCTCGAACTCTTTAACCCTGAACTTGCTGACAAAGACGAAGTGATCGTCATCAATAAAGCCGATCTTTTTCAAGGTCAGCCACAATACTTAAATGAAGTCCGTGTCGCTTTTAGAAAATTACTTGAAAAAGGCTCGAAAAAAATTTCTCGTAAACTTCTTCCCAAAGAACCCTATGCGATTTCTTGCGCATCAGGTGAAGGGATTCACGATTTAATTCATGTCCTTTGGGAAAGGCTTGCCCCACCTGATGAATCTTCAATTTCATGAGCATACCGCAATTTTTGGCGGAAGCTTCGACCCTCCCCATCTTGGGCATATTGAAGCAGTAAAAGACTTATTCAAAACCTTGGGTTTAGTCAGAACATTGATTTTACCTTCATTTGGAACCCCTCTTAAAAATACGAATACCTCGTTTGATGATCGACTTGAAATGACGAAAATTGCCTTTCAAAATATCGCTAATACCACAGTGAGCGATCTCGAAAAAACAGAAAATCTTCAGTATAGCTATCAAGTCCTCGAGAGACTATCCCCGCAAATTAAAAACTTAGTTTTTGTGATTGGGACCGACCAATTTGAGAAATTAAGCCAATGGGCGCACTATCCCGAACTCATGACTTTATGCGACTGGGTTGTATTGAAAAGAAAGCCATCCGACACGGTGGCACTTTCTGATCAAAATAAGCCACTCAAAAAAGCCATTTCAGAATACGTGAGTCAAGGCTGGCTGCTTCCTACCGGGACGGAATTCCAATTTAAAATCAAGCAACTGGCGACTTCGCCCTCTAAAAAAGAACGTACGCTTTGTTTGATCGAAACTAAGGCGCAGCCAATTTCATCCACCCTGGTCAGGCAAAAATTAGCACTCGGTGACCTTGTAAAGGTAAAAGAACTTGTTGCCGCCCCAGTCCTTGAGTATGTTGAAAGGAAGAAACTTTATGGCACCTGAACAAACAACCGTTATTGAAGTCGATGAAATCTCCCTCGCTAAAGCATTTATTAGCGTGCAAGCTGCTGCGAATAAAAAAGCAGAATATATCAAGCTCTTAGACCTGAGAAACCTATCCTCGTTTACCGATTATTTCCTGATTTGCACTGGTTATTCCAATCGACAAGTGCAAGCCATTGCAGATTCTATCTCGATCGAACTCAAAGAAGAGGGCTTTGCACCCGTAAGTGTTGAGGGCTATTCCGAAGGGCGCTGGGTAGTGGTTGATTTTGGTGATGTCGTCGTTCATGTATTCCAGGATGCCCTTCGCGATTACTATGACCTTGAACACCTCTGGTTTGATGCAAAAAAAGTTCCAATTCCACAAGAACTTTATATTACCTCTATCCAACATTAATCGACTCCTTTAGCCTAAAGGCTATGGATCATCCACAATTTAAACCCTTTATTGCAGCCTCAGAAAAATTAAAAGAGTTTTCATTTGGCCCCATCTTAATGGGCATCATTTTGGGAATTATTTTCGGAGCTTCATCTTTGTATCTGGCATTAAAAATTGGAATGACGGTTTCGGCATCCATACCAGTGGCCGTCCTTTCCATCACTCTTTTTAAAGGCTTGTCCAAAGTACTTGGAATCAGACCCGCAACCATTCTTGAAAACAATATGGTTCAAACCACAGGATCTGCCGGTGAATCAATCGCATTCGGAGTGGCGGTCACCATGCCAGCGCTTTTAATTTTAGGATATGACCTAGACTTAAGTCGAATCATGACTGTAGCCATATTGGGCGGCTTGATTGGTGTGCTCATGATGATTCCACTTCGACATGCCCTTATCGTAAAAGAACATGGGCACCTTATTTATCCTGAAGGCACCGCCTGTGCAGAAGTTCTGATCGTGGGAGAAAAAGGCGGTTCATCGGGTAAAATTGTTTTTGGCGGTTTCTTCCTCGGTTTGATTTATAAATTTCTCAATGTGGGCATGCGCTTATGGAAGGACACTCCCGAGAAAGTATTTTCATATTTTAAAGGTGCTGCGATCTCGGCTGAAATCTCACCTGAACTACTCGGGGTGGGCTATATCATCGGCGTGCGCACTTCTTCCATTATGATGGCAGGCGGTGTGCTTTCCAGTTTTGTACTCATTCCGATGATTGTTCTTTTTGGGAGTAATTTAACTGCGCCTCTTTTCCCTGCGACCATTCTCATTAAAGATATGTCTATTCATGACATCTGGAGAAACTATGTTTTGTACATCGGAGCAGGTGCCGTTGCCGCCGGCGGAATTATTTCACTCGTCCAAAGCATCCCCACTATCTTTCAAGGAGCTAAAGCAGGACTACGTGGGATTTTAGGTGGTCGAAAAGTGGTAGCGATGAAAACTCGCACCGAAGATGACCTCCATCCTTCTTTTGTTATTTTTGGCACCTTGGTGATGGTTGTTGCACTCTGGTTTGCTCCCGCTCTTCAAATTAATTTACTCTCGGCTGTTATGATTATTCTATTTGGTTTCCTTTTTGTGACCGTGAGTTCTCGCTTAACCGGCGAAATTGGTTCGTCCTCCAATCCAATTTCTGGTATGACGGTCGCTACCTTGTTGTTTACCTGTTTGATTTTTCTGGCAGTGGGATGGATCGGCCCCGAATACCGCGTGAGCGCACTCAGTATCGCAGCAGTAGTGTGTATTGCCGCTTCAAACGCAGGAGCTACTTCCCAAGATTTAAAGACTGGCTTTATTTTAGGTGCGACTCCAAAATACCAGCAAATAGGCCTTTTAATCGGAGCTTTTACGAGCGCAATTGTGATCGGGTTTTCGCTTCAACTTCTCAATAATGCGTCTACCGTTTATAGCAAGAAAGTGCCCGCATTTACGGTGAGTAACTTCAGCCAACTGAAGGAAAAACAGCACGTCATGGGCCCCGAAAAAACCAAAGACAATCAAGAGTATTTTGTCTACCAAGTAACGGAACAATCTGAACCTTCGGTTTTAAGTACACTTTCACCGGGAAAATATTTAGTGAATGACCAAGGTTTGGTTACCTATTTAGTGGATCCAGGAATCAATGGCCGTTTAAATAAACGGGATGATGGCACGAGCGTCACTAAGTACGAAGCACCTAAAGCGAGACTCATGTCACTGATTATTGATGGGATTCTCACTCAAAAACTGCCCTGGGGTTTAGTACTCCTTGGAGTAGCGATTGCACTAGTACTTGAATTATGTGGAATTTCTGCGCTCCCTTTTGCGGTGGGCGTGTATCTTCCGATCTCGGCATCGGCTCCCATTTTCGTTGGCGGATTAGTCAGATGGCTCGTGGAGCGAAAACAGATAAAAACGAGCAGCCTTGAAGCTGAATCAGGATCTGGAGTATTATTTTCCTCCGGCTTAATTGCAGGCGGTGCCATTTGCGGTATTTTGCTTGCACTCACGCAAGTCATGGACGGCTTTTCTGACCGCATTGATTATTCAAAAATAATGGGCACGCTCGCCGATTCCGATTTATTTGCACTGAGTGCGTTTATCTTGGTTTCGTTTGCACTTTATCGCATGGCTAAGAAACCGGCGGCTTCATGAAATACAATGCAATTCTCAACACTACGCTCGGGCTTGAGCCGATGCGTGAGTTTGCGCAGCAATGCCGGAGCACGATACGTAGGCAAATGTCGGAGAACTTTTGAAGAAGGTAACGCTGATTTGTTTTGGTAAATTGAAATCACCAGGGCTAGATGAAGCCGTCGCGGAATTTACCAAACGATTGTCACGCTATACTGACTTTAAGGTAATGGAATTGAAACCTATTAAGGTGACCGAGAAATCAGACTCGCTTCGCAGCTCCATTCCTGAAAAAGAAGGAGAGGCAATCCTTGAACTCATGGAAAGCCCTTCCTTTAAAACGCAAGCAGGGCGTGCACCCCAAGTTTGGTGTTTGGATGAAACCGGCAAGTCCATGAAAACGACCGAATGGGCCGATTCCCTTCGCACTCTCTCTGATAGGGGGTCAGGCGAACTCGTACTCATCATCGGGGGGAGTTTGGGTTTGGGAGAAAATATTTTGAAGGCATCTCATAAAAAAGTTTGCTTTGGCCCGCAAACATTGTCGCATGAATTGGCGAGATTGATTTTAGTAGAGCAACTCTATCGGGCTTTATCTTTTTTAGCGGGACATCCCTATCACAACGAAGGGTAGAAAAGGGTTGGCGGGGTAATTGCACAGTATAGGTGCATGAAATCCATCTTTGCTTTTTTTCCTGCACCTTTTTTATGCCAAGGGTGCATCCTTCCTTCTTGGAATGCGATCTGCTCTCAGTGCCTACGCTCCATTCAAGTTAACCATGAACTCATTCCAGCACCTACCTCTACGCTCGTTGCCCTCGCACCACTTCTCTACGCACATCAAAGTACTTACACCCTCATTCGCGTGTGGAAAGAACAACGGGGAAGTATACTACGCCAACATCTTTTTAAGATTTCGCCCGAATTGAGGAGGGCACTCCTTCAAATCGAATTTGATTTCATAGTAACCATACCGCAATCTAAGAAACGATCTTGGAAGCGCGAACAGCGCACAGCAGAGGAAGTGGCTAAATTCTGCTCGACCGAACTTAATTTACCCCTTCTCCAATTGCTAGACCTGCATCAAGAAACCACTCCGCGTGTGGCAACCATGAGTGCATGGGAACGAACATACTCGCCCAATCCGTTCAAAATTAATGAGCAGCTATTTCAGGATGACATAAAGATCGTTGAAAAACTTGAGGCGCTCGTGATGCACGGAAATGAAATTAAAATACTTTTGGCGGACGATTTAATCACGAGTGGAAGTACGCTTTGCAAAGCCGCAGAAATGATTCATGGCCTTTTGCCACGCGCTAAAATCTACGGCGCAAGTCTGGGTTTCAGGCCTAGCCATCGCATTAAACCAAGTGAACAATCATTGGATTTTCAGCATGGAGCGCACTCAAGAATGATGACCTAAATCATGGCTGCGGATACAGCTTCAGAATGGCCGACTACAAAAGTGCTGGCGGCGCTGGGAACTCAGTAAAGCCACAAAATACGAATTGTGCCTTTTTACAATTAAGCTACAATAAAGGCATGTTAACCTTTCATGCTATGGGCTTAAAGAAAATGAGCTTTTTTACCTTGTCCTTCGCCAGCGCAATTTCCCTTTTTGCGTGCTCAACTCTCACCTTAGACCCGCCTTCAAACCAGCCTAGCCCTATCATTAACGGTGCGCCCGACGCAATTTCAGATAAGAATTGGATGGAGCATTACCAATCAGCTCTTCACCAATCTGAAAAACCTGAATTTCAATTTCTAAAGGATTTGGGTGAAGGCCCGAACCACTACCGTTTGATTGTTCATAATAAAAGATTGGCGCCCTTCTTAAGTTGGCAGTACACAAAGGAACAGTTCACTACCTTAGAAAAAGAGCTCGCGCCCAGTCTTGAATTTTCACTTGATTCGCGTGGTCTGGCTCGCGCTGCTGAGCGAGTAAGTGAGCAGGCAATCGATGAGACCCACTATGATGCTGTTTGGGTGAGGGATAGTTTATGGGTTTACTTAGGACTAAAAGCCACACTCAGCTTTGATGATAAAGGGCAGAACGAGAAAAATGCCAAACAACTCTTACTGACCCTCTCTCAATATTTCGCTAGCCCTGATCAACTAAAGCGTTTCAAAGCAGCCATTCAAAATCCAGATTTGGTTCGTGGTGACGGCGATCGCATGAATGCCGTGCACATTCGTTTTGATCGCAGCTCTCCCACTTTTCAAGATGTGCAAGAGAAAGGGAAAGCGCAAACCTGGAATCATAAACAAAATGATGCGCTTGGATTATTTTTGGACCTCTTTTGTAGGGCACTGTTAAAGGGGGAAATTAAAGAAAGTGAATTGACTGAATCACAAATTGAAGCCTTCCAACTCTTTCCTCGTTATTTCGCAGCAATTCGCTTTTATGATATGGCCGATGCAGGAAGCTGGGAAGAA
>CAIMWN010000106.1 GCA_903845155.1 Oligoflexia bacterium
GTCTTCCATTTTATTCAGGTCGATCGAGTAACCATTAGTATAAACGTCAGAGTTACCTACAATGCTTACCCAAGTAAATGGATCAAAACTGTCGACTTGATCTAAATATTGAAGAAAACTTCCGCTGCGAACTACTTGTCGTTTTCCACGAGCGTATTCATAAGCGGGCACTCCATAATAATAAGAGAGTAATCCTTTTAAATCGGTAGCACCAAACGGTACCGTCACGCCATCTGCGTTCACTGCTTCAGTAGGGCTTGGCTCAGCGTTATTGATCGCGGCAGGAACCCAACCATGACAAATTCCTTGCCATTCTTTCATCTCAGGACCAGTGCGAGCGCGCTCAGATTTTACAGTAGGATAATCATAGCGGCCCATGAGAATATCATATTTTTCAGCAGGAGAAAGTTCAGCTAGCTGGTCTTTAGTCATCGTCTTTACTTGTGACTTGGTAGGAGGAACGTAACTAAAAAGACTTGGTTTATCGACAGGTACTGCTTGATCTGGATCGAGCTGATCATCGGTAAGGGATTTCCAGCGTAAAGAAATTCCGCCCCAATCACTTTCCCAGTAATTATCAGACCAAGGCATATTTTTTTGATCGAGTGAACCCGACAATGGCAAATTACTAAATGAATAATCGTAGTTTCGATTCATGTTGGCAGGGCTATTCACCTCATCCCAAGAGCTTGCGTGTGTGGTGATCGAGAACAGTACTAATAACAGTGCAATATTTTTCATGTAGCGCAGGGTGTAGTATACACATGTCAAAAACGCAAAGTGAGACTAAAAGACTCACAAAAAAGCCAATGATTTCAGTGTCTGAAAACACGCCGCGTTGAATAAAATTCCCCGAAACTACTTCGTTTTCTTCTCATCCATCGCCTCTTTCATCGGGCAACGAAAGATTTGTTTCACGATGGGCGCATAAGGATCAGCAAAAAATGACAAGTAAATCATGAGGATGGCAATCACGATGGGCACAGGTAAACCCGATGGAGCTAAAAATGCATGAAACAAAATAATATTAATCACGATGGGTGCAAGTACGATCAGCACAAGCGGCACGAAAGCGCCTACCACCAGCAACAAACCACAGGTAGTTTCCACACCTTTCAAAAATGGGAAAAAGTAGCCACTTCCTGCAAGTCCTCCTAGGAATGCACCCGCATGTTCGGGCATGGGAGGCATGGGCAAAAAGTTAAAGAAACCATTCAAACCAAAAACTAAAAACATTGCTCCTAAAAGAAGCCGTGCGATACAGGGTTGTTTACTCATAAAATTCTCCTTAGTGACTATATGCAGACTGTCTTGTTTCACTAAGGCTAACTCACATCTTTGGCAAGTTCCACAATAGTATCTATTCCAGGGGTTTCGCGCTATTCTGACGTATGGACTTTAAAACTGCCATTGATGGCCTTGAATCAGATCATTACTTCGTTTGGGATGATTTTTTATCTCAGGAGGAAGTCACTTCTGTCATGGTTGATTATCAAAGCATTTATGATCGTGGAGAGTTTAAACGAGCTTCAGTGGGTAAAGGGCAACTCAAGAAAATTCGCAATGAAGTCCGAACCGACGAAACCTACTGGCTAGATCCGCTTGCACTCACTCCGATTCAATCGCTTTTTTGGAATCGTTTAGACGATGTGAAGTCAAAAATAAACGAGACATTATTCTTAGGACTCATGACAGCCGAGGGCCACTATTCTCACTACCCTATTGATGGACACTATCAAAAGCACATTGATCGCTTTAATACTGATGATGCCCGCACCATCTCGTTCTTAATTTATTTTAACTCGAAATGGGCAGCAGGCGACGGCGGTGAGCTCCGAGTATATGATCAAGCCAGTAAAAACATTCTCACCGATATTAACCCTAGCGGAGGTCGACTTTTCGGCTTTATGAGCGCAGATGTACCTCACGAAGTACTCACTACGTTAAAAAGTCGCGCAAGTTTTGCTGGCTGGTGGAAGAGGCGTTCGACCACAGGAAATTTAAAAAGGTGAATCTATTTAACCCACTCATATTTGAGTGAAGTTACGGTTGCACTAAATGCATCAAAACCGAGAGTTAAGTTAAATGATCCTGAATAATCCCAATCAGCAGGAAGCTCAAGATTAAGTACGCACACATCTAAATAGGGATGAGTAGGATTCGCGTTCGCTTTAGTTTTTTGAGTGATTTTGCATTCCCAGCTTTTCATTGCACCAAGATTAGAATTAAAAGCGCCAAATGCTGAATAAGAAGCCATTACTTTTGAACGAATGTTCATGTAATCCATCGGCGACTCAGTCATAGATTTGCTGCTCACGATCCAAGTTTGATCAGCAGACGCGGTGAAAGGAAGTAAAGAGATCATGGTGACGAGGAGAATAGATAGATTTTTCATAGGCCGGATCATTACCCAGATTAGCCACGATTGTCAAACAAGGAGAGGGCCACTGACCGTTTTCTCACATTGCAAGTTAAATCACGCTACTAAACTAATGACCTCTCATCATCAATTCTGTCATCCCCAGGCCTAAAAGAACCCAGAGCAATTCAATCCGTCTTTCTTTGATATGATGATAACTGGGAATAATGAAATCAAAGACCATACAGCCAAGCAAACTACCTAGTGCGAGGCTCGTCGCCAAAACTGCAAACTTGAGACCAATCTCTTGGTTAAACGCGTAAACCAATAGAGTGCCAAATGGAAAAGAGAGTGAATAGACCATAATGCAAATAATCGCATTCACACGAATTTTGACTTGATCAAGGATGATAGATGACACGATTAATGACTCATAACACTTGTGCGCAATCAAAGCTAAAAAGACAGCTTTACTAAAAGTGTCACTAATTTTGGAAGAAATGGCGAGCATGATCCCACTTGCGACACAGTGGATGATCATGGAACCGAGAAAAACGACAATCCCCTTTTTACCTTGGGCTTTAATATGAAGCGGGTCTTCATCTACGGTATGGACATGCTCTTGGTCATGCTGATGGTGGCGGTAATGCATTAAATGGATGATCGAATAAACTGCCCAAACCGTTAATACCAAGAATACACTCGTTTTGCCACCCATCTCCATGACGTCAGGCATTAGGTCAAAACAAATAATTCCCGCTAAGGCACCGGTGCCTGCCAAAAAAAAGAAGTGGGAAACCTTTCTTACTTGATGAAAAAAAAGAGGAAGACAGCACAGTACAATCATCATAACGGAAATGATCGAGGTTTGAAGTAATAGACTCATTTTGACCCTTTAAGCTTGCCGTCATTCATGCCAAAGTTCTGTGGTAAATGCAAATGATTCATATTAGAGACTGGTTCGGTTTGCTGAGTTCCGTTATGCTGGAATGGAAATGAGTAACATGGATATTTATTGTAAAGACAGCCACGACCACATGAAAGCCGATCTTCAACTCCAGAAGAACGAGAAAAAAACCTTTTGGGTTTTAATCATCACTTCCGTCATGATGGTTGCAGAGATTACTGCCGGATATTTCACCAACTCCATGGCTCTCTTTGCAGACGGTTGGCACATGGCCTCACATGCTGGAGCCCTCATGATTGCTTTCCTCGCCTATCGACTGGCGACACACCCGAGCATGAGCAAGCATTTTTCATTTGGAACCGGTAAGCTGATCCCCCTCGGCGGATACACTAGCGCGATCGTATTAACTATGATCGCAATCCTAATGGTGATTGAATCAGTGCAAAGGCTGCTCGATCCAAAAGCCATCAATTTTGATGAAGCCATCGCGGTAGCGTGCTTGGGTCTCGTCGTGAACATTGTCAGTGCGGTGATCTTAAATGATCAACACTCACACCACGGTCATTCCAATGGTGACCAAGACCACGAACACAACGAGAGTGATCATCATGACCATTCACACGAGCATGAAGATGATCATGCACATCACGAACACGATCATCATCACGAACACGCGCATGCAAAGAGCGATCATGCGCCTACCTATGTTGTTCACGATTTAAATTTAAGAAGCGCATTTATTCACGTCATTGCGGATGCATTTGTATCGGTACTCGCGATTCTTGCACTCATCGTCGCTAAGAACTTTGGATACCTATGGCTCGATCCCACTATCGGAATTGTGGGTTCAGTTGTAATTTTCAGTTGGGCATTTCAACTGTGTAAACAAACCGCCTTCGAACTTCTCGATGGTCACTCTAGGGTGGTCGACATGCACAAACTTCGCAACTTGGTCGAAGTGAATGGCGCCCAAATCATTGACTTTCATGTGTGGCGAGTGGCCCCGAAAGCGATCGCATGCGAATTAGTGGTGAAGAGTGTTCAAACTCGAGGTTCACAGTACTACCGTGATTTATTACAAAAAACATTCAACATTCAGCATGTGGTGATTGAAGAGATTTCATAAACCGCGAAGTTCAATTAACGCACTAAAAGCAAAATAATGGGTAAAATAATCCCCATGCCTATACAAAATAAAATGCGTTTGCGGGACTTGCTATACTGGAACGCAATCATTAACCCGAGGACTGTAGTCAACACTAGCCCGAAGGCCATCAAAAAAGAAATCCAGTTGAATGCGGCCGACCGATCAGCTTTTGGATTTGCACCTGGCATTGTTGAATTAGTATGGGGCTTTGAGAGCTCATGAAAAAATGAGTTCAGTAAGGAAGGAGCTTCATCTTTGGGAACATTATTAAAACGAAAGACTTGCCATGCCCCTGAAAGTGAAAAATAAATTATCATGGGGGCAAAAATACACCCTAGGTAGAGATGAAGTTGGCGAAGGTTTTTCATATCACCGATTTTGCCACATCGCTTGAGCTGCCGACAAGCTAGTTTTTAGCGAGCGAAGACTAAAATGAGGGGTTTTGCCGCCCTTGCACGAAAGTAATATTTTTCGCTTGTATGAAAGTGATATCAGGGTGATATCACTTTCATACAAGCGAAAAATAACACATCCACTACTCGGCCATCAACCACGCCCCCTTTAAGGGGGAAAATGCTAGAACTTGGAAAATGTGGTATGATTGGCCTCAAGTATGAAACCCAACTCTGACGCTAATCAGCATGACTCCACCACAACTCAGAACATTCAACTCTCCATAGAGGGAATGACGTGCGCCTCGTGCGTGAGCCATGTGGAAAAAGCGTTAAAAAAAACGGCAGGTGTCCACGATGCCACTGTCAATCTTGCTACCGAAAAGGCAAGCGTAGCCGTCAGCACTGGCACTGATGTTCAAACGCTCATCAACGCGGTAGAAGCGATTGGCTATGAAGCGCGAATACCAATAGAACACCATGCCCATACGCAATTAGAAGAACCCAAAAATAATCCAAAATGGAAAGTGGGCACTTCTATTTTCCTCTCGTTGCCATTAGTACTTCCAATGTTTCTTATGCCCTTTGGCATTCACTTCATGATCCCACCCCTCCTTCAGTTTGCATTAGCCACTCTAGTTCAATTTTATTTTGGTGAGCGTTTTCACAAAACGAGCTGGAAAGCGCTCAAAGCAAAAACTGCGAACATGGACCTACTCGTGGCATTGGGAACCACTGCTGCATATTTACTGAGTGTCTATCAACTCTTCTTTCAGAGTGGCGATGAGGCTCACCTTTATTTTGAAAGCGCAGCGGTAGTGATCAGTCTCGTCCTTCTTGGGAAATTTTTGGAGGCACGAGCAAAACTGCAAGCAACCGCTGCAATCCGAAGTTTGCAAGACCTTCGCCCAGAAACTGCTCGAGTACTTAGAATGGGACGTGAATCTGAAATTCCTACTTCAGAACTATTCCGTGGCGATATAGTCATCGTGCGACCGGGCGAACGAATCCCAGTAGACGGAATAGTTTTACAAGGGGAAAGCGAAGTAAATGAATCACTGATTACGGGTGAGAGTTTACCCGTCTTTAAAGGCGTAAAAGATAGAGTAACAGGCGGTTCGATCAACGGCCCCGGAGTTCTACAAATCAAAACCACCGCCATCGGAACTGAAAGTGTGCTCGCCCGAATCATCCGCATGGTAGAGGATGCTCAGGCCGGCAAACCTCCGATTCAACGACTTGCCGATCAAATCAGTGCTGTTTTTGTGCCCGTCGTTCTTGTACTAGCTTTGCTCACTGTCATTATTTCTGTTTTCGTAACTGGATCATGGGAAATAAGCTTGATTCATGGTGTTTCTGTGCTGGTCATTGCATGCCCTTGTGCACTCGGACTCGCCACCCCAACTGCGATAATGGTAGGTACTGGGGAAGCCGCAAAAAGTGGAATTCTCATCAAGGATGCTGAAGCCCTCGAACTCGCCCACTCTATTTCAATTGTGGTGTTCGATAAAACAGGCACACTCACGGAAGGGAAGCCAGAGCTTGCCGAACTCATTACCATTTCAAAAACAGAATCGGAGTTGCTCACCATCGCCTACTCCTTACAATCACAAAGTGAACATCCGCTTGCTAAGGCAGTGATCAACGCCGCCACCGAGAAAAACATTACCGCTTCAGCAGTAACTGATTTACAAGCCCTCCCCGGCAGAGGCCTTATGGGAACAGTGAATGGGATTAAAACCGTTCTTGGAAACCAAGGCCTCATGAATGAACGGAAGGTAGATACTTCCCTTTTAAATAAAGAAGCAAAAGCACTAGAATACGAGGGCCATACCGTTTCATGGCTTGCGGCGGGAAATGAGCAGCTCGAGATCCTAGGTCTTCTCGCCTTTAGCGATCGGATCAAACCTAATGCAAAACAGGTCATTCAGTCTCTGAAAGAAAAGGGCATCCGTTCGGTGATGCTTACAGGTGACAACGAAGGAAGCGCCGCACGCGTGGCGCTCTTCTTGGGTATCGATGAATACCGATCTCATATTTTACCTGAATTGAAAGCACACGAAGTCGAGAAGTTAAAAAAACGCGGCACCGTGGTAGCGATGGTCGGAGATGGAATCAATGATGCGCCTGCCATAGCAACTGCTGATATTGGCATGGCCATGGCCACAGGCACAGATGTAGCGATGCATGTCGCGGGCATTACGCTCATGCGTGGCGACCTCGAACTTGTCACGGATGCAATTGAAATTTCGCGACGAACTTTCTCCAAGATTAAACAGAATTTATTCTGGGCCTTTGCTTATAATATTGTGGGCATACCACTGGCTGCCTTTGGATATCTGAGTCCGCTGATAGCCGGTGCAGCAATGGCTTTTAGTAGTGTCAGTGTTGTTTCAAATTCCCTACTGCTCAGGCGCATTCCCCGCTCAGGCAAGAGTGTGATTCACCCAAAGAACCACGGCTGCTGCAAATAAACAATAATATGCAAACCAACTCCAACGCCCTTTATCGATCCAGGCAGAAACCCAGCGGAGCGCGAGTAAGCCCGCAGCAAAACTAAGTACCATTCCCACAAAACCCGGCACCAATAAACTGGGTAAACTCGCAGCAGAGAACTCAGCGTTTTTGAGCAAACGAAGTAGTTCACGAAGAACTACTGGCGGAGTGAGGATTACTGCCAATGCAAAACTAAACTCCTCTGAAAGCTGTTTTGAAACACCAGTCAGCATCCCGGTAGAAATGGTTGCTCCTGATCTAGAGAAACCTCTAAAAGGCAAACAAAGCCCTTGAACGAGACCAATCCACGCCGCTTTTTGATTAGTGAGGGAAGACGTTCCGTCATTATTACGCTTTAACCCCGCAATAAAAATGAAAATACTGACCACCACGAGTGAAGTAGCGATGAGGGGTAAATTTGAAAATAGTTGTTCAATTTCAGCTTTCGAACCACCACCCAAAACTACTTTTTCAATCACCGCCTTCAAGCCAAAACCGATGATTCCAGTAATCATCGTTGCGATGGCTAAAAATTTAACAAAACTTTTTGCGCTGGCCGGATTTGCCGTAAAAAGCACTTTCCACCGTTTCCAAAAATAAAAAAGAACAGCACCCATGGTCCCCGTGTGAAGCATCACGAGCAAGAAGGTCATTTCAGGTGCACTCGGGTCAATGCCCATGAGTTTTTCGGCCACAATCACATGTGCGGAGCTAGATACCGGAAGTAATTCTGCCATCCCTTGAACCAGGGCTAAAACTGCAATTTGAATGATATTCATTCTTTAATATTCACTGAAGGTGCCGAAATAATCCACCGTTTTTTCTATTTTAAAAGACGATCCATCATTTCGATCCATACTCGAGTAGGTAAAGCCACGGTCACTCTTTTGCCATTGATGAAAAAAGTGGGAGTAGATGCGACTTGAAGCCTTACCCCAAAATCGGCATTACTTTTAATCTGCAATTCAGTAGACGGTAATGCCATACACTCTTTCAATTTTCCGGCATCGATAGTGTTCACATTGCTTTGCAAAAGTGTTGAAATTTGCCCACCAATAAACTCTTCTTGTTTTTCAAAAAGGGTTTCATAGGCATCTAAGAACTTCCCTTGCTTACCCGCGCACACGGCTACCGATGCCGCTTCACAGGCGTAAGTGTGCATGGTTTGCTTGAGTGAAGAGTTACACTCCATGGCCCAAGGGAAATTGAGAAAAACAAACTTAAGCTGATCGCCATAACGTTTAAATAAAGGCTGAATTCCTGCTGCCGCCATCTTGCAAGGAGGGCATTGAAAATCACCAAATTCCACAAGCGTTATTTTTGCATTAGGGTTTCCGACGACAAATGCATCCTGAGGAATATCAATACTCACTGACGGCGACTCAAGAACACGATCTACAAACTCGGTAATCTCTGTCTTATTGGCATCCGCAAGTGGATCGAGCGGCTTGATTCCATAAAATACACTCACCACTACTACTATTCCAATGATTGCATTAGTCAGAGGCTTCATTCCAAAAAACTTTTCTTTGTGTTCTTGCTTTGGAAGCTTGAAAGCAACGATCAACATGAATGCATTCAGAAGATCAATCCCCAGGCAAAGGATACACAACTTTCCCAGGGTTAACATGATCACGAAATAAATCATGGAAAACGCAAACGCGATTCCCGTAAATAAGAGCATCGTGTTCCGGTGTTTTCTCTTCAGTTGAACCAACGACAAAATAAAAATCATCAGGTAACCGGCGATTGCAACTGCAGACAGCGGAATACCGGGGAGAAATTCTGCAAACCTACTGACTTCAATGGCGGTGCAGTCAAACAGGGAGCCAATATTACAAAATGCATGGGCATCCCCTAGCCCGCTCAAAGTCATAAAATATTGACGGGTTTGCCATACGGAAATACCAGCTCCAATTAAACTCAGTAAGGATATGATCAGCATCATCCCCTTACTTTATATGATGTTATTCCATCAGTACATTCTAAATTTTTACTAAGGACAAAGTGGGATTAGAAGCAGTAATATAAAAGCGGTTTAAGTAGCAGACTGAATATTCCATCGCCAATATTCCTAGAAATTCCTTACGCAATTGTTGAAACTCGTCTGCACTCATTCCCGCCTTCAAGATCGCTTCTTTTGAGCAATCCAAACGCTCGGCGGCGCGCGTAAGCTCCCGTGCGCGGGATTCGTGATTAAAGGAAACTACTTGTAAATCCCAGTTCACCTGGCTGAATCCAGCCAGATTCAATAGATGCGGTAATTTTCTCCCCACATTTAAATCAAGGATGCCACCACTTCGTAATGAGTCTACTACTTTTTGAATGTACGGCCCCGTCGGATAGACGCTCTCAAAATAACCATCCACATCTACCACGAGGAGCTTCCCACCCGGTTTCAAGCAACGATGAAGTTCTTTTAAGGCCTCACTCAGTACGGAAGGGCTCATATGTTGAAATACATAGCGAACCACCATCACGTCAAAATAAGAATTTTCAAAGGGTAGACGTCGTAAGTCAGCATGAATGAATTCAAGCCTGGAACTAACGGGTCTTGCTTCCTTGAGTTGTTGAACTCGTGCTTCGCTTCCATCTACACCAATGATTTTTGCTTCTGGGTAAAGGCGCTCCATCACATAGGTCAATGCTCCTGAACCACAGCCTGCATCTAAAATCACTCCAGGCTTTCCTAAGTCAAATTGCTTTAAATCATAGAGTGGATCAAATTCAGGATCACGGTTTTGTTTTTCCAAACGCTCAAATTCATTCTTGTGCTCTAAAATATAACTCATGCTGCAATCTCCTTTTGGGGTGAAAGGTTTAGTAATTTTCTTCTGGAAACAATTCGAGCGGGAACTCCAACCACTGAAGTCCCAGGAGGCACGTCCTCCAGAACCACGGAGTTAGCGCCAATCCAGGCACCATCGCCAATGGTCACTGCTCCCAACACAATCACGCCAGTGCCCATCATTACGTTTTTACCGACAGTGGGGTGCCGCTTACCGACGCTCAAGTCCGATATTCTCCGCGCTCCGAGCGTCACTCCGTGCAGAATAACAGTGCCATCACCTATTTCTGCAGTCTCACCGATCACTGTACCCATGCCGTGCTCAAAAATAACGGTAGATGCAATCTTCGCACCTGGATGAATATCAATTCCGGTCAGCATCCGCGCCCCTTCTGAAAAGAATCGCGCTAAAAAAAAGAGTTTTTGCTGATAGCACCAATGAGCCAAGCGATGAATGAGCACTGCCCGAATACCAGGATAAAGGAAAAGTATTTCAAAAACACTTTTGGCCGCAGGGTCAAAATTCTTGTAATGCTTCAATAATTTAATCATGTGTATTATGCCTAACGGAATATTATAGAATTACTTTAAACATATTTAAACAATTAATAAAAACTATTATTTACTCAATTTCCTTCAAATACTGTCCGACACCTAAAATATGACTACAAATACCACACCCGACCTAGACTTACAGTGGATCGTGATCGAGTGCCCCTATGCTCAATGGAATAATCCTATGGTTCAACAGTACTTCAATCAATTCATTACTGTTAAAAAAATGGGCTTTGAAAAAGCGTATCCCGAGGGTGTCCTGCCACTAGGAACTTATGACTTCATTGGAACGATTCTCATGATCGTGGACAAAAAAACAGGAAAACCCCTTTGCGCCTTGAAATCTACCACTCAAAAGAGGTGCGCCGAATATCACCTCACAGAAGAACTCACTTCGCATCTTAGGGTGAGCAACGCCCGCGCACACCTCACTGCAATTGAAGACGTCTTCAAAAAAGCAAAAGAACAAAACAAACTCGTCAGCTATCTAGGCTCTTGGGCCACTCACCCTGATGTTGCTCACCATGAATTTAAAAAAATAAGCCGCGAAGCATCCATGGCCCTGACCTATCACTATTATACCAGCTTTGAAGCGAGCGAAATACTCGCCGGTGCATCCCCCCGATTCAAGGTCCCTGAAGTTCTGATGAAGTTGGGATATGAATTATTGAAAGATCATGAGCAAAAACTGCTACCAGCGCTTACCTCCCCATTTTTATTTGGAGAACCTTACGTCTTAGTGCATTTAAAAAACTTCTCAGCCGCCGCCAAATTAGACGGCGCAAAATACCAAGCACTCTGGGATCAGCGAATCGAACTTAGACTTCCAGTGGACTTTGAAGTAAAGAAGGCTGCATAAAATCCACGCGATAACGGCATGCACTTGCTCCTTCGAAAAAACAAGAAAGCTTCGTTAACTTCGTTGGCAACCAACCCACACGTACAGGAACCTCCTCAATGTAAGGAATCCTGACGCTACATAACAACGAAAGATGGCGTCGATCATCGTCATTCTTTGCAGCAAGTTCCTTGAGATGCTCTCTCGGCACCACGCTAAAAATACAAGTATCGGCCTGAAGATCGCTAATGGAGTATTTAAAATTCTTCTCCACATAGGTTTCAATCAAATATGGAATAATTTCATATACAGACTGAATTGTTTTGGCCTCACGCAAGGCAAGATCAAACACTTTCGGTCTTGCAGCTCGCGCACCCTTTTTACCGAAATCAAACATGAACTTTTCAGCTTTGGCGCGCTTGTTTAAGAATTTCAAAATATCTAAAGAAAAAAACATGTTTACGGGTTGGTCAGTATTGAGAAGAATTCGCGACGATATCTGTAATGCTCGAAAGAACTCAGTCACCAGAGCCGGATCATTTGAGGCCAGCAAGGAATCGAGAAACGCCTTAGGCGTTGAAAGTGTTCCAAAGGCATCATCAGTATAGCGCTTAGGCAAGGTATCCTGGCCGCTCCTCAGCGCTTGAGACAGTACATGGTAATCTAAACGGTCAGAGAGAAATAGATCCGGATCGAGCTCTAACTTTTCGAGAAGGATGCAGACCGCGAATGCGGGTAAGGTTGCCGCTACCGACTTCGCCTTCAGGAATTCCTTTACCGGCATTTCCATAAATTGAGCAAAGGCAGGGTTATCCATTCGCATCAGCGCTTGGATCTTATTGATCACCGGCCATAAATGAAGGTCGCGCTCTACACGGGAATGAGATATCTGCAATCTGAATCCCCTTTATAAAAACAGTGGGTATGCTTAATTTTCACTTTTTGCGGCGAAAAAATACGAAGGCTAGCCTCGAAGAAAAGACCTTTCAGCTCACATAATGATTGCGATATTTCTCTTGCTGCATCAAATGCTGCCAAGAATGGCGCAGGTTTTCCAATAATCATTGCTTCAGAGTCTGAAGACTCCATCGAGTAATTGAAGTTTATTTGATAACGATCCATATTACGAATCAGTTGTTTCAAGAGTTCTTTTGGCGATTTACTCTCTTCAAGCAAACTTCCCACTTGTCCGTGGAAGGCCGCATCTGAATAAGGAAACTCAATTGTTTTCAAACTTTCCTTATTTAAATCACCGGTTTCCCGCAAGGTGGTGATGAGATCGTAGGTGAATTGCAAATTGATTTGATTAGGCAGCACAAAGAGAAAATCGGAATCTACTTTCTTAGTTTCTAAATAGGCCTCAAATTTTTTCACTCCCCACGCATCGTGTGCGTACTTACTTAAGCCACGCAATGAGCGCACGGTCGACCCTTTTGAATAACTATATCGCTTGGGGAGTCCAAAGGTATTATCAGGATACAACTCTTCATTGAGATCAATGGATTCAGGCAAAGGGGTATCAATGTATCCCAAAAGGAATGAACGAGAGGAAATTTTCATCAATTCGCAAAATTCAAACCAGAGGGGTGTAGAAATCACTAAGTCACCCTTCTCTAATTTAGAAAGAGTTCCTTGGGTAATTCCGAGCGTTTTAGATGCCTCAATCTGCGTGATCCCTTTAAGCTTACGGGCCGTACGCATGATTTGTGATATTTGAGCTGCATATTTCTTCTCAGTTGAGTTCATTGAATCAGTGCCGCTCCTAGGTCTTCTTCAAATACAGTAGTAAAGCTCGCGTCAAGGGGGCCCGCTGTTTTAATTTCATTAATCACTCCATCATGAAGCGAGAAACAATGTCCTAAATTACTAAAAATGCGGCTCTCCACCAAATGCTTTGCACTTGCACCCAACGACGCGGAGGCCAGATAATCGATTTGGGCATCTAATGCCCCATTATAAATCCAAGTTTTTCCTGAATATTGCATTAGGTATACACTCGCGTCTTTGATTTGAGCGAGCTCCGTGTACCAATCCACTACCGATGGCAATGCTTCTAACGCTAAAAAGTGACTCACATAATTAGCTCGATACGCACTATAGATTCCTGAGTTGAAAGTTACAGCGTCGGTGCCCATTGACGACAAACTCACCTCCAAAAGAGGGAGATGAATCAAGCCTACTTTTTTGAACTCCTGAGAAGTCAGCACTCCGTCGTGATTTAAATCTACTTTAGCCTTCAGTAATTGAAGGGGCCATTCATAAGACTGATAGCGAAACCAATCATCTATGTTTCCCGCGGGAGGAGAAAGTAGAAAAATCCCGACCGGATTTAATTCGGGCGCGAGTTGCATAGAAATCAATGAACCTTCACTGAGCCCCACCATGTAAAAAGGCAATTCTGGAAATTGTTGCTTAATGGCGAGAGCCGCTTCTTTTGCATCCATTTTAATTCTTGAAAATAGAATCATTTTGCTCGCAGGAGTCGCGTCTTTGAACCCTCGTTTATTGAAACGAAAGGATGCAAAGCCTTGTGCAGAAAGATGAACCGCAAGTTGATCACTGAGTTTAGTATCTCCGCCCTTGTATCCACGTCCTACAATATCGCCACTCACATCACCGTCAGTTCCATTCGTTCCACTGCCTGGAAGGATAAGCGCGAGTGCCTTAGGGGTTCCAATAGGAAGAGTAATGATACCGTCGAGAGTTTTTCCATCATCAGTAGTAAACGAAAAACTTTGCTCACTCGCTAAAGTCATTTTAAATTGAAGAAGAGACAGGGATATTATTCCAATAGAAATATAAATACGCATACTCTTTACTCGCATATTTCAGCCGTTTAGTCAAGAAATGTAGCATTCACCCAATTATCTAACTCCAGGTAATTTCAGTTATTTTCGACGAGAAATCGGTAATGCTCCAAAAGCTTGGCAGGTGGGCATCATGGAAATCGTATTCACATTCACGCGGCCGGGTAGATTTACTGTCCAAAAAACTGTTTCAGCAATATCCTCAGGTAAAATGGGGTCTGTGCCTTCGTAGATACTTTTCACTTTTTGAAGATCTTGGTTAAATCGAACTGCCGAGAACTCTGTGCCCCCACAAAGTCCGGGCTCTATGTCTGTAACTCGAATTGCAGTGCCTAGCAGATCTGCCCTTAAGTTTAAACTAAACTGCCGCACAAAGGCTTTCGTTCCGCCATAAACGTTTCCTCCGGGATAGGGAAACTCAGCGGCAATCGAGCCTATATTAATAATATGTCCGGCATTACGCTCCACCATTCCTGGAAGCAATGCGTGAGTACAATATAAGACACCATTGATATTGGTGCTCACCATACGCTCCCAGTCTTCAAGTTTGGATTGCTGCGCAGGACTGATTCCTAGTGCCAAGCCTGCATTATTGACTAGGATATCAATTTTGCTCATCTCGCTGGGTAATTGCTGAATCGCATCGAAGACTGATTGCTTATCTTGTACGTCCATTACGATTCCAACGAAATGGTCTCCCAGTTCTGCCTTAAGCTGGTCGAGCCTCTCTTTGCGTCGCCCCGTGCCCACTACCTTAATGCCCTCGTGAATGAACCTCCGCACTATCGCTTCGCCAAAACCAGAAGTCGCTCCGGTCACCAATGCAATTCTATTTTCCATATGCAAACTTTTACACAGAACTTGCATTTTGAATAGTTGCGTCTGAGTAAGCGCCTTGTGTGATCTTCTGTTATTTAAATTTAATGGTAATTCAATTCGGATGAAAACTTCGTCTGCTAAAAAGGAATCATGAATACTAATAAATCTATCAATGCAAATTCACTGAGCACGCTGGTCTTTTTTATAATTCTCGGGGCTGGCCTCTTTCTCGCTAATACGTCCACATCTAATCCTTTGGGTGCAGGGAGCGTGATGATCGCCTGTACCTTCTTAGTCATTGCGCTTTTAGTGGCGAACTCAATTAAGATCGCCAATCAATGGGACAGAGCTGTGGTGCTCAGGCTCGGAAAGTTTTATGCGCTTCGCGGGCCCGGCCTGTTTTTCATCATTCCCATTGTAGATAACGTGGCTTACTGGATCGATACTCGGGTCATCACCTCAAATTTTAAAACAGAGAAAACACTCACCAAGGACACGGTTCCAGTGGATGTAGACGCTGTACTTTTTTGGAAGGTAGTGGAACCTGAACGGGCCGCTTTAGAAATTGCAGACTACAAAAACGCAATTCATTGGGCTTCGCAAACTGCACTTCGGGATGTCATCGGTAAGACATTGCTCGCTGACATGCTGGAAGGACGGGAAAAAATCGGGAAGGGCTTGCAAAAAATTATTGATGAGCGAACCAGTCCTTGGGGCGTGAACGTAATTTCCGTGGAAATAAAAGACGTTCTCATTCCTTCGGGCCTTGAAGATGCGATGTCGATGCAGGCGCAGGCGGAGAGAGAGCGACAAGCCCGCGTCATCCTCGGCGATTCCGAACGCCAAGTGGCGGAAAAGTTTGGTGAAGCAGCGAAAACCTATGTCAACGATCCCGTTGCCCTTCATCTTCGTGCCATGAACATGCTCTATGAAGGGCTCAAACAAAACTCAACCATCGTACTCGTTCCAAGTTCAGTTCTCGATACCATGCA
>CAIMWN010000107.1 GCA_903845155.1 Oligoflexia bacterium
GCTTTTTAATTTTGCTTGTTCGTTTTAATGTTTTCTTCGTTTGCATAATATATATTATTTTGAGAGTATATTTTTCAAACGGAACAAAACTATTTCGAAGTTTTTTTTTTAACCTTTTACCCGACAAATTTAAATATGAAAATTAAGAATGAGAGCAAGTAAGAAATTCATATTTCAAATGAACACAGTGAACTACCAACTCAATTCATAGTATCAGTATACATGAGGCGATACCGGCCCAGAACTTCACCTTCACTAACTCTACAAACGTTTGCAGCGGCGATCATATCATACGCATGTATTTGGTGTGCAGACTGCAGCTCGCAGTTTGGGTCCTTGCAACATTTGACAACACTTCTAAGGTCATACCAAAAGATGTTCCCCAGGTTGCCTCGTAAGTCTTTGGTCCATTGTACGAAATCCGGCAATCTGAAGCAAGATACCATCGCACTCTCTCCCTTGTAGTCTGTAGTGTCTTCTCCATGCTCTATGGCCTTAAGCTCTACAGCCTCTAGTTTAGCTTCTAATTCTGCAGCCTCGCGTTCTGCAGCCTCGCGTTCTGCAGCCACTAATTCGGCAGCCTCGCGTTCTGCAGCCACGAATTCTGCAGCCTCTAGCTCGCCGACTTTAGTAGCACCAGCACCTTCGGTATCGGTCTTAAGTTCCCCAGTCGTTCGCTCGTCATTGCCGCCTGCGTGTATGGTCCTTCTGTTTATGGCTTGAACTGCAACTGCAAATGCAATCTTATCCCATTCCTTTTCCACGTCAGCAGTTGACTTAATGTTTGTCTCCTCTTCCCAGACAAGATACGCGGCGTACGAACCAACACTACTTCTGAAAATTACTAATTGCCGACTCACCATTACCGATGTGTATAACGATAAAAAAGCATATCGAAAACCGATATTCACCATATCAGAAACGCAATCCATCTCCAAAACTGCAATATGATTTACATCGACAACATGTTGGATGAGGGAAAAACGACTCTGGGTGTAGTTTGCGAAAAGAAGGAACGATTGTAAGTCGTAAGGTAATAGCAGGACGACATTTCGCTTCATTCTCGTCCGTCGCTCTCGTGTTGCAGTTATTGCACGTTTTATTTCAATTCTTTGGGCTGTTTTGAAGGCCAGTTCTTTGCACTCTCTATAATAGTGCCTTGAATACTGTACTTCAATAAATGATTCATCAAAAAGGCGAAGTATCTGCGCCGAGGATCCTGATGATTCTGCTTCATCCACTTGTCTGTATTCATCCACTGAAGGACTATCGCTGTGCTCAGCGAAACTGTTTTTATTTTTATTCTTCATGAATATTCTTTGCAGTGGAACACGACTTTCAAATGATCGCAAGCAAATATTTAGTTTCTCGGGAGATAGGCATGTATCTTGATCTTGAACAAGATATGCTTCCAATGAATTTCTCGTGTTACAATAAGTATATAACTCTCGAGACATTTTTTGGTATCTCGGTGAAATATTCAATGTCGAAATAGTTACATCCAATAATTTGGAGATGATACCCAATTCCAATGTTACAATATCGTCTAATTCAACAATACGTTTGATTGCAATCGCAAAATAATCCGGATAATTTTCTGCTTTGAAGAAATCGGATAATGCTTGTGGGCTCAAATAGAAAATTCCTTGTGAACAACGATGGCTTTTACGCCGCTCAGCTGCGCTTTGACGACACTTATTTAAAACAATCATACTGATCCAATCCATTTTTATTACTAATATATTACGTTTATGCAGTACGTAAAACAAAGTAATATGTGCAGTATTTTTTTGTTGGTATCACTGCTGCATAAGTTAAAATAATATGAAGGAACTCTTCCTTCGGAAGAGGACAAAATCCTCGAAGAAAAGCAAGGAGCCCAAAATTGTTGCAGATATTAGATTGCGGATGAAAACCAAAGCTGAAGAGATCAAATCAAAAAACAGAGTGACTTAATTATTATTCTTAATCGTAGAGAGTATACTTTGTTTACTAGCTTTAACAGGACAATTTACAGCTTCAATCTACTCCAGATACTGGACATGTCAAAAGGATTCTTCAGGAGCATGCAGAGGAAGAACCTAAATCGCAAAAGTTAGAAGATATTTTAAGCAGGTCCACCAATGATGAGCAATTTTCTGAGGAGAATGAAGAGTCAAAGGAGGAATGGATTCCTTCAGAAGTTGACACTTTATCGCAGCATAGTATATCTACAGGATCAGGACATAAATCTAACCCTGAATTGGAAGCCTATCGGTTGATTCCGTGGCCAATAGGAGTCGTTCATTTTCTTCAAAGCAACCCAACGGTCGTTAAATATTGATTCAATTATGGTGCAAGAATTGACAGTCTTTTGAATTTTAGGGACACGATTTTTTACGCATTAGCCAACTTAAAGGCTATTCAGGAGAACGAAATAACGAGGAAAGGACCAAAATACAAGCAGTATTAGTATGTCGTATTTGTGGAGAAAAAAGCTCATATTATTGTGTACAGTGCACATTTCTTCATGAGTTCCCGAAAGTATTTGCATGCCATCAGTTGGACCATGTTTCTAAGAGTGCTTGCGCGTTGGAACACCAGCAACATTCAACAAAGCACTTGAAACGATATTCCAGCGAAAATAAAAGGAAAGGAAAAAAATAGAGCTCATTCCTAGAAATTTAATAGAAAGCGCTACTCCTCTTTTAAAACTTAACTTTACCAC
>CAIMWN010000108.1 GCA_903845155.1 Oligoflexia bacterium
CGTGAGAATCACGCGCCTATTCATTCTTTTACCTTTCTGCTAATTAGCTAGGAAAATTTTACAAAAAAGTCCGAGGAAATCAATTCCGGCTACTCATGATTAATGAGTAGCTACTTTTTTGGTGTAGGGGACTTTGGATTAAGGAGCTTTGCCGCACGATCAGCAACATCAGTGCCTGGAGCCATTTCTCGCACAGCTTTCTCGATCGATTGAGCTGAAGTCTTATCACCCAGTATCATGAAATCATTTTCGAGTGAAACAAGGTTTTCAGCACCGTAAGGGTCTAAGAGTGCTAATTGCTTTCGGTATACGATCGCTTCTTGAGGGTTATTTAAATTCTCATATACCAATGCCAACAATGAATAAGAATTAATATTCCGAGGATCCGTCTTAATGGTCTGCTTAAAGAAACTAATCGCTTCGGGTCCATAGTTATTTCTTGCCATGGAAACTGCTATGTTAACTTTGTAATTTGGATTAAGTAGTGTTTGGTCAAAGGTTTTCTTCGCGATCGCTCTATAAATATCTTTACCAGCTGGATCTGTCGGAGCCTGAATGTGCGAAAACCTTAACGAAGCAGTCTCGTTACGATACATCGGCACAACTAGTAGGCAAAGCAAAATAAATCCAAGTGAAAAAACAATACTTCTATATGGAGAGATAGTAGCCTTTGCACGCTTCCTAATTCCATAATTAATTTTGGGGACTTTCCCGCCGCTTACTGGAGGTGCACTCTCGTTTTGAGTGACTGATAAACCGATGATAGACCCACCAAGAACCCAGCCCCATATAGAAATAACTAATGAGTCTACTGAAATCATCGATTGGGCCACAAAGACTATCCACCCTGCAACGATTCCTACTACGACAACCTGTTCCGTACCAGACGTGTTTCTAATTGCGACAAATGACCGATAAGCAATAAAGCAAATTATTCCAATATAGGTAAGCCCAGCAAAAATACCCGCAGTTGCAAAAATTTGAAGGAAAATATTATGTGCATTATTTACAGTCTGGGAATATCCGTACAGAAGTGGATACTTAGGAGCACGGTATTGCATGAAATATGATGCATATCGGTCTACGCCTACACCGAAAAATGGATGGCTTTTAAACATGCCTACTGCAGCCCTCCAATCATAACCACGATCTGTTATCGAAGCCTTAAAAAAGTATTTAGTTAGAGGTCCTATTTGTAGCATTCCGAGAATAGAAAAGCACGCGGCAAATAGTTCAAGTATAAGTAAGCCCAACGCCGCACGTCGGTTCTTCCCCCAAAGCAAGACAAATAGAATGAAGGCGACACCAGCAGCTGTTGCCACTAATCCCTGGCGTGCACGTGTCCAATAAATAACAAAAACTGTTGAAATAATTAGTGTTATCAAAAACACTCTAATTAACTTAGACAAATCTAGAAATAAACCTGCAAAGCAAATAACCGTAAAGAGGCCTAAAAGACTTGCAGCAAAGTCGGGGTTTCCAGTTGTGAGAATAATCGAGTTATATTGGGTATTCCATTGAAGGAAATCGATTTTGAAGTGCTGGAACAAGCCATAAACAGTAAAAACCGCGCTGAGAATAAAGACTGTCCAGTAGATATTTTTAACATTACTTAAGGACAATTTTACTGAGGAATACAGTGCCACTAAACATAGGAAGAAATAGTTAAGGAATCCTATATTTCGACCTGTATCTCCCAATAACCCGACAGTCCATACTGGTGTTAAAAGGAATGCAATAAAGAATATAAGTGCGAAGAATGCGGTGAGCGTAGTAAATATCTTTAGCACCTTATTATTTTTAAGCAGAGTCAAAATATCGGTCGATGTGAAGATATCAGCTAAAGCCCATACTGCTATCAAACCAAGTGCCCAGAGCTTTACAGGATTGAGCGGGTCGCTAGCTCCTTTTTGATAAGCGAGATCAACTAAAGCTAATCCTGCCGGCAGGACAAAAAGTCGATCCGAATATCCTGGCTTAGTCTTTGTCATTCCATGCACTTTACCCCACGGAAAGTTTTATGTGCAAAAGACCCTTGGAAACACCAGAAAGGCGGCCCCCGAAGGGACCGCCTTTCTGTGACCGGTTTTAAGGCCGATCTAGAGCTTTACAAAGAAGTTATTACTTCTTTGTTACAAGCTTTGCAAGTGCTGTGATCTGCTTATTGATTGATGCGATAAGAGAAACAATTCCCTTAAGAACATCGTTCAATGAAGTACCAGATGAAGCGATTGTGTATGCAACTGTCTGGCTTGCACCATGGCCACTTGAATCCACCTTAGGGAAATCAACAATTGCCTGGTATGAACCAGATGTTGTTCCAACGATGAACTTGTATGTAGCTACGCCATTTGTGGTGACGTCAGTTGGTGAACCAGCGGTTGTTGTTGAACCGTTTGAAGGTGTCAAGTTAGAACCGATAATTGTTGGCACACCACTGTTGGCAGCTGTATCAGCAATTGCTGATGAGCTTGCTGTCACACCAGCTGGAGTTGTTGTATAGATATCAGCTGCAAGTGATCCAACGCTATCCTTAAACGTAACAGTCAAAGTTGCGATATCGCCAGGGTTATATGTGGCCTTATCGAACTTTGCAGTGTAGTTATCTGGAGATCCAGAGCAAGTGACCGGAAGTGAGTTTGAAGTAATTACTGAACCATCGACGTTGGAGTAATCAACAACGAGGTTTCCAGTGGCATTAGATGCTGATCCGCAACCATAAACAACTTTTCCAGCTGTTCCAGTTACTGGGTAAGTAACTGTTCCAAGTGAAATACCTGTTCCAGCTGTTCCAGCGTTCTTTGTCACAGCATTGGCAGGGTATGAACCTGTCTGGTTTGGATCTCCGATAGCCAAAACAGTTCCTGCTGAGTCCTTAAATGTGATAACCATCCAGTTACCAGCATTTGTAGAAAGTCCGCCAACTTTACCGTTTCCAGCAGCAGACAAGGTGACCTTAGCAACTTCACCGTTGAAGGTGAATGCCTTAGTTCCAATAACTGTTCCATTGTATGAAATGGTTACTGTGGTATTGCTCGCTGTTGACACTGATGGAGCAACTGTGAGAGTTGCACCGTTTCCGCCAGCAACGAATGCTGATGAAGATGTACCA
>CAIMWN010000109.1 GCA_903845155.1 Oligoflexia bacterium
ACACGCTTTGCGCCGGTATTCAACGCTTTATCTGAATTCTCCATTTATCTAGCCTACAAGGCGAGGATGGCGCAGCCAAAGGGGTGCGCTAAACTAGCGCCGTAACAAGGAGACGTCGCATAGCCCGGTCGAGTGCGCCTCACTGCTAACGAGGTAAGGGGTTAAACCCTTCAGGAGTTCAAATCTCCTCGTCTCCGCAGAAAGTGTTAACGAATGGTGTATCCGCCATCAACAATTAAATCAGCACCATTAATCATGTTTGCTCCATCGGATGCAAGGAACACAGCCGCAGCTGCGATTTCTTCTGGTTCTGCAAAACGCCCAGTAGGAATTAATTTCTTTAAAGCATCACCCTTCGGGCCATCCCAAGCTTTTTTCCCAAGGTCTGTTAAGACAACTGTTGGTGAAATTGAATTTACATTTACACCGCGGCCCGCCCACTCAGAAGCAAGTACTTTCGTTATACCAAGAACGCCAAATTTAGATGCACAGTAAGCAACATGCTCATCAAGAGCAATTGAAGCGGCCTGTGAAGCTAGGTTAATTATTTTTCCCTTACCGCGTTTAAGCATGTGTTTACCGACATTTTGAGACATAAAGAAAGTTCCACTTAAATTTACATTCATTGTTAGATCCCAAGCAGATTTTTCTAATTGTTCTGCGGGTGCTAAGGCGACAATTCCAGCGCTATTAACTAAAATATCAATGTGTCCATGCGTGGCAATAACTTCATCGACCGCTGATTTTATTGAATCAATACTTGTAACATCGCAAACATGTGCTGTTGAACTATTTCCAATTCTCGAAGCAACTTCTTGTGCGGCGTCTTTCTGTAGATCAGCGACAGCCACGGTCACTCCTTTACTTGCAAACGTTTCAGAAATTGATTTGCCAATTCCCGAAGCCCCACCAGTTACTACGGCAATTTTACCTGCCAATGGAAATGTCATATCGATACTCATTTTTGTCCTCTTTCACGAAGTGCTTCGAATGAATTAATCTCAGCAACTTTAGCTGCTGAATTTGAAGATTTATCAAAAGTATAACTAAGCCATTCATTTACCAATCGACTAGCTAACTCGATACCAATTACCCGCTGACCTAAGCAAAGCACTTGAGCATCATTACTTAGCACAGATCTTTCAACAGAATAACTATCGTGCGCCGTAACCGCCCGAACACCCGGAACCTTGTTTGCGCTTATAGCCATACCGAGTCCCGTGCCACAGATCAATAATGCACGATCTGCTTTTCCTTGATTTATTAGTTCGCTCGCGGCAAAAGCAACACTCGGGTAGGCAGCAGAATTTTCATCACCGACTCCAACATCAGTAACGGACTCAATACGTGAATCATTTTCTAGTTGAGATTTCAATCTATCGCGATACTCAATTCCAGCATCATCGCAACCGATGACAACCTTAAATTTTTGCATTGCTACCCCTTGGCCCTAGTTAAATTAATTTTTTGTAATGAATTCGTGAATAGAATTAACAATCAAGCCAAATGAGGTTGCTCCAGCATCTGGTGTTCCGAGACTTCGTTCAGCTAACGGACGAGCACGTCCGATTTTCGGCGTTAGTGAAGAAGTCGCTTCTGCGGAAACCCGAGCTACTTCTGCTGCCTGTCCCCAGGCGATGAGTATCGGGTCACCTTGATCGATTTTCTTTTCTAACTCTTCAATAAATGGCAACATTGAGTCCAACATTGTTTTATCACCCAACTCAGCTTTACCGAGAGTTTTTATTGAATGAATCCCAGCGGAGATAGCACTAAAGACTTCCTTGTCAGTTAAAACCACATCAACATTGTTAAGTGATTTACCAGCAGCATTCAATGCTGATCCCCATAAAACGCCTGATGTCCCACCAGCTTTGGCGGCCCAAGCGTCGCCAGATTCAACAAATAAAGATGATAAGCCACCACTTTTTGAGACCACTTCACGCGCTGCATCAACAGCAGCGTGTAATCCCTTTACCATTCCACGGCCATGATCGCCATCGCCGGCAACTGCATCAATTCTTCCTAACTCTTCCTCAGCGGCGCAAATTTGCTCGTAAACATTCTCAAGGATAGATAAGGCAGCAATTGCAAGAGCGTGAGACTCTTTAGAAGAAGATAGTTGCACATGTGCCTGTTTTGGAACATCGGTGGCTGCGTGCTTCTTTTTTGTGGTTCGCAAACTTGAAACACCCTTTTTATAAGACGGGGTGTCACATGATGCCTTCCATAATCTTTCTAATTCTTCATCTAGCAACATAATTGTCAATGAACATCCAGCCATATCGAGGCTTGTCACAAGTTCCCCAACTTCCGGTTCGACTATTTGGTAACCGCGATCTTCAATTAATTTAGCAACACTTTTCCAGGTAACAAATAATTCTTCATATTTAGTAGCACCTAATCCGTTCAGAATTACTGCTATTTTACGAATCGAGTTTGTTTCAAACTCTTTTAATGCACCACTTACAAGAATTTCTGCTAATTGATGGGCGCTAGGCATTGCATCTTCTGAAACACCAGGTTCACCATGGATTCCTAATCCCAACCCCATCTTTCCTTTAGGAACATTGAAAAGTGGAGTCTTTGCTCCGGGCAAGGTACATCCATCAAATGCAACACCCAATGTGCGAGTGTAATCATTTGCATGAACCGCAAGTCTTTCAACTTCATTTAAACTCAAACCCTCTTCAGCGGCGGCACTAGCTATTTTAAAGACGGTAAAATCGCCAGCTATGCCTCGACGCTTGTTGATTTCAGCAACAGACGCACTAGCAACGTCATCGGTTACATAGAAGTTCTTAACCTGGTAACCCTCATCGAGCAATGTCTGTTGTGCTTGGTTAAAGTTGAGTACATCGCCGGCATAATTTCCTGTGATGAACAGGAGTCCGCCCCCATTTTCTGCAGCCTTGCCAACGTTGTAAGCATCTTGTGCCGATGGAGAAGTAAAAATATTGCCAACAACTGCACCATCTGCGAATCCTGGACCGACAACCCCACAAAATGCCGGATAGTGGCCAGAGCCTCCCCCCACCACTACAGACACCTTTCCAACTTTGGATTCTGTAGATCTGACTACACCCCCTGAAACAAGCTCCACATACTGGGGATAGAGCGCGCAAAAGCCCTCAAGCATCTCTTCCATGAAGACCGCTGGGTCGTTAGTCAAATGAGTCATCAAAAATCACCCCTTAGGGGACATTCTTACCACCGAAAACATTACAAGTAAATCTATTTTGTGGGTTTATATCAAAATTGATACAAGTTTGTTACATGATTCTATTTACTTTTAACATATAAGGTGGATACGCTGGGAATCGATGAAATCGTAGGAGGTCGGCAGATTTCAGCGAGAAAAGGGGAGGGGGAGCTTTAGATGATCAAGCAAGCGCCTGCCCTTCAGGTTAATGGCATTCAAAAGAGCTTCGGCGGAGTCCCTGTTCTTCATTCAGTCTCCTTCGATGTCCCATCGGGACACGTAACTGCCCTCGCAGGTGAAAATGGCGCCGGTAAATCAACACTCATGAAAATTATTTCTGGCCAGATAACGGCAGATGCTGGGGTTGTGACACTTTTTGGTCAAACTTTAGAACAGGGAAATCCCATCCTTTCACGCCGTTCCGGTGTCTCAATTGTTCCTCAAGAACTTTCTCCTTATCCAGATTTAACAATTTATGAAAATTTGTTCGTGGGTCGAGAAATTAGAAACCGAATTGGTTTACTCAACCATTCAGAAATGCAGAAACAAGCACGTCAAATGCTAGAGATCTTTGGACTAGATCTAAATCCAAAAATTAAAATGAATCGCCTATCTGTTGCCGCCACACAATTAGTGGAAATTACAAAAGCTACATCATGGGGAGCAAGAATTTTACTTCTTGACGAACCAACTTCTGCAATACCAGATCGGGAAGTAGATCAACTTTACAAAGTTGTACGAACCTTACGCAAACAAAATGTAGCAATGATTTACACGACGCATCGAATGGTTGAAATACAAGAGCTTGCTGACTCAGTTGTTGTTTTACGTGATGGAAATTTAGCACTAAATGTTCCAATCAAAGAAGCTGACGAATCAAAGATTGTCCACTCAATGGTGGGGCGCGATCTAGAAAAACTAACATCAGCAAAAATTAATGTGAGTGCTAAAAAACGAATTGAGATATCAAATCTACAACTCGACAAAAAATCAGAACCAATTTCATTTGACATAGCACAAGGAGAAATTCTTGGACTCGGAGGATTGATTGGAGCGGGTCGTACCGAGATAGTCGAATCTATTTTCGGAATTCGAAAAGCGCGAAGCGGGATAGTAATAATTGATGGTATTGAAGTGAATATCGGTAGCCCATCTCAAAGTATTAAGGCTGGCGTTGCATTTGTTCCAGAAGACCGTAAAGGTGCAGGACTAGTTCTAAGTCGATCTGTTGTTGATAACGCAAGTTTGCCCCATATTCGTGAATTTTCTCGCAGCGGGTGGGTTAATTTTGGTGCCCGAAATAACGCAATAAACAAAGCAGTGAAGGCGGTCAATCTTCGCTCGAGAGGACTCTCACAACTGGTTGGAACTTTATCTGGGGGAAACCAACAAAAGATTGTTTTAGCACGTTGGCTGACCCAAGATGTAAAACTTCTCATTTTAGACGAACCAACGCGAGGTGTTGACGTTGGAGCTCGAAGTGAGATTTATTCAATTATTCGGAAGTTGGCGAGTGAAGGAATGTCCGTTTTATTGGTTAGCTCAGATATGCCAGAACTAATCGGCATGAGCCATAGAGTTTTAGTCATTCGGAGTGGTGGGATTGCTGGAGAACTGAACAGAACAGAACTGAACCGGGATGATGCACAAATTAAAATCTTTGAATTCGCGAGTGGCCAAGAAAAAGAGGATATAAATGTCTAATAAAACAACATCTGCACTAGGAAATCTAGATGAAGTTGAAAAGATTGGGTGGAATAAGGAGAGAGTCACAAATCTCTTAGTTCGCAACTCAATGGTTTTTGTCCTCTTACTTGTAATTGGATATTTCAGCTTTAAAAATGCTGGGTTTTTAACTCTTCCAAATCTTCGAACGATTTTGATTGCGTCAGCTCCATTTGCGCTAATAACTTTAGGACAAACGGTAGTAATTCTTACCGGCGGAATTGATTTATCAGTTGGAAGTGTAATTGCACTAGCAACTATGACCTCTGCAAAGTTTGTTGTTACTCACCCAGACCAATTCTGGCTAGCAATTGGATTGGGAATTTTAGTTGGGTTAATTGCAGGAATTATAAACGGGGTAGTTATTGCATATTTAAACGTGACCCCATTTGTTACAACACTCGGAATGCTCACAATTGCGTCCGGTCTTGCATATGCGATTGGTAATGGCGCGCCAATCAATGGCCTTCCGGAGCGATGGGGAAATATTGCAAACACAAAGTTCTTCGGATTCCAGTCCCCAGTATTCGTAATGATCGCAGGATTTATCATTATTGGAATCGTTATGACGCGCACATCATTTGGTTTAAGGATTTATGCAGTAGGTGGAAACCGAGTAGCGGCAGAAGTTGCTGGCGTAAATTCTCGCCGAATTTTGATTTATGTGTACGCAATCAGTGGAACATTAGCTGGTTTATCTGGCGTGATTCTTTCGTCGCGCGTGATTTCTGGACCACCAAACCTAGGTTCAGGATATGAATTAAGCGCGATTGCAGCAGTAGTGATTGGTGGCGCAAGCTTAATGGGAGGACGAGGAACAATTTGGGGTTCTTTTCTTGGGTTGTTGTTAATTCAAACTCTCAATAATGGTCTCGACATTTTAATTATCCCAGCCTATTGGCAGCAGGTAATTAGTGGCGTCTTGATCATCTCTGCGGTAACGGTCGATATGTGGGCAACCAGGCGATCGAGTAAGTAACAAAAAAGTCTTCGGGTCCCAACGTGGGTCGCGGGGTGTCAAACAACTGAAAGGAAGTTCGAAGTGCTAAAAGCTAAAAGAAAAGTTATTGCCATCTTGGCAGCAACTGCAGTCGTAGCAACCGGTGGGATGACTGCCCCTGCAAACGCAGCGGCAAAAATCAAAATCGGTGTAACCGTTTATGACATGTCTTCATTTATTACTCAGGGCAAAGAGGGTATGGAAGCATTTGCTAAAGCAAATAACATCCAACTTGTATGGACCTCAGCAGGTGGAGACGTTGCAACTCAAGCAAGCCAAGTTGAACAACTAATTAACCAAAAGGTTAAGGGAATCATCATTGTTCCTGTTCAAGCAGATTCACTTGCACCACAGGTAAAGGCTGCAAAGGCTGCAAAGATTCCTGTGTTCGCTGTAAATACAACTCTTAAGGATTCAAGCGGTCTTACTTCATCAGTACTTCCAGATGACGTAGCTGCTGGATCTCAAGAGATGGAACAGATGGCTAAAGCTCTAGGCGGAAAAGGAAATATCGTAATTCTTCAGGGTCCTCTTGGATCTTCGCCAGAATTAAACCGCACAGCAGGTATCGAAAAGGTTCTTGCAAAGTATCCAGATATCAAGGTTCTTGCAAAGGACACTGCTAACTGGAAGCGCGATGAAGCAACAAATAAGGTCAAGGACTGGCTATCAAGCTTCGATACAAAGATCAACGGAATCGTTTCAGAAAACGATGACATGGGTCTTGGTGCAGTACAGGCACTCAAGGAAGCTAACAAGAAGCTTCCTGTAGTTGGAATCGATGGAATCCAAGATGGTCTTGCAGCAGTTGCTGCTGGTGACTTTATTGGTTCATCACTTCAACATGGTCGTGTAGAGCTAGCAGCTGGTTTAGCTGTTGCTCTTATGGTGGCACAGGGTAAGTCAGTTGAGAAGACTTACACATATGTTATGCCTCCAATCACACCAGCGAACGTTGCCCAGTACACAAAGAACGTAGTGACTGACAAGGACGCTTTCTTGAAGCGCCTTCCAGCAATCATTGCGAAGAACTTGAAATCTGGCGATATAGCTAACGAAAAGTAAGCGCAAAAGACTAAAAACCATGAATAGGGCCGGTATTTGATTATCGGCCCTATTCATCTTTTTAACAGAATATAATTCAGTTTAAACGTAGAGGGAGAGTTGTGAGTCAATTCGACGTAAACCAAAAATCCATAGGTGACCCCCCTACTCAAAAAAATTTAAACCAAAATCAAAGGCATGATTCAATTATTGAATTAGTAATTAATGAAGGTTCAGTAAGAATTGAAGATTTGGCAGATAGATTTGAAGTAAGCGTCGTAACAATTCATCGTGACCTTGACATGCTGGATGCACGTGGAATTGTTCGTAAGTCGCGTGGGGTTGTTACGGCAGTTGCAACCTCATTATTTGAAGCGAACCCCGAGTATCGCAAAAGACAAAACATTCAACACAAAAAAGAATTGGCGGCGGAAGCATTCAAGTTAGTTGAACCTGGACAAGCTGTGTTGTTGGATGATTCCACGACAGGGGTTCATCTGGCCGAATTATTGCCCCAACGCCAACCATTATCTGTTATCACAAATTTTCAACAAATTATTGATACTTTAGCGCCGCATCCGGGAATCGCATTGATCTCGTTAGGAGGCCAGCACTATCAATGGTCAAATGCATATATGGGATCCATAACAGTAAATGCATTGAATTCTTTACGTGCCGACACTCTGTTCATGTCAACTCCGTCGATTGTTGACGATGTTTGTTTCCATCAACACCACGACGCATCCCTAATTAAAGAGGCTATGTTTAAGGCAGCAGCAAGACGATACCTTTTGGTAGATGAAAGTAAATTTAGCCAACGAGCATTGCATGCCAATATTGCCTTATCTGATTTTGACGCAGTAATTTTGAATTCTGGAGTCGCATCCGAGCATATTGACCGACTTAAGGAAAAAAACATTAACGTCATCGTTGCGGCAAAACTCACAGACTAATTGGCGTCTTTCAGAGTAAAGTGGGCTCCCAAGCGAAGTGAAGGAGTCCTCGTGTGTCAACGTTTACAGTAGCAATCGTTGGCGCAGGCCCTGCAGGTTATTTCGCGGCGCAAGCACTTCAGAATGCACAAAGTGATGACAAAACTTTTGCAATCGACATGATTGAGCGCCTTCCAACGCCTTGGGGGTTAGTGCGAAGTGGCGTTGCACCAGATCATCCAAAAATTAAAACGGTTTCAAAGGTCTTTGAAAAGATTGCAACAGCAGGAAACTTTCGTTTATTTGGAAATGTTGAACTTGGTACAGACGTTGAACTCAGCGATTTACAGTCACGCTATGACGCGGTCATTATCGCCACTGGCTCTTCAGTAGGTCAACAGCTAGGTATTGAAGCAGCGCTTTGGGATACCGCAAATTCCTTTTCGCATGTCCCCTGACAAGTGGAAGAAAGCCCAAATTGCTAGGCGCAGTGAGTAACCGGTTAGCAACTTAGACTCTCAAAAAGGGTATCCCTTCTGACCTTGTCCATCGGACAATGAATGCCGTTTCTCTTGAGTTCGTCACTATTGGTGTGAAGGAGGCAGCAACAAGTCAGAGGTTCTGACGGTGTCCGCTGGTAATCTCGACGAATGGTGACAGAGCGATACTCGATACACGAAGCGGAACTCTTGGCGACGAAGTACGCCAAGATCACCAGCGAGAAGCAGTTCGTAACTGAATCAACAATCTATTCATGGATATCACGTGGGTACATGAGAGCAAACAAAGTCGGCAGAAAGAGATTTATTAGTCAAAGGCAGATATCGGACTTCTTTTTACAAAGACAAACGGGAGAGTACGTAGACATGACTTATGCAAACGGCCCAGTCCGATAAATGAAACTATCTAATAAGTTGACCTTGCAAGGTTCGGAAAACCCCATGTCAGGCGCAGAAAACAACCTCATAACTAGGAAAGTAGCCTATTTATGATTCCCAATCAGACACAGTTTCCTTGGTTCCAAACTGGAAGAGTTCCGCTCCCACCACCTTTGCCAAAACATTTACAAGGGGACTATAAAGAA
>CAIMWN010000110.1 GCA_903845155.1 Oligoflexia bacterium
AGGCCCAAGAATATAGGTGAGCTTTCCACGTTCAAACTGAATGTTCACACCTTTGAGAATATGATCTTTCCCACCTCGAAAATATTTATGCACGCCCTTCAACTCAATGGCAAACTTGCTCTCATGTTCATTCATAAATGCGCTCTACTCTTTCTCCCACACGTGTGGTGAGTTCGTAAGGAATGGTGCCAGCTAAATTTGCTTGAACATAGGGGTCGATGTCATTTCCCCAAAGGGTAACATAATCTCCCACTTTCATTTCATCAGTCCCTTGAACTGCGATCAAATCCATACTGACTCTGCCTAGAAATTTTACTTTCACTCTTTTGGTTTTGCTTTGAGGATAAACGGCCATGCCCTTTTGACTAAGACTTCTCATCACACCGTCTGCGTAGCCTGCACCTAAAACTGCAATCCACTCACCACGCACGCTTTTACAGATATAAGTTCCGCCATACCCCACTTGATCGCCTCTTTCTAAAAAAATGCGATTCAATATGGGCGCACTAAACGTCATGACACGCTTCAGCCCATCCTCTTTTGCTTTTTCAAAAGGCCGTACACCATAAAGGGAGAGCCCTGGGCGAGCGAGGTTTGTTTCTTTTAACAAAGGAAATTGCTTTGCGTTCCAAATGGTTGAGCTATTTGCAAAATGGAGGAGCGTGTGAGCATAGCGCTCATTACGCCAGGCCACTACCTTTTCAAAGTTTGTAATTTGAGTACGAGTAAGTTTCGACGCAGGCAGATCTGCTTCAGCAAGATGAGTGAGAATACTGGCTGGTGCAAAACGAACAAGAGAAAGAGAATCCACTGGAATACCTAAACGATTCATTCCGGTATTGACTTCAATATGAGCTTGCACCGTTTTTGAATATTTTTGTTTTTGGAACTCGAGCAAGCTTACAATCTCGCTAAATACAGGCTGTAAACCGTACTTTTCACAACAATTTAATTGTTCTACTCGCCAGGGGGCATTATCTGAAAATACTAGAATCGGGAGCGCCTTCGACTTCAAACACTCGCGAACAGAAATAGCCTCTTCAAAAGTAGCAACGCCAAACCCATGGAGTTGCTTTTCATTCATCAGAGTCCGCGCAACGAATTGCGCTCCATGACCATAGGCATTTGCCTTGATCATGGGAAGTAACTTCAAGTAAGGAACTTTTCTTTTAATGATTTCGTAATTAGCTAACAGCGCAGTTTTGGAAAGAGTGATCTTCGCTCTCATGCATTCAAGGGATTTTCGAAAGCATGGTCTGGATTTGATTTTTGGCGAATTCGATTATTTTGAGCAAGAATAAAAGTACCTGCCTCTTTTAAAATCTTAGCAAGCACTGGTCTCACTTGAGCACTTCTGAATCCGGATTGAAGCACCACGAGCACTCCGACCATTTTTGAACCATTATTGATCTGCTGATCGCTCGTGACGGCCCAGGCTTCGAAATGTGCCACATTCAGATTAGAAATCATGAGTTTATTGATCGGCCCATAATGAGTAATCGACGCAACTTTTCCTTCGCTCGCCAGAGTCTCTACTTGATGCTCAATGTCTTTTCTCACGTAAGCTTGCATGATCGAATAATTTTCAATATTCACGGATCCTGCCGCAGCGGAGAGGACCAAGTTCTGACTTCTACGGTGGTACCTAAAAAACAAAGTCGGACTATCGGTGAGATCCGAGCAAGTGGCAACGAGTTCTTTCTCAATTGCTTCCGCAGTATACGCGTTTTCGATTTTTGTTAAGAACTCATTCCTAAAATCACGCTCAGGAGGAGTGATGCTCATGGCCGCTGATTTTGAAGCAGGGCCCATATTCGCATGAGGTGCGGCAGCTTCCGCATGAACTGCATGAGAGTGTGCAAGTGATTCAGTAAGCTCTTGCTCAATACTCGCACGCGTCTCTACAAAATTCTCAGCCGCCTGCTCCACCGTTTCATTCATCGCATAAAGAGGAACTTCAATTTTTGAGTTCCGCAATGGATTAAAACCTTCGATGGGTTCAAATTCTTCTGGATTACGTCTTGGCCTTGCACCTCCATTCGCAGTAATCTGCTTTTGAAGTTCGCGACTCAACCAAATACTCACGACACTGAATAAACCCAAAGCACCTGCAATGAGTAGAAAAAATATACCCAAGTTCTTCCGAGCGGCACCCGACTTAAATTGTTCTGCCCACCACTGGAGCGAAAGAACCGGATAGCTTGCTTTTTGCTCTACGGCAATCGCGAACGGAAGCGTTCCTGCTCGGACGAGGGCAATATGCTGTTTCAAACCATCCACAGCTTGGTAGCGGCCGACCAAGCCGGTCTGCGCGCCTAAAAACAGATTACCAATCGACTCTTTCAATGAATTAATATTTCTAAGGTCGGTACCGACGAACGCCGCACTCGAGTGAGCAAGGACACGCCCATTTTTATTAATGAGAAATGCATTGCGATGATCAGAATTAATTTTAGTTAAACTGGTGAGTGCTTTCACCGGGTCAATCAGAATGACCTTAATGGTTTCAGAATTTGAGCGAGCACTAGTCGTGATCGTGTTCACTATTTTAGTGTTGGGAATGTCGTTAGAAATTGCGGCAGTGGCGATGTTTGTTGCTGTAACTTCAGGAGCTTTTACGACCGGAATTGCAATAAAAATTCCTTCACGTGACCCCACCTCACTCAGTTCATACGTTCCAATTGAAAATTTAGAGATCGCCAGATCACCGACATAAACTTGATTCTTGAGCGCTTTGAGGACGCGATCCTCAAAAGCGAGATCCATCAGTGCGCCCGTAGCAGTGTCCACGGATTTTACTTGATCGAGCACTTCGATCTCTGATGGAACACCTTGATTCAATTTCGCAATTCCTTGATGAGTGACATAAGGAAGGGAGGAAGGATCGCTTGAATTTCTGACGGCATCGACGACGCCATTAAATTGATCAACAAAGACTTGCGCTTGGGATTTTAAATTCTCATTTGTCCTGAGAACCATCTCCTCTTGCTGACTTTGCAGACTTGAAATACTCATGATCCCGCCGAACGCGAGACCAATCATTCCTGTTAAAAAAATGGCAAAACGAGCAATTTTCATGGTATCATCTCCCCGTATAATACTTTAACACACAGGACCAAGATGGCAACGAATCATAAAAAAAATAACCCCAAAGTTTTGATCATTGGGAGCGGAATTGCGGGCCTGAGCGCTGCAATTCATTTTTCTGAATTTAGTGATGTCATTTTATTGGCGAAATCAAGCCTCGATGAAGGCAGCACTCGTTATGCACAAGGTGGGATTGCAAGCGTCTGGTCAAAAAACGATTCTTTCGAAGAACACCAAAAAGACACGCTCGAAGCCGGTGCGGGTTTATGCCGTGAATCATCTGTGGAGATCTGCGTAACAGAAGGGCCTTCCCGCATTCGCGAACTCATTGAATGGGGTGTGGAGTTTACCAAAACCGCCAATCACAGTGACTACGATTTACATCAAGAAGGCGGCCATCATCAGCGCAGGATTTTACACACTCACGATTACACCGGCCTCGCGATTGAAGAAGCGCTCATCGAGAAAGTCCGCAAGCTTTCGAATGTTGCCATTTTAGAAAATCACATGGTCATCGATTTGATCATGGAAGGAAAATTGAAACCGGCTTCTTCCACAGAAAAAACTTCGCACAAAAATTTAGGCGCCTGTGTGGGCGCGTATGTGCTTAATTGCGAGACGAATGAAATTTTTCCACTCGCAAGTGAACTCACCGTTTTAGCTAGTGGTGGGATGGGCAAAGTTTATCTCTACACTTCTAATCCAGATGTCGCTACCGGCGATGGCGTAGCCATGGCTTACCGTGCGGGAGCAAGAGTGGCGAATCTTGAGTTCATGCAGTTCCACCCCACCTGCCTTTATCACCCGAGCGCAAAATCGTTTCTCATCACGGAAGCACTTCGCGGTGAAGGTGCTATTCTCAGAAATGAAGCGGGCGAAGACTTCATGAAAAATCATCATGAAATGGGATCACTTGCGCCTCGCTATGTGGTGGCGCGTGCGATTGATATGGAATTAAAAAGAACCGGCGCTCCGCATGTGTGGTTAGACGTTTCCCACATGAATGAATTAGAGTTCACCGAAAAATTCCCACAAGTTCATTCCATGTGCTTGAAATACGGAATCAACACTCCTCATGATAAAATTCCGGTGGTTCCGGCTGCTCACTACATGTGTGGGGGGATTCAAGTGGATGAATGGGCACAAACCTCAGTAACAGGCTTACTTGCGCTCGGCGAAGTAGCATGCACTGGCCTTCATGGTGCCAACCGGCTCGCTTCGAATTCCTTACTCGAGGGCGTAGTATTTTCAAAACGAGCAGCCGATCGCGCGCGCGAATATTTGGTAAAACACGCCATCCCTTCTGCGCCAAAAACCTTACCCGTTTGGGATTTTGGTCGCGCAGTAGATATGGAAGAACAAATTGATATTGCAGCCACCTGGCGCGAAATCAGAACTTTGATGTGGAATTATGTGGGCATCGTGCGCTCCGATCGCCGCCTCAGGCGCGCCCGCGAACGACTCGCACTGATCCGCCACGAAGTCTATGCAGATTACTGGAAGTTCAGAGTGAATCGCGATTTGATCGAATTACGAAATCTTCTTACCGTTGCAGAACTCATTGTGGAGTGCGCGCTCCGTAGAAAAGAAAGCCGCGGCCTTCATTTCAATGTGGACTACCCAGAGACGCTACCTCTGCTCGCGCATGACACAATTATTTAATCATTCTATTTTTCAAAATCCATTCAATATAGAGTGAATGAGGCTTTCCTGATGAGCACCTCCTCCTCAATTCCTGAAAATCCGCCTAAGCTCGCCCATTTTCACTCAGCATACACTAACGTGCAGTTTCTTCATATATTCTATTATTTATATTTAAAAATAAAACCGCCCCGCCTAAAGTACGCCCTAGACCAGTAAAACGATCAACCAAATATCAGGAGTAAAAATGAAAACAAGCAATAAATTAATTCAAATGGCCCTTGGCAGTACCCTTTTAATATCGCAAACGGGCTGTATCGCATCTTTGGCGTTCCCGGTGGCAGAAGCAGTGAATATGCCTTTATTTTTCGCAGGCACAGGATCACTCTTCGCTGGCGGCGCGATCAGAACCCTCACCAGTGGAGATGGCGATCCGGCCTGTATGGGTTGCAGCTCTAGTCATCTTGGTCCAATGATAGGCGACATTTTATTAGCCGCGGGTTTAATTCTTGATCAAAAAAACCCAGGCCGCACTGACGAACTGAACCCGCTTCCCATCGCCCCGGCGGTGGCTGAAAAGTTTGGCGTGACCCAGTCAGATTTAACTCAATATAACGACGAACTTCCACAAGTTTTGACAGCACACCAAAACATTATTGGCGCGATTCGGACTCTCAGTGCTCATAACACAAAAATCTCAAGAGAAGATTTAAACAAGGTGGCCGTGGGACTTGGCTTTCAAGACAGCGCAGACCTAGAAACCACACTGGCTTCTGATCAACTCTCCTCGGAAAAGATTACCGCATTTGCGAATAGCCAGGGACTGACACCGACGACCGCAAAGATTTATCTTAAATCCATTGGTATCAAAATCTAAAAAAGAAGGCAGGTACGGAAATGTTTCAACAACATAAACTCATGATTTTCATTCTCACGTTCATCTTGTTGGGGCATTTCCAAACTCCCGATGCCCACGCCTTTCGTGGCAGGCTCCGTTCGATCAGCGATCAAAACCCGGAAACAGAGAACTGGAAAACCCAACATCCAAAAATCGTTTTTGCATTATCGCTTCTCGATGAAAAATTGAATGAACATTATGTTAAAGTCGCGAAGCAATTCGGCGACCGGCTCCCTGACAATTTTGCCGAAATTAAAATTCTTAGCGCGGCGACGGGCGCGCAAATCGTCCGTGAGCTTCAAAACCCGAATACCGTGGGACTCGTGATCATTGGGCACACTTATCAAACTAAATCATTGAAAGGCTCAGTATTTTTAGGAAGTGATCGCCAACCCCTACCGACAGAACTCCTTTCGGCCGCTACCCCCGCACTTCGCTTTTTCGCGCTGCTTGGCTGTCACGCCCGCGGTGCACTCACCCAGTATCAAACCCAATTTGAAATTGAACACATACCAGGCAAACAAACTGTCTTTTATACCGACGACTCATTCCTTGCCACCAATCAACTCTTAGGGGTGGATGGGGTAAAACATGCACTCAAAAACCTAGCGAACGTTGTTTCAAACATGAACTTTCAGTTAGGCGCTGAAGCGGAAGCGGCGAGTGTCCAATTGTCGCTAAAAATTAAAGACGTGTTGTCAGGATTTGAGGTGAGATATGTTATACTGAATCACAGGATTGTAGGCACTCTGGGGGATTCACCAGAGACTTCAAATAGCGACCAAAGTTACAAAACAATTTCTTATCCCATTAGAGAAAGTGCGATGAATACAGCACGTTCAGTATCCACGTGCCAAAAAATCAGTATTCGGTCCGCAGAGCTGTCCCTGGGCGCTCCGGCCGATGATTATCTTTTAAGTGAAGTTAACCTGAGTACTGGCCAAAAAAGAAGTATGGATCCTGCACTCCATTTTGGCGATCAACCGAAACCCTACTTAGCAGCGCCACCCATTGCACCTACCCTGAGCGGAAATAAAGAAGAAGATCAGATTTTAGTGATCCAATATGTAAGTGAACTTGCAAGAATCAAGGAATGGCTAGATCCAGATGCTCGCCATTGGCCAGTGTTGAGCGGGCGATTTTATTCAGACTGCCTCTAATCACATAGTTGCAAAAGGTGGCTAAATATCTTGTCTTTCAATCTTGGCTTTTGGCGCTTTGACTCGTTTGCAATAATCCAGTCTACTCGGATCAGTCACCATTTCACTTAAATGAAATTTATTTTTCAGACTACTCCGACGACTGAGCACAATTGCATGCCCCTGAAAGCCCTCAAAATCAGCATCATAAATCACCATTTGCAGAGGATGGACTTCGCCATAAGTCATCATCGTCCTTCGATTCTCTAGATTGAGATGATTCGGTCCCCAATTCACTAATGAGGATTGCGAATGATGGTTTTTACCGTGAACGATAATTTCCCCGATACTCGACTCTACTTTTGTATTAGCGTCCACCTGGAAGCATTGCAGGTAGATATCCTTGCTGGCATGATGGCCGACTACAAAACCGAAAAAGATGATCAGTGCTGTCATTCCCATCTCAGCCATTACTCACCACCTTTGTTCTTCGGTTTAAATTCAGCATTAATATATTCATTTTTATAATCAACTTCATTCACTCTAATTTCTATGGCACGTTCATCGCGCTTTGAGTTTACAACCTGATGCGAAATCACCACGCTTCCATCGGGACGAATGCTGGTACTATTTTCTTGAAATTTACCTTCAAAATTAAGCTCCGCACAAAGCGTCCGCGTGAATATAGATTTAATCCCTACTGAATCATTCCAAATCAATTCCATATGAAAACCGCCGCACTTGGGTTACTTGATCTTCAATGATTCTTTGCCAATCACTCCCGTCAACTTTTTCGCCACATTGCCTAATAGTAGATAATCGCCATTCTTCAAAAAATTTCCAGTTAAAGCTGTTTGACTGTAGTAGTCGGCAGGAGCAAAAAGTGAAAAAGAACCGTTCGCTTTCACATCGAGAATGGATTTCCGATTTTGCAGTGAAAGTACGAATTGGAGTATGGACGTTGGAGTTTTTTGAATGCTATCTACATCAATTGATTTCTCCGTCCAATGCGTTTTGATCGAGTTCTGGTCATCGAGTACAAGACCGAGGAGTTGGGACGAAAGCGGATATTTGGAAAACCCCCCTGAATTTGGTTCATATCCCAATGCACCCAGATACTCATGAAAAACTACCGCCAACTGATCTTTTTCCGGCGTCTGTTTCCAAAGATCAAGATTACACCTGATCCATCCTGAACTCGTCGCATCCTGGGTATGATTGCCGCAGGCCCGATCTTCACTGTTATCAATTTGAATCTTTTTCGAACTTGGATCAAATTCAACAGTTACCGTATTCAGCATCCCGTCCAGGATTTCCTGCCAGTCGACTTTTTTCGCTGACTTACGAACATCAATATTGACTGCACCCAACTCAATCCATTGAACCAATAAATCCCTGAGGTGACTGAAGGTAGGTTCACCCCCTACTCCGCCATTTCCCACATTTCCCGATTGGGCAAAACTAGAAGGAACACTGAAAAAGATGACGCAGGCGAGAAATATGGTCCTCATGGCTTCACCAATCCGTGGCTTAAACTGAACCATTGCGCAGAAAAGGCATAAATGGCATCGGCCACTTCCGGCGCAGTTTCCTTTTTTGAATACCGGGTTCCGATCGATTCGTAAAACATTTTGAACTCCTCTAATATCGCGGGCAAGTCCGACTTTCGCAAGGTGAGCGTAGTGCAATGAAAGTAACGATCTTGAATCGCCTGGGTTTCCATTGCGACCAAGGCCTTTTGAATGACCTGTCGGTGAAACTTTCTCACGGCAGCAGCCGGTACTTTTTTTTTAATTGCAATATTGTCTTTAATCGGCTGATGCGCATCTTTTCCTGACTCAATCAGCTTCAAAAACTTCATTCGCGTGAGAGCCGAACCTGCCTCATCGGGAGTTATTTTTAAAAAGCGACATAGAAACTGCACTTCACCCTCCTCACAGCAATATTTTCTATAGTCCCTTAAGAAAAGACATTGGAAAATTCCTAGATGGTACCAGTCCGCAATCACCGTGAATTCATCAATACTTAACTGCCGTGCGCTTCGATCTGCTTTTATTTGTTCAACTAATTTCTCGGCTTTTACTTTTTGACTATTCGATCGGGAGAATGAAACTCCGACCTTGGCAATAAAATAGATATGCTCTTCTACGGAGAGTTTTAGACTTTTAGAGATGATTTCCGCTTTTTCAAGCGACAAGCCTCTTTTTGCAGTCAACACCTGACTTAAGAACGAAGGAGAAAGATTGAGGTCACGTGCGAACGCTCGTACAGAATAATTGGGGCGCTTCTTCTGCCTTATTTCAAAATACGAATTTAAAATGTCGGTAACCGATTGATCTGTTTTCAAGATGAGTGATGGTAGCATTATTGAGCATTTAAGTCAACTATTCAAAAATTCAGCATGCGTCACTCACTGCACTTTTTACTCGACCAAGGCCAAACCATTACGGATTGATTCAATGATAAAAGTTTACGGCCTGAGATTCATTCTATTTTTGAGAAATCCTTTCGGTTATAGAGTGAAATAATTCTGGCTTGTATGAAAGTGATATCAGGGTGATATCACTTTCATACAAGGCAAAAAAATAGGTTTCCAGTGGCCGAGGAAATACTTCAATAAAATCGAGGTGCGGTTTAGCTATAGTTTACAAATTGCCTAAGACCGCCGTCGTAAGCAATGTACCCCACCGTTAGCCCTTACTCCCCACTGCTAGCGCTTACGCCCCACCTTCATTGCCACTTTCCAGGTAAAGTGTTTGCGCTCCACGGGATTTTCCCAACAAGCACGCAACTTTACTTTAAGTGCATCGAGCGGGTTTATTTTTAATTCGTCTTGATAGGCCTGCACCGCAGACCAGGTAGAAAAATAACCCAATAACTCTTCTAAGTTTAAAGTGATCTCCATGTTAAAGCTGGGTGCCAATTGAAGATCAAAAGGAAAAGGAATGCTTTTGTATTGGTTCCAGAGTAATTTCGCTTCCGGTTTCCAATGCTTTTCTAAAGTGACGTGGCTAAATTCCTTAATTGCGGCATCGAGTTTCGCTTGCGCTGTCGTTATCAATTGAGGTGGCGTGGGTTCAAAAAAACCGTAACCGAAAATAGCAATCACACCGTTGGGTTTCAACACTCGATCTACTTCACGATAAAATTCATCGAAACGAAACCAATGTGCCGCTTGTGCCACAGTAATAAGATCTACCGAGCGATCGGCGAGCGATGTCTTTTCAGCCGCTTCATTTTTATAAGTAATGCGTCGATGAGGCGAGGCATTCTTGAGCTGCGCTTCACTGATATCCGTTGCAATTACTTTTTTAAAACGCTCAGCAAGCATCATAGCCGCTTGCCCATTGCCCGTCGCAACATCCCAGGCACAATCATGATCAAAGACTAAGCGCTGAAGGAACTCATAAAGCTCCATCGGGTAGCGCGGCCTAAAACGGGCATATTGATCGGCTTGTTTTGAAAAGTAATCAGTCATAGTTCAATTCTAAAACCCTAATTCTTTAATGCCATTTCGATATCATTAGAAATTTTCTCCGGTTTATCAGTTGGAGCAAAACGCTTCAGTACCTTTCCGTCCTTGCTGACCAGAAATTTTGTGAAATTCCATTTGATGCCTTCCGTTCCTAAAATACCGGGCGCCTCTTTTTTTAAGAGCGAGAACAAGGGGTGTGCATTCTCGCCGTTCACTTCTACTTTTGAAAACACAGGAAAGCGCACTCCAAAACTGCCAGTGCAAAAAGACTGAATAGCGGCGTCATCACCCGGCTCCTGGCCACCAAATTGGTTACAGGGGAAACCTAAAATTTCTAGACCCTTTGCCTGATACTGTTCATATAACTTTTGCAAGCCTTCATATTGTCCTGTGAAGCCACATTCACTGGCTACATTCACGACGAGCAACACCTTGCCTTTATAATTCTGAAGTGGCACTTCCTCGCTCTTCGCGTTCTTCACTTTGATTGAATATAGATCACTCATGCTATTTTTCCCTTCGCACCCGACTTTAAAATACTTTTTAAAATACCTACGCCCATGGGCAACACAGAAACAAAAACAACAAGTACAATAATTTTATCAAGCCTATTTGCTAATTCCGTTTGTCCTAAATAATACCCCACCCACAAAAGGGACGTAATCCATACCGTTCCACCGACAATATCCCAAAGCACATATTTACGATAAGGCATGCGGGCCACTCCTGCGATAAAAGGAACAAACGTGCGCATAATAGGAACAAACTTGCAGGCAATGATTGCTACGATTCCGTATTTTTCATAGAAATCGTGGGCATTCTTCACATATTTTTTCTTGAACAGGAAGCCATCTTTTCTGGCATACACTAAATCACCGGTTTTGCGTCCGAGTGCGTATCCACATTGATCCCCAATGATGACGGCAATCACCAGAATCACCTGAAACATCCAAATCGACAGTCCATCTAAATGGTTCGGATTCAAGGGATTGCAAAGAACGCCAGTAGTAATCAGTAAAGAATCACCCGGTAAAAAGAACCCAAGCAAAAGACCAGTCTCCGCAAAAATAATGCCGCTCACGACCCATACCCCACCCGTCGATAACCAACTTGCAAACGTGTCTGGGTTATGAAGACTTTTCAGCCACATTAAGGCTGAATCTAGAATTTGATGAATCATATTTTGCTTTCCTCAATTGTTTTTTTAAGTGAATCAATATAGCGCTGGGTACGAACCTCATAACCACTTGGATCTTTTAAATGAGCAATAAATTCCGCACCAATTTTTTTAGCGTCCTCTCGGTGCCCCTGGGCAATCATTACTTTTACCAATTGCTCCACTGACCTGATTTGATTATCTCCATAAGAAAAATCAATCGCGTGATTCGCAAGCTCGCGTGCCCGAGGATAATCTTTCAAATCCAGGTAGTGTTTTGATGCTGCATAATAAAAAGTGAATTCCGAAGGATAGAGTTTAATGAAGCGCTCATAAATTTCTTTTGCCGCCTCTACTTGGCCATCTTTCCGAAGCAAATACGCTAGTTCCAGATTTAGTCCGCGCGAGTCTTTTTTCCCATATAAAGTAATCAGCTTACGATAGCTATCAATCGCATTGGTTCGAGCTTTCTTTTCAAGCGCGGTGTCCTTCATTGCTTGGGCCAAGTCAATTTGAAACGCGTAAAGATCAGCGATCGACAATTCATAGCCGTCTACATTCAGTGTTTTTAGATTCACTCGATTGAGCAATTCTTGAATCACATCACCGCAAGAAACGAGCATTTCTTTGTGAAAATGCTCCGGATTGCCTACGATCAGCTCTTGGAGGGCAAGAAGCGTGTCTACACTCTCCCCTTTATTCTTATCGATGATCAGCTTTAAAGTTGCTTGAGCTTCTTTTAATTCTAAAACTTTGGGATCGTTGGATGCGTTTAAGGAGATTCTAATCACTTTAAAGTAACTATTCTCAGGGTCAATTTTTAAGCCCTCTTCCGCTAAACGAAGTGCTTCTCGCTTATCCTTTTGCTCTTGTTTCACTTTCAGCTGAGACTCAAGTAGTTCAAGGTAATTTCCTTTTGCAATAAGCAAGCGATCCGAAAGCGTTAAGTCCTTGTGTGATTGTGCAGACTGCATCTTTTCAATAAAGTCGTAACTGGGGAAAAACCCTATCACCCGATCAATTTCTTTTAAACTCGTTTCTTTATTCGAAACGGGCGCAGACCCACCTTTTTCAACCTTTGCAAAAACGATGGTAGGATAGCCACCCACTTTAAAAAGTGATTTTAAACGCCAAGAGGTTTCTTGGTCTGCATCCATTTTAAGAAGGACAAATTTTTTCGCTTCCTTTTTAAATTCTGCCGTAGGAAAAACACTTTCGACAAACTGATTACAAGGAGGGCACCAAATGCCGTAGAAATCAATCATTAGCAATTTGCCACTTTTTGCGGCTTCTTCGATCGCTTGCGCTTCAGCATTATCCCAAAAACCGTGTAAGTCTTTCTTCGGTTTTATTTTTTTTGTCTTTAAACTGCCTTCGCTACTACTTGCAATGGAAGGTTCGGGCTCACCTGCCATTCCTGCTTCAGCGGCACTTGCCGGTATCGCGATCGGTGCTGACATCATGACTTGCGCCGATTTTGCTGCCTTCAGAGTCGTCGTAATTTGCTTTCGAATACAAAACGTTTTTGCGTCGTCACAAAGGTAAACACTCACTTCAAGCACATCCTTCGCGCCGAGCCCTGCACTCTCCTTCTGAAACACGATCGTCTGATCATTGGCCTGAACGACATCAAAAGAAATGTTTTTTGCGCTCACCTTGGCACTCATCGGAGCCTTCACATTAAAATGGTGTTTCTGAGGCGGAGCAAGCGTCACCGACCAAAGGTCGTGCTTTTTAGGGCTGTTTGAAATACTCACTTTGAAATCTGGAATAATCTTGGCATCCGCATGCGCCGAAGCAATGGTGATGAAACTAAGTAAAAAAATTGAAATGAATTTCATCCTTCCAGCTTAGCTGGCAGAAGACCCGCGATCAATTCCAAAGTCGAGCTATTTTCGCGCCAGGATAGTAGTGCGTTAAAATCTGTTCTTTGGTAAAGCCTTTTTCACCCATATGTTTTGCGCCCCATTGGCACATTCCCACACCATGACCGGAACCTTTGCCCTTAAATACAACAGAACGCCCCACTTGCTCCACTTGAAAAAGGGTGCTTTTCATCCGGGTAGGATCAATCCAATTACGGGCCTGGTATGCATCTGCACGAACGTGAATATGCTTGGTAAGCGCGTTTCGATCGACGAAATCGAAGATCAATTCCTTCACATGCGATTCTGCCGCAAGTGTTGCATTCGCAGTACTCACCCCCAGCAGCATCCAACGATGGTAATCGACCTTAATCCCCTTTTTAATTTTGGCTTCAATTTCACGAATACTCACTCTAAAATCCCATGCGAACGAGGGAGAATGAGCACAATAAGGGCAAGGAGCTGTTTTCGTAAATCCAGCAAAATGAGTTCCCCATACCTGTTCAGGCAATAGTGTTTGGCCTCCGCAAGTCGAATGATAAAAAGCTTTAATCGGATCTAAATTTTTACTCGTCTTCGCCACCATGATCATGCCTCGAGTTTTCGCTACCAGCTGCGCGCCCTTCGAATCTGCGCGATCAAGCCCCAAGTACACTTGATCCTTCTGCGTGGACTCCACATCAAAGACCTTTCCGTGATCTTTTCGCATTTCTCTCATCTGAAAAAGTGCATAGGTTCTGGCGGCAATAATTTGCGCTTCTACCGCGTTTTCAGCCCACTGTGAGTTGAATTCCCCATTCACCACCGACTCTAAATATTTCTCGATACTGACGTGATTCACCACCAAGCATTGAGGGTTATTCCTGATACTTGAATCATAAGGTGACAAAAGTTCCTTGGGATAAATTACCACCTGCTCCCGGAACCTACGTTCATTCAGCGATAAAATACCAGATAAGCTTTCAATCAATACGCCAGACCTTGGAATCTGTCGTGACTTCCCGGTTCTCGGTTGCGTGAGGGTACTCGTTTTACAATCAATTTGCCATTCATCAGCGCGTACATTCCCCAGCTCAGGTTTCATCGCAAGTGAAAGTGCCAAATCGGTTCCGCGAACAGTAAGAAATCTGCCAAGGTCTGAAAGTTTCACCCGAACTATTTGGGGGGTAACTTTTAACTCGCTCGCAATCTTTGAAGGCTCGAGCGGAAGCGCATCAGCGAATGGCACTAATAATGGGTGCGTGAGAAATAAAGTACCGAGAAGCCATCCTAGCCTATGCATCTGTATTAGTGTCACTTTTACAGGGCGAGTCGTGAAGATGTAATAATTTTGACGCTGAAGGGTCGTCCCGATCTTTATGTTGAGACTTGCGTCATAAATATTCGATTTTGGCTTCAAGACTTTAACGCAAGTCTCAACATAAAGATCGGGACGACCTTTTGAGACCCCGCTTGCGTAAAAATAACAATATTGTTAAGACTAAGTATCTTTGAAAATTTGATCTATAAGGTGACGTAGCAAAGTGGTTGAATGCACTGGTTTGCAAAACCAGCTCCGCAAGGACTCGTCAGTTCGAATCTGACCGTCACCTCCAAAATCAAAGCGCAGTGTAAAACCAACGGATCAGTTCAGCCAAATTCTTAACCCCTGTTTTTTTCATTATATTTTGTTTATGAGTTTTAACGGTAAACTCAGAGCAATTTTGTTTAATCCCAATTTCTTTATTGGAATAACCCATCGCCACTAAATTAGTAATCTCAATTTCCTTTGGTGTTAATTGCTCACAGGGTATTACCGCTTCAGCTTCAACTTCTGAGATGATATTCAAGCGGACGAGTGCTTGCTTTATTTTTTGAACCAAAAGCTGAGTGGACTCCGTTTTATAACAGATGCGATGAATTCCAAATTCCTCTAATGAAACGTTTATCCCAGCATCTCGGGACTGCGTAAAAACAATGATTTCTGGATTGAAATCTTTACTCTTTAATTCTTGTAAAAAACCAAGGCCATTTTCTTTGGCAAAAACTTCTAGAATAATTAATTTTGGGCAGGCCTCATAATCATCAATATTGAGGCCTCTCAATGTATGAAGAGTCTTAACCACAGGCAAACGCTCTCTAGACTCCTTGCGACTGAGTAATCGCCTAAGATGACCTTCAATTGCTTCGTAAATAATAGGCTGTTCATCGACAATTAAAATTGATTTTGAAGACATAGTGGCTCAGTTCACTCGTAACAAACGCTGTTGCAAGATAGGTGCTGTGCACAATATCTAAAAACATACGGCTTTTGTTTGTTTTAAATAAATAATTTGTTCATAAAACTTAATTTTTTAATTAACTTTTACGACCCTCATCCGTGCACAACACTATAAGAGCAGCACTCTTCAAGTCGATACTCCAAATGGAGCATCGGGCCATCTATTCTCTCTCCACTCAATACGGCTTGGCCCGTTTTTAGCTAGAAGCCCTTGCAATCGCACGACAAAACCATGACTCCTCTGCCGTAACTTAATATTTGAATGAAGTATTACGATAAGCAATCACATGGATTCTATTTATAAATCGAAAACCTATAGAAGTTTCGTCGCAGGCCAACTGGAAAAAAGAGGAAGGGGTGCTCGAACCTGGCTAACAAAAACCATTGGAGTGCAAGCGAGCTACCTGTGGTCTGTGCTCAGCGGAAAACAAGACTTCACACCCGAGCAACTTTTGCTTTGCGCTGAAGCGTTTCAGCTGAATTCCTTTGAAACAGAAATCCTTTTGCTCATGCTTAATCGCGACCGCGCGGCCTCAATAAAAGTGAAGGATTTTTATCAGAAACAACTTGATCGCCTGTTCAATTCAAAATCAGAAATCCAAAAGCACATTCGATCCGCATCCGAAGTCATGGCCGATAATCTCATCGAATTTTGCTCTGATTGGCTATACTTGGCCGTTACGATTGCCATACAAAATAAAAAACTAAGAACACCAAAGGACCTCTCTGAGCGCTTCAATGTTGATTTGAAAAGAATGAATGAAGTACTTCGAGTCATTGAAAAAACGGGGTTAATTTTTCATAATGGCAATGAATACATTCCTACTCAAAACAGATTTCACATTGGGAAAAACCACGCGGCCATCAAACTCCATCATCAAAACTGGCGGCAAAAAGCACTCGAGTCCATCGATCGTAAACAAAACGAGGATGAACTTCATTACACGAGTGTGATGAGTATTGATGCGGCCACTTTTAAACAGATTCGAAATTTACTGCTCCGGTCAATCGAACGTTTGGAGCCGGGAATTAAAACGGCGAAAGACGAGGAAATGGCAGTCCTGGTAATCGACCTATTCCACTTTTGACTGCGTACAATAATCTATCAATAAGGGCAGATTGTATACGGCGGTATTTGTTTTACCCTCTAGCAAACAGTTTACTGCATCACTCGTGAGTCCACACTCTCGTAACTTACGATACTGAGAACTTTCTATCACTTTTGATTCAAAGACGCTTTCAATACATTTCATTGATCTAGAGCCGGGATTTCCACCCCCACTCCCCGCGCCACCGTCAGGCATGAGGGTTCCTGAACTGGCACAAAGTGAGAAGAAAATTGAAAGATTCAAAAACAATAAAGCACTCAGACGTTTCATTTACCTAAATCTTAAGCAAGTTATAAGCCAAGAGAAAAGACACTGAAATCAAGCAGAAGGACTTTGGCGTCCTATGTGAATGGTAAAATTTTCATGCTTGTCTAGTAAGCTAACGATTGCCTCAATTAGGGATTAATGACAATTCCTGAAACACTATTAATCCAATCCAAGTATTCATGAATGCTGGTAAACACGCTTGGAATTGAGGTCAATCCGTCGTCAAAATCGCTCAATCCGATCAGGGTAGCAACACCGCCACCTCCCCCATTTGGATCCCAAAGCATTGCCTGGGATCCTGGTGTTCCGGTGTTAGCATTATCATACACACTGATGGTTTTGCTGGTAACCAGTGCTCCAAAAAATGCACTACTATCCGCATTCGAAATGGTATTAATTGAACTCTGAGTGGCAAGTCCAAAGTTCCCAGCAGAACCACCTGTTTGCCGGTAAAAAGAAGACGCATTTACGGTCGTCCCAATAGTTGTGCTATCGCTGTAGGTTGGCAATTGAATAGTATTCACCGTGGATGACGCTTGTGCGGGAGAATCAAGCCTAATC
>CAIMWN010000111.1 GCA_903845155.1 Oligoflexia bacterium
CGACAGCAAGAAGCCCTAGAACAGGCCATTCTTGAGTATGGCTTGCCCACTCATGGGTTCCGATTTCAATCTACTCGACGGAACATGGGCTCAGCGGCAGCAATCATCCACCATGAAGAAAAAATGATTGAATTCGTGCCCTTCACCGACGCCTGTGAACTCATCGCGGATGTACGTCATGAATTGGAACATGCAAAACAAATCGAGCGCGTAGCCGAATGCAGGAACAGGGGCAAATCTCATAATCTATCCGATCATATTGCGCGTGAACGTTCTGCATATTTGAACGACATTGCTAACATTACCCAGTATTGCCCGGACCCTAAAGCCGTAGACTGGCTCAGTGATTTTAAATGGCGTGGACTCACCCATGACTATTTACAAAAATAAACCCATCCGTTGAATTAAGGTCAACGCAGCCGCAAAAACGACTCAACTATTTACAGATCATTTCCTGAGCCATTAGATGCGAATTGAAAGAAACGCATTAAAAGGTAATAACTTCCTCCGCCTACGAATAAACCCACAAACCATGCGTAATGATAAAGCGAGTTCACTTCAGAAGGAAAGGCTCCAGCATCAACAGCTTTAATGGTCGTCAAAAATCCGGGTATATTAGGTAAAATTCCAAAAATTAGTCCTGCGACGGCAGCAAAGTTAAACCCACCTTGGTACCAATATTGACTTCCTTCACGGTACAGAGCTTCCACTACTACTTTCTTTTTTCTAATGAAGTAATAATCTACGATCAGGATGCCCCCGATGGGTCCGAGTAAACTTGAGTATGCAATCAACCACATAAAAATATAACCACTGGGATCTGCAATCAGTTTCCAAGGAAAGATCAGTAAGCCCAGTATCCCGGTAATATAACCACCCACTTTAAAATCAATTTTACTTGGTGCCAAATTTGAAAAATCATTGGCGGGACTCACGATGTTTGCAGCGATGTTCGTTGCCAGAGTTGAAATAATCACGGCTACCATGGCCAGCGTTACCAGAACAGGTGAATCAAAAGATCCCGCGAGTGCGACCGGATCCCAAATCATTTTACCGAATACAATCGCGGTGGCACTGGTCACGACCACGCCAATAAATGCAAAAATCCCCATCGCCAAAGGAAGTGCCAACGCTTGTCCTACGATTTGTGCTCGCTGAGAAACGGCGTAGCGAGTAAAGTCAGGAATATTCAAAGAAACCGTGGCCCAGAATCCCACCATGCCCGTCAATGCCGGAAAAAAGAAAGTCCAGAATTCCCCGCTCGTTTGAAATTTCGATGGTTGCTCTAAGATGGGCCCCAATCCGTGAGCTGCAAAAATGGCCCACGCAAGCAAAGACAATGCAGCAACTGGCAAAAAGATCGCTTTAAAAACGAGTAATTTCTTGATGCTCTCGATCCCTTTGTGAATCACCCACATATTCAGTAACCAAAAAAGAAAAAAAGTAATTGCGGGCCCCGTCTCCAAACCCACCCAAGCAGGAAATACCGGCGGTAGCAATGCGAATGCGGGAATCCAAATTTTTACAATTTGGTAGAAAGCGAATCCGCCAATCCAGGTTTGAATTCCAAACCAACCGCAAGCAACAATCGCCCGCAGGAGTGCTGGAATATTCGCACCACGAAGACCGAAACTTATTCGAGCAAAAACGGGAAACGGAATTCCATACTCAGCACCCACATGACCATTCAATATCATGGGAACCAGAACGATGACATTTCCAAGAAAGACCGTCAGAACTGCTTCCCACCAATTCATTCCCCCCTCAATGAGAGAACTCGCTAGCATATAGGTGGGAATGCAAAGACACATGCTCACCCAGAGAGCAACATAGTTGGCAGTTTTCCACGTTCTTTTGGACAAAGGAACTGCGGCCAAATCCTCATTCGTATAACTCATCTACTCATACTCCGTACACTCTATCAAAGCTCACTGCAGCCATCGAGCCTTCTATTATCCTCAAAAATACGAACTAAAATTTATTTCTTCGAGAGAACAGTGAGTGACTCGTCAATTACTTTAATCATGAAATCCACTTGCTCGCGCTTTAGTGTTAATGCAGGCGCAATTCTGAGCACATTGCCTTTGAGACCACCTTTTCCCACCAGCAATCCGCGGTCTTTGCAAAGATCCATAAGATCAATCGTTTCTTGAACCGCATGTTCTTTGGTTACACGGTCTTTCACGAGCTCAATCCCCATCAGTAAACCACGACCACGAACGTCCCCGATGAGTGGCTGGGTCTTCATTAGCCCCTTTAACCCATCCATTAAATATTTGCCCATCGCGTGCGCATTTTCGATGAGCTTTTCTTCTTCAATCACTTCGATCGTGAGCGCAGCTTGCACCGTTTGATAAGGATCGCCCCCAAAGGTATTGAAAAACGACTTTCCCGCTAATGAATCAGCGACTTCACTCGTCATCGCGACCATCCCAATCGCTGCACC
>CAIMWN010000112.1 GCA_903845155.1 Oligoflexia bacterium
AAATGGAATGAGGGTAGACATTAAGTGCTCCCAAATGATCAAGCGCACCGATGTCATTCCGCTTTTGAGTACGAATATAAGTAGCAACCTTTTCAAGAGCAAGGGAAGACAAAGGAGAAATTCCCATCTTTTTCAGCATCAGTAGGCTTAAAGCACTCGGACAATCATCGCTACGATCAATAACAGGAATTCCTTTTTTGGCCCAAGATGTATGATAATTAATCACATATTGACTGAATTCATTTTTCCGCGCTCCTGGTGGAAGTGATCTTGCATATTCCATCAAGCCATAAGTGAAAATGGAACCACGCCAATCCCAAACCAAACATTGAGCGGGATGATTAAAAATATAATTTCGCGCCAATGCATCCGCAGGGCTGGGCTTCGCATAGGCAGTGCTCTGATATCCCAGAGTAATGAAAAGAACGTAAAATAGCGAGGTGCAGACAGAATGCATGTGGTTAAGCTACCTGCATTTTGATGTTTTTACAACAAACTATATGTATTAAATTAAAACCATTGTGCACACTTTAAAAGAATCCCGGCAATGGCTCCACTCAATACCAACCACGCCGAATTCATACGAAACTTGATGAGCAATAGAGTACTGATGATTGCAATGACTGTGGTGATCGGATCCACAATCGCACTCCGCCCGAGATTCCACGTCACCACCGCCATTAACGCAAGGGATGCGACATTCACGCCGTCCAAGATTGCTCCAATCCACGATGAGCTTCGTAATTTGTAAATATAAGGTGCACTGATGGCTACAAAAACAAAAGCAGGAAGAAAAATCCCGACCGTTGCGACTGTTGCACCCATTGGTCCTGCAAGCAGATAGCCAATAAAAGTCGCCGTGGTAAAAACAGGGCCGGGCGTGAATTGCCCTACAGCGGTTGCATCCAGCAGTTGTGCATCCGTCAGCCATTTGTATTTCTCAACTAGGTCAGTCCTAAGAAATGCGAGAAGCACATAACCACTTCCAAATAGGACTGATCCAACTTTCATAAAAAATGCAAAAAGCGAAAATAAACTAAACTTGGAGGCACCTATCCCCAAAGTCACAAACGCAAGTGCTTTTCTCGGCGTCAAAGCGAAAATACTTGCCACACCCAATAAGAGTGGTCCTGATTTCATTGGCCGCCGGATTAGCAAAGTAAGAAGGCCTGAAAAAACTAAAACGAGCAGCTCATTTAAACCGAAAACACTTGCAGCAATCGCCAAGACGAACACAGCATAGAGTGTTCTATTTTTTAAAGCAGCCTTTCCCAAGACAAAAAGCGCTTGAAAAACAACCGCCACAATCACAGGTTTAATTCCGTAAAAAGCATTGGATACAGATGGCAGTTTCCCAAAACGCAAGTAAACTTCTGCGATGAAGGAGACAATCAATGCTGCTGGCAAGATAAATAATACTCCGGCCAGAACCAAGCCCCTCATCCCACCCTTTTTGTATCCAATATGAATCGCCATTTCAGTCGAGTTTGGTCCTGGAATGAAGTTCGTGGCACTGAGCATATCCAAAAATTCTTCTTGGGTGAGCCACTGCCGACGCCTCACTACTTCGTCTTGCATCATTGCAATATGTGCAGCGGGACCACCGAAAGCAGTCGTGCCGAGTTTCAAGAACAATATTGCAATTTCCTTTAGTTCGGAAGAACCACGCTGTCGATCAGCTATCATTCCTTCGAAACCTTGGAATCTACAGAACCACTTCCCGCTCCCACCAAGAGAAGAAACAGTAATCCTAATACCATCGAATAGTCTGTGCGCGCTTCATGAAACATTTTCCAAAAACCATCCTTAGCAAGAATAGGTAGCTTGGTAGTAGCGATGGCGACCGCCATGTCAATCAAAAGCGGAATTGCAGCTAAATGCGTGAAGAGCCCAACTAAAATCAAAACTCCACAGACCGATTCTACTCCACCAACAAAAGGACCAAAAAACTCGGGTGCAGGAATACCGATTTTAAAAAACCGCCCCGCACCAAGCTCAATTGGAAAGATGAATTTTTGAATTCCTTCCGTTAAAAATACTGCGCCCACCAGAAGACGAATGAAAATGATAAATTTTTCCGGATGTTTCGAACTTTGAAATAAATTTTGAAGATTCATCGATCTGCTACTCCTTCTTTCAACAATAAAGGCAAAATCTAAATTCATCAATATTCTAACGCAATTGCCTCCACAAGGAGGCATCAAATTTACTTAATATTCGATCCAAAGCCTCACCATAAGTGTTCCGGGACCAGCTGAAACGTTTCGCCCAGCTAATCCAAATACATACTAAGAATAGGGTGATGAGTCGCTTAGGGAAACACATGAGCGAAACAGTGCTATCTTGAATATCGCCTGTGTAATCCTAAAAAAGCAAACACGTTTTATTAAACTAAATGTATATACAAATAAACGATTGCAGTTGCGCCGATTAAATCGATTACTCAGATAGCAATCTGAAGCGACTCCGAATCCGCTCCATCTGTGAATAGCACACGATTGTGTCCCTCTTTAACTCGCACGCGA
>CAIMWN010000113.1 GCA_903845155.1 Oligoflexia bacterium
ACAGGTATAGTGATCAATGAATTAAAAATTCGAAGACCGTAACTACCGGTATCGAGCAAAATATTATTGATAGTCTGGCAAGTGTTAGGGTTTGCGATGGAGCAAATGGTGACACTTACGGTTGGTTCATTGGTGTAAAGAAGATTGCAAGTTAGGCTTACAGGTGGGAGCACAACAACTGTCCTTTCGATCGCCGTAAATGATATTGCTCCTTTGAGTTTAGTTTACTCATCAGGAATCATTAATGTTTATACGATAAATTCATTAATATTAATTGATCTTCCTACGTCAACTGGCGGTGCAATTACTTCGTATTCAATTTCCCCAGCTTTGCCTGCAGGTTTAACATTCAACCCGTCCACCGGAGCGATCTCCGGCACGCCGCTTATTGTATTAAGTGCCACTAACTACACTATCGTTGGATCAAACTCAGGTGGCACTATTCAGGCAAATAAAATCATAACGATAAAGGATCTCCCGCCGCCAATATTAACTTATCAAAGTAATCCTGCAATCTATACTTTGGGTCAAGCAGTTTCAAATTATCCAAGTGTTGGTGCCGGAGGTTCGGGGGTTACCTATACGATTTCTCCCGTACTTCCTGCAGGGTTGACGCTTAACTCGACTTCAGGATTAATTTCAGGAACTACATCAGCATTATCAGCCGTCCAATCGTACACGGTAACCGGCACAAATAGCTCCAGCACCACGTTGAATAGCATTTCAATTTCAGTAGTGCCGCCATCGGCCGGTGCGCCTACGTCTTTTCATTATTCCAGCGCAACCTTGGTCTATATTTTGGGAATGCCGATTCCGAATAGTATACCTATTACAAGCGGCGGCACTCCCACTACTTATTCGATTACAGGCACTGGTGCATTTCCAGTCGGTCTCACACTAAATTCTTCAACAGGTGTAATTTCAGGTACGCCAACATCAACTGTAACTTCTACTAGCTATACTGTTACTGCGTCTAACAGTAGTGGCAAAGCGAATGCGGCAATCACCATAACAGTGGCCGCTAAAACTGCCTATTCAACTATTAACGGGAGCTACATCGTAGGCCTTGGCATTTCCCCCAATAATTTCTCACCGGCAAATCTGACTGGAGCGACTTATTCAGTTTCACCTTCGCTCCCAAATGGGCTGTCTTTAAATGCCTCAACTGGTGTGATTTCTGGTATTCCCTCTTCAATTGCTCCTAATGCTACCTATACTGTAACCGCAACCACCATGTCAGCATCATTAACAACACCCATTTCCATGGCTGTTGCGCAAAATGGCTGGAATACGATGAGTACAACAATGAGTTTGGAAGGAAATAATGAACCATTTGTTTGGACTGGTTCTAACATGATTAACTCTTTGGGTATTTACGATCCAATTGTTAATAGTTGGTCGAGCGTCAGTACTGCAAATAAGCCTACTGTTAACGGTGCCTCAATTGTGTGGTCAGGATCAAGTTTATTGGCTTGGGGTGGTGAAGGCAATGCATTAGGGAGTGGTAGAATCTACAATCCCGCTACTAATATTTGGACTAGTATGAATCAAACCACAAATGAACCTGTTTCTAGGGCGGGTAATTCGGCAGTTTGGACTGGAAGTGAAATGATTATTTGGGGTGGTAATAATGGCGGGACAACGGCGTATGGAAACGGTGGAGTTTTTCACACCAGCTCAACCACCTGGAGTACAATGAGTACTTTGGGTGCCCCGTCCCCCAGAACCGGTCACACTGCCATTTGGACTGGTTCAAACATGATCGTTTGGGGAGGGATGAGTAATTCCTCAAGTTCAGCCACCCACTACTCGGATGGAGCAATATATAATCCAACTACCGACACTTGGACTACCATAAGCGAGGTTAATGCCCCATCACCCAGAAGCTTTCATACTGCTACTTGGACCGGTTCAAAAATGATTGTTTGGGGAGGTAGCTCTAGCAGTAATACCACTTTAGCTGATGGTAAAATTTACGACCCCGAAACCGATACTTGGACAATCATGAGCGCAGTCGGGGCCCCAAGTACTCGAACTCTTCACAGTGCCGTTTGGACCGGCTCCAAATTAATCATTTGGGGAGGAAATAGTACTTCTAGTAATGGTGCAGGTACAAATTTAGGTGATGGAAAAATCTACGATCCAAATCTAGATACCTGGACCTCCGTATTAGCCGGAAACTCGCCTTCGGCAAGATCGGGCCAAACAGCAATTTGGACGGGAACAGCAATGATCATCTCAGGCGGATTAAATATTTATGGTGGAGGTGTTCTTGAGCTTCCGTAGTCATATTAAAAAACATAATGAAAGAAAAACAAAATGAGTAATCAAAATCGTAAAACAAAATCAATATTGATTAACCCGAAATTCCAATGGACTATCATTGGATATACCGCAGGGCTTGCGACTTTAATCTTAGTGACAATTTTGACTGCATTCGAATTTGGAATTCACGCTTTAATCCAAAAAGGGAACGATGCTGGACTGCAAATCGATCATTTCTATTTTCAAATGATCAGGAGTTTTGATGCCTCTTTTCAACATATTTTTATTTACCTATCACTCATGGTTGCTATGACGTTGTTGGTTGGTGGTCTTATTGTTTCGCATAAAATTGCAGGGCCGATCCGCAGATTACAAAATGCGTTTCTTGATATGCAAAAAGAGAATGATTCAAGCTTCCAGGAAGTCAGTTTCCGTAAAGGCGATTTCTTTCCTGAGTTGGCGGAATCTTACAACGAAGTATTCAAGAAAAACCATTCGAAAGATAAAACAAATAATTTGTAAAACAATCTTTAGTCGAGCCATTAGGGAAAAAACTTTCAAGCAATACACCGCTTTCGTAAAGCAAAGGTATTATAACGATGAAAGTGCGATGATGGAATGGTCAAAATGAAAACCTGAGAATACCTTGGTTGCATTATTCTGAGCTGGCATTGCTCGCACTTTTCTTTTCTCTTGGTTAACCTAGTTTTTAAGGTATTGCCTCCGCGTCTACAGCCTCCGTCCTCGAAACCCTTCAGAATAGGCTTGTTCAATTTCGCTCGGGAGAAATTCTGTTTTCTGTATTCCTTTTGTTTCTAACTCCTCTAAATTCCAAGGCTGCCAATAATACATGGGCATCTTCATGAGGTAGCAGTCATGTTCTTCCTCATGTTTGGAATAATCAGAGTATTTAGCTGCGACCGGGCAGGTCTCTCCGGTTTGAATAAAGATCTCGGTCCAGGGGGTAAAGGCAGTGGGGCCGTCGGTAAAGGTATGGTCGATGACCTGTTCTACAATCGTGCCTCCTTCACGAACTAATACATACGGTGAAACATGAAACCACCACTTGTAATTGTATTCGCGGATATAACGGCTGGTAAAAAAGAGGAAGACTTTCATCGATTTGAGATTTCTTTGCTTCAGGTTTTCGTAGGTCCAGATTTCTGCTTTGTTGTAGCATTCGGCAGACCTTTTTGTGCGGCGATTGAGATGATCAAAGATAGTACTCGCTTCATCTAAACTAGAAACCACAGTGGGAATGTAGGGCTGACCTTCTGTGCTGATTAAGGGTAGTGGTACCGAAGTGCTGAGTTGAAGACTGGAGTTTTTGACCGCTGTGAGTGACAGCACCTGGTGATTCTGATCAAGCACCGCTTTCACCGTCTCGTGTTTTACTATGCTTTCTTCACTTAGTTTCAGAAGCTTTAAGTTTTGCTGATCTAAAAACCCCACTTGGCCATCTTGCTCGAACATGATTAAATGTGCTTGATTTGAATTATTTCCGTAATCAATTTTAATAATTTTAGATTCGAGAATAGTTTGCGAAGCATGTGCCGCATTGAAAGATACAAGCATGAATAATAAAGTGACCATACTGAACGAGTTCCTTTCCTATAGGTTGCTAAAATTGCAATAATCTTTCACGAGTTCTGTAATGAAAGCGGCCGAGGGGGAATCATTATAAGATGAGCCTTCACAGTCCCGCAGCGATTTAATCACCACATCTTCCATCTCTGCGCTCCGTGCAGTAATCATCACCGTTCCGCCATCGCAGATGGTCGGCCCCTCGATGATGTTTCCTTTAGCGGCATCTGCAATCCAAATTTCAATTTTCTTAATGAGACGTGGAGGAAGAACGTAGTCAGTCGTTCGATTAATGGTCCATGCACCTGATGGGCTCGCCCCAATTTTCTCATTTAATCTCAAAGTACGATTCGTGTAGAGAGTGCAAGTCCTAATGAAGGCGTGATCATAGGTTGTAAGACCCGCTCGTTCACTAGCAACAATTAATGCAGGAGTCGGGGTTGCGAGTGGATCGGTGACTTGTGCGTTTGCGGATATAATACCAAAGCAGCCCAACAGGATGAAGAGGATGATTTTCATCTTCGCAATATAACAATCGGGAAAAGTGTGGCCCAGTCAAGTTTTCGCAACAAGCGATATGGGCTAGTCTGTTGACTTATAGATGCGAGAAGTTACAGTAATTTCTCACTAATTCCAAAATTTTAGTGGTCGATTTTGCATCGTTAGTAGTAGTTGCCTTGCAGTCCTGAATGGAATAAATCACTACATCTTGATTTTGGCCTTTTACCGTAATCATGACGTGCCCAATATCGCACGGAGCTGGTTTGGCGATTAGATTTCCGGTTTCAGCGTCCCTAATCCAGTTTTGCAACTGAGAGTCATCAGTCTTGGGGGGCCGATATTCATGGCATTTACTTATCAAATAAAAATGCCCAACGCCAAGCAAAGTTTAACCCAGCGATGATCTGGTGCGACTTCCCTTGGCGGACCTTGAATGTCGCTTAAGGGAGCGTCGAGTACCTTCCCATCACGGTACACTACTGCTCGATTCCATTGCTGGGAAAGGGCAAGGTTTGCTGCAAGTGCACCCATCGATGCAGTTAGAAAGCGGTCGGTGGTTGTGGGATGACGTGCCCTTTGTAAATGTCCGAGCACCACGTGGCGAGCCTCCCAAGGACTATGTGCTTCAATCCATCGAGACATGCGTTCACCAATTCCTCCGAAGCGAATTCCAGTTGAGGAGTTTTTTGCTTCATTGAAAATGGGATCCTCACCAATCGCCATCGCCGCTTCAGAAACGACAACCACCAGTCCTGGTGCTCCTTTAGTGTGAGCGTCGGTTAAATACTTTGCAAGCGCAGCTCTTGAAAACGGCCTTTCAGGAATGAGAATCGCATCAGCATAGGAAGCGAGCCCCCCGCCGAGAGCAATCCATCCGGCAGTTCTACCCATCGTTTCAATCACCATCACGCGATGATGTGCATTTGCAGTACTCCGAAGTGAATCCACAGCGTCTGCAACCACGGTGCAGGCAGTATCGAAACCGAAAGTAATCTCGGTTCCCTGAAGATCGTTATCGATTGTTTTTGGAACCCCAATAATAGGGAGATCGGGTGCTAGCTCTTTCAATGCTTTAAATGTGCCGTCGCCACCCGCGGCAATGAGCCCGTCTAAATTCATTTTTGCAAATTGTTTTTGAAATTCATCTCCGCGGCCGGCAATTTTTGACTTATTTGAGGTTCCCAAAAAGGTGCCTGCTTCGGCATGCATGCCCAGTACGGATTCAAGGGTAATGTTTTTGGTTCGCCCCGTGAATACTCCTTCGAAGCCATCAAGGATTCCCGTCACTTCACAATTGTTTTTAAGAAGCACACGAGACGCAGCTTCAATAATTCCATTTAATCCTGGGGCGTCTCCGCCTCCTGTCATGATTCCTATTCGCATAAAATGATTATCGCAGGCGATGTCAGTTTCGTAAAGCGGGTAAATCACCGAAATCTTAAGTTAAGAGAGGTTAATGACTCGAGTCCTTGTTGTGAGCTTACTTCCTCGTAATATCTAATCGTTCTAAATAGTTATTAATTTGCGCACGATTAAGTCCATTAGATTCAGTCTGTACGAAATTCATTTCAAGCTCACGAATGATACTCAGCTGCTCTTCACAGCGAACCAAATGATTTCCAGCATAGTTATTCATAGTTAAAAGATCGGAGTATAGGCCATCCAGTCGTGATTTTAGTTTTAAAAACTCAGATTGCAAGAATTCGTCACTTAAATTCTTCACACCTACGGGGGGGGCAATCTTTGCGGTAACATCTCTAATCATGGATTGAAGTGTCTCACTTGCGGTAGCGAGGACCCACATTTGATCTTTCAGTTTGCCTTGATAATCTTCAACAAATGTTTTGATTCTTCCTAAAATCATGGCATTGCTGACCCGGCTTGTGGTTGCACTTTCTAAAGCTGTCGAAAGGAGAGGCATATTCATCTTCCAAAATCGAGAGCTGGTGAACTGCTCATGATCGGCCACTCCTTTTAACAAAAGTTCTTGATAATCCTTTTGAAAGACCTGATCATACCGGATTCGTTTTCCGTGCACATTGAGCTCGGACGGATCCGGCGTCTGTTTGAGTCGGCCATGCAGGTCTTCATAAGTGATTTTCGAAATGTCCTCATGAACCTGAGCGCTCAATCTCTCAATTTCTTGGTCTTTTGTGATTTTTTTAATTGCAGAATTAACTTTATATGAATGAGTGGCGTGCATGCCAACCGAATAACCCAGGTAACGATAAGCTGGTGGATAGATCGGGAATAATAGAGTGAGACGAAAACGCTCGTTTCTAGCGCCCAAAGGAGCATAGGGATTCATGCGCTGATTTAATCTTTTCATGCGTGTCATGGTCATCAGGGTATCAATAGAGTAAAACGCCATGTTTTCAAAAAGCGTGAGCGCATGGCTTCTTAACTGTGGTATCTCTCTGATGGTCGATACATAATACTTAGCATCTTCAAATTGATCTTTAGAAATAGAATACATTTTAATAGCGTCTGAAGCTGAACCTGAAAGGAAATCACGCACTAAAGCGCTCCAAACTTCACTCCCGATCTTCTCTAATTGAAGTTTGTACCGTGAGTGATCAATTTGAATGTCCCGAAATATTTTTCTCATGCCGACACTGTCATATTTTGAACTGCCTTCATACGATTGTGTAATCTTGAATTCACTTTCAAAAGCGTCAAGCATGATTTGTCTAAATCGCGCCGAATAAAAAATGGGATATTCGTGAGTGAACTTATCAGCAAAAGTAGCCATGATTTGCTCGGGAGTGGAATACTGTACCGCCAGCATAATTTCATTACATTCAAGTTTCATATCCTGCGAAACTTGAGCAAAAGACGTGCTCATGGCCAGTAGCTGAAAAAAATATATTAAAATTGAGGTGCTCATGTGCCGCATGGTTATTCCACGTATTTCTAATACCGTTTCAAATGTGTATGAGTGAATTCCCTACTGTGTAAACGGTTCTTTTATAGGTGAGGAGTTTACCACGATCGGTTTGGTCAGCAAGTGTAATTACTAAACAAGGTTTAAATACTTGTTCTTAACAAAGAGAGAAACGACTTTAATTGAACGATAAGACTAATTTGCTTGTTTTTTAAAGCGCACTGTTTTTAAAGCGCACTGTGAATAGCACACGATTGTGTCCCTCTTTAACTCGCACGCGATTCTGTCCCTTTTGCTGTCGTTTAAAAACAATGAGTTAAGCTCTTCTGAAACCAGGAGGGCTAGACAATTGACAGATAAAGATGGGGTCTATTTGAG
>CAIMWN010000114.1 GCA_903845155.1 Oligoflexia bacterium
AGCTGCTCTATGCGAGGTAATCCTGAAAACCCAGCTGATTGGTATGCCTTTGGAAGGCGCGATCTGGATAAGGCGCGTAAAGATCTTCTAGCCGGAGAATCGCTCTACTCTGTGCTCCTCTATCTTTCATGAAAAATCCAATAAGCATCGAAAATCTTCAGACTTCAATTATTGAAATCAGAGGAATCAAAGTACTACTTGATAGCGATGTTGCGAGGATCTACGGAGTAGAGACCAAAAGAATCAACGAGGCTGTCCGAAACAATCCTGAAAAGTTTCCACAAGGATACATTGTGGAGCTAACGGCAAAGGAATGGGCTACATTGAAGTCGAAATATTCGACTTCAATCAGGGGAGGCAAAGTCAAGCAGCCGACCGCATTTCCAGAAAAAGGCCTCTACATGCTGGCAACGATCTTAAAGAGCAAGCAAGCAGCCGAGGCAACCTTCACCATCATAGAGACCTTTGCAAAAATACGAGAACTCTCAAACACCATCAGAACACTGTCTATCACATCGGATGAGATCCTGCAGAAACCTTTGATGAAGAGAAGCGGGGAAATCGTGTCTGAACTGTTTGACGATGAACTCCAAACAAAAGACACGGAAACATCGATTGAGCTAAACTTTGCAGTTTTAAAATTCAAACACACCATCAAGAGAAAAAAGTAGTCTCAAAGCCCTTGTCTTTCGTTCGGCCGTTCCCCCCTTCAGACTCTGCAGAGAACCTTACTACATTCCCACCTTCCAACATTCCCACTTTTTGCCCCCCAACTCCGAACTTCCATCTCCATCTCCTCTTCATACCCCCATTTCCTATTCCCCATTCCCCATCACCTACCTCAAGGCTGGAAAACTCCAGCTCGAGGTGCCATCCTTCAGACCTCTACCCACCCACTGAAAACAGCCAAGAGACAAGATTTGAAAGAGATAAAATGTAAATTTTTAATTGTTTGTCAGAATTGGACAGCATCATCCAACGGAGTATCGATTTTATACAAACTAAGTTCACACATTGAACAACTGGGATATGAATGTAATCTCTATATTTATGATCATCCGACGTTAAATCCAAAAGCCCCACCGGAGTATCAAAATCGGGTTGTCAACAAAATTGACGAGAACGATGATCGTCTCATTGTCATTCTTCCAGATGCGCTGCCTTTTGAGATTTCAAAATCGATAAAAGCCAAAAATCGGGTTTGGTATCTATTGAATAAACCAATGGTATTAACGAAAGAGCCGATATTCATTCAGGAAAACGATCTCTTTGTAAGTTACTCGGGATTGGTAAACAAAAATCTTCGGCAACTGTTTTACAATGCGAAAATAGAAGGCATTGACAACATCATTGAAAAAATAACCGGTGGGGAAATCACCAAAAAAAACCAAATCCTGGTTTACTGGGGAAAAGCCAGGAAAACACACCGGGCAAAATTATTTTTCATGGCCTTGTTCCTGAAGGCAAAAATCGTCCCTATTACGAGGACTCTTCCAAGTTGCAAAACATCACTCTTGAAGTTGTTGGCCGAATCCAAACTGCTGGTTACTTTTGATCCGTTGACCAATCTATCCTATGAAGCGACTCTTTGCAAAACGCCAGTTTTCATCGCGGACAATTACTCCAAAATCAACTACAGGGATTATAACATCCCTCTTTATGGACTATTCGAAGACATAAGAAAACTTCAAATCTATTATAAGCGGGGAATCAAGGACTCAATTTACCGGAAAATACTCACGATCTATGACGCAACCACGCAAAATCATCTCCAGACGACGGAGTTGTTTGTAAAATATGTTACAGGGACATTGGATTCAAAAAACGGTGAAAAAACCTGCAAAGATAACAATCCCGCTCTCCGGGATTTCTTTTTAAGTGAGTATCGTGATTTTGAAAGTCGGAGAAAGTTATTCAATCCGGCTCTTTCTGAATACGTGCCGGTTTTGAATATGAAAGCATATCTTTATTTTGCGCACTTAAAAATCTTGCTTTACGCATTGAATGTGATTCTATTTCTATTTACGACAGTTATACCTATGAATAAAGGCGTCCGCGGAGATGTTAACGATGTTATAAAACGGCGTCAAAAAAAATCTCTTGAGGATGCATTTAGGTATAATTACGACGAGTGATTTTTATGTCTTTGTCAACCAAAGCATTTAAAATGCCGTCAATTCACTTTCAGTTTTCATTCCCGCAAACAGTTTCCAAATGACTTCCAAGAACCTTGTTAAAAACATCACGTCGGAGTTTTCCACGATTAAAAAACTTTTTGGATTCCTGCTGCCTTACAAATATCGACTGATTATAGGACTGCTTTTTGGGGTAGGCTACGCGGGTGTCAATAGTAGTCTTTTGCTAATTGTTCGTCATATTGGTGATACGGCTTTTCATGGCCACATGGATCAAGGGGCGATGATGCGAGGGGCTACCATTGGAAAGGGTCCCACGATTGATGCCTTTATCTGGATGGCCCTATTGATTCCAGCGGTGATGATTCTAAGAAGCTTTTTTTCGTATGCCAATGTCTACTTTCTGACTTGGGTGAGCATGAGTGCCATTAGAGACATGCGTAGCCGTGTTTTCTCGAACCTCATGCATCAATCCATGGATTATTTTAATAAATCCCGTGCCGGTGTCCTCATATCTCGTGTTCTAAACGACGCCATGATAGCCCAACAATCGGTGGTTCAGATTGTGGGGGATCTCGTCAAGCAGCCATTAACCGGATTGGGAGCTATAGGAGCGCTCCTCTACATCGACTGGAAGTTCACCATTGTCGCTCTCCTGCTATTCCCCGTCTGCATTGTTCCCGTGGCGGTCTATGGACGAAAAGTCCGCAAGGCTTCGCAATCCATGCAGAGTGAAGCTGGACTCATGGCCGTTGTCCTCCAGGAATCTTTTGCGGGGGTCAGAATCATCAAGTCTTTTTCCCGGGAGAACTTTCAACTCAAGCAATTCGATAAATCGCTGAATGAGCAGTTCGGGATCTCGATGAGGGTCAGCAAAAACTCAGCCATCGTTCAGCCGATGATTGAAATTGTTTCCGCATTCGGTGTCTCTCTGGCGCTTTTCTATGTTTATTTTTCACATCTGTCAGTTGGGAGCTTTATCGCTCTGCTGGGAGGAATGTTCCTACTCTATGATCCGATCAAGAACATCAGCCGGATTCATGTTTCCATTCAGAGTTGTATGGGGGCGGCCATGGGAATCCTGGAGTTGCTGGAAACCAAGCCGACTATTCAGGATCGTCCGGATGCCTTGGTTCTGAAGTCCTCGCAGGGGAGACTGGCGCTGGAAAACCTGAGTTTCTCCTACGATGCCACCGGCATTCACGGAAATGCTCTCTCGGAGATCCATCTCTCGATTGAGCCGGGAACGAAGGTTGCCCTGGTGGGTGCAAGTGGAGCCGGGAAAAGCACGATCCTATCGCTCCTCATGAGGTTTTACGATCCACAGTCAGGTCGGGTTCTCATCGATGGAAACGATCTGAGGGATGTCACGCTCCACTCGTTGCATGATCAGATCGGCATCGTGACGCAGGAG
>CAIMWN010000115.1 GCA_903845155.1 Oligoflexia bacterium
AGTGCGGCAGGATCAGCTTCATTGACGCTGGTACTAGAACAGCCGGTCCAAATCGCAGCTCCCAAAAAAATAAAACTCAATGCAAAAAGGGGAGCCAATAATGACCGAAGCGAGTTCTCTCTAAAAATTTTCATGTGTACCTCTATAATGGCAGGAGTCCCGAAAGGGGGATCCACGCAGTTTGATCTGATTTATATCTTATTTTCTGCCAAAGTTCATTTTCATTCACGCTCACGGGCGTACCCATTATACGTACCTTGATTCCAGGCTCGATCGAAGTGATTTCGGGATAATTCATTCCTGGGCCACTTCGGAGTGGTTGTTTGAGTGTGATCACCGCAGGAGGGTGGAGATTCCCGGCTTTGTAGATTCCGTAGAATGCACTCACCATGATGAGTGCGAACACTCCGAACCACCCAGAAGGTTTGAGAAAGGTTTTGGTGATGTTTCTTGTTTTTAAATAGGCACGCACCCAAAGCAGGGAAACAATGAGGGTCACCAGACCCATAACCCCGAGGATCTCATCACTCTGGATTCGGTCAGAAAACTGCTCAAATTGATTAGATGCGGCGTCTGGACTCAGCTCTGAATGCTGATTTAAGAGCTGTTGGTTAAACTGAGTTCGGGCCATTTTAAGATTGTGAAGGATCTCCGGGTCGTGGGGCTTAAGGCGATTCGCCTTCTCCAGATAGGCGGTTGCCATTCCCGGCTGATTCATTTTCCCCCAAAGGATACCCAAATTGTAAAAGTAGTTGGCGTCATAGGTGGGCGTCTGCTGTAAAGCATCAATTGCTTCCCTATATTTTCCACTGCTCTCCAGTTGTGTAATATCAGCCATGATTGATTTAGAGTTTAACGAGTGCGCCTCTTTCATTGCAAGAAAAATAAGTATTTGATATTTAAAAACAAGATGTCAAATTTCGAAATATTCAAAGAGCAAGCAAAGCGTGTTTTAAGCATTCCGTCACACATGGAATCAGGCAATGAGGAGCTCGTCCGCTATTTACAAGACCTCATGCACGATTTCGGATTCAAGACACAGCTTCAGCAAGTGAATCACTCCCAAGACCGTCTGTCTAAACGACAATATAATTTGATGGGCTTTACCTCCGATCAATTGGTAGATCGAAGCACGAGGAGAGGCACCCTTTTTATTAATCCACTCGATGTTACCACGGGGAATCTTCCTCATCTTTGGACCGCCACGCAGGGCAATCCTCATGCTCCGATCGTCAACGACAAGGGAATTGTGGGAGCGGGTGCTGTACAAGGTAAGCTTGATTTCTTGTGCAGAATTTACGGTGCTCTGGATTTACTTGATAAGCGACACAAGAATCCGCTCTATCTGGTAGGAACTTGCGCATCACATTTTGGAATGATGGGATCGCGTTTTCTGATTGAATCCTTATCGGTGAATCCTAAAGACGTGTTTACTTTTGCGCCCACCGACCTCGCACAGAATAAACAAGGCACTGGGCATGTGTCCTATACCATTGAAATTGATTCAGCCGCAAAAGATCGTGACACCAGAGGATTTAATCGGCGTGTGGATATTACTGCGTTTGGTGTCAGCGTAGATTTTTCTACACCGCAATTTGCAATTAATGCATTTGAACTATTGATGGACATTCTTATTGATGCGAACGCAAATGGTTTTGATTTTCAGTGGTCAGGCCTTGAAGCTAAGGGAGCTGAAGGCACGAATCCCGATATCGCACATGCCCAAATTTATTTAACCGCATTTCAGTTTGAAGATTTCAAACAATTTCTTCGCAATAAATTAAACAACGAAGAGAAGCAACGTTTTTTTAGAGTAGAGTTTGCAGGGGTTTCAGAGATGGGCGCAAGTTTTATTGCGCCACAACTGATGGAACTCATTCTTGAACTTGACAGCGAGTGGAAAAATGTCACTCGTGATTTAAATCTAAAAAATAATCCTCAGTTTGTTCTCGATCAGTCAGTCGGTATTTTGACTAAAATCAACCCCAAGGTCATTGGTAAAATTGGCATTACTTTTGAATTAAGGTTTTTACCTAATCATACCCACTTGGAAATTGATGAGCGTTGGAAACAAAAATTGAAGCAAATTTCCGAGAAATACAAAATGTTTCATTTCGGAGTATTAAGAGACTTTGTGGTGCAGGGCCTACTTTCGGAACAGGCAGTCACCGTCAGGAACTCCAATTACCTCAGTGATGCGGGATGGTTCATGAAACAGAAATTCCCCGTGACGATTATGGGTGCGGGAAATGTGAATGAATTCCCCAAGGGGCCAAATGAAGCCATCCTTTGGAGCGAACTAGAGAAGGCCATTGAAACCTACAAAAATTTAATGCAGATCTCTTGTTTGTAGTGATAAAATCAAAGAGTGAAAAACAATTCAATTCCTGTTCATTCTAGTTTGTTGCTGGGTCAAAACGCACTTCCTAAAGATCCTACCGGAGAATGGAAAGTAATAGATCCATCCCGCAGTGAAGTGAGAATTGCAAAGTGTGTTTATGCGTATTCTCAAATTGACAGCCTGGTAAATGCAGCCCATGAAAACCAAAAAGCCTGGGCGAATAAAAATTTTCAAGAGCGACACCGCATCCTCATTCAGTCCATCGAAACTTTTATATCCAACCGTGATCTCATTATTGAAGTGGCACAACACGAGTTGGGGCGCTCACTCGAGGACATGAAGTTCGAATTCGCGCAAATTGAGAAATGGGCTCAGGCCTTTGAAAAATTTACTCCGCTTGAGCAAGAACCTCGCGGAGTGACGGCAGTAGTGAGCTCCTACGTATCTCCACTCCTCAATAACACCCATTTTGTTTTTCTGAACCTCCTCGCTGGGAATGCTGTAGTGTTGAAACCATCAGAGAGGGCCGCGCTTACTGTTTTAAAGTGGGCTGAATATGTTACGAAAGATGAGTCCATCGCCAAGGTGTTTCAAGTGTTAGTGGGTGAGAAGGAGATGGGTAGACGTCTCATCTGTCACGATCAAATCAGCACGGTGATCTTTATGGGGTCATTTGAAGTAGGCATGAGGGTAAAGCAAGACACGCTATCTCAGCCCGCGAAAGAAGTTCTCCTTTATTTGGGTGCAAAAAACGCAGCCATTTTGTGCGAGGACTTTCCGAAAAATGCGGCAAAAACCCTGATTCAAGATTGTTTTCTGTCAACAGGGCAAAACTGTAGAAGCGTATCGGTGATTTTTGTTCATGAGTCCAAATTTCAAGAGTTTTTGGATGAGTTTCACCAATTGAGTAAAGAGTTTAAAATTGGCCCCCCTTTAAGTCATGCCTATATGGGGCCTTTTATTGATGAGGCAATGTTGGATCGACATCTCAAATTTGTGGGCATTTCTGAGCGCGAGGGTGGAGAAGTCTTGATGCGAGGGAAGCCGCTCACACTGGCTGAGAAAGGTCATTTTGCGACACCGACTTTGGCGGTATTTCAGGAAGTGACCCCTGAGTTGATGAAAAAGAGTATTTCTCTTCAGGCGGAGATCCTCGCACCCCATGTGAGTGTGATTCGTTACGAAAGCTATGAGAACATGGTTCAAGTTCAGCAACAGATGCATTACGGCTTATGTGCTTCCATCTGGGGGGCGAACCAAGAGCGGATGAAACAAATTGCACGGGATCTAAATGTGGGTGAAGTGGTGTTCAATCAAAGCCTGCTTGAAGTCGACCTGAGTGAATCCTTCCAGGCTCGCAAGAAAAGCGGAAATCACGCTCATCATGGATTCAAGCTTTACGAGCAACTGACGGTACTCAACAAAAAACCCAGATAGGATGACCTACCTGGGTTTTTATAGAATTTAAATCAAATCTCTATTAATTTTCAGCTTTAGATACGTTAAAAGCTTGTGGTCCTTTTGGACCAGAGACTAATTCGAAGTCTACAGGCTGACCTTCAGAGAGGGTTTTGAAACCATCACCTTGGATTGCACTGTAATGAACGAAGATGTCCCCATTCACTTGCTCAGTTTGGATAAAACCAAAACCTTTTGCGTCGTTAAACCATTTAACTGTTCCTTTAATTACACTTGCCATGAAATACCCCTTTCACTACGGATGTCGGCAACAATAGTTGTCTATACTAATAGGAATATATTTAACTCAAGTTATCGTCAAATAAAAAAAGCAGAGTATTTTACTACCCTGCTTTTTTTCTCGTTTTTGTTTTCAGTAAACTCAGTATTTTATGTATTGCTCACCGTTTGAAACATGTACTGATTCGCGCTTCCTGCATTGCTGGAAGCTGGAGCTTTGAACGCAGTGATATTGTTGTATTCAAAGTACTGACTTTTTGGAACTGCAACCGGAAGGCCACGAATGTATTTAGTGGCAGTATTCGCGGCTGTTAGTTGAGGATTTGCAATGGGTGCAACGAGGGCTTGTTGTTGATCCAATTTTTGAAGAACGGTATCTCCAATTGAAGTGCTCGCAGGTAAATTGCTTGCAGTAATATTGTTAGCACCGGTCAAGTCTAAAAATCCAAGTTTAGCATTGGTGTCTACAATATCCTTATTAATTTTGCCACATTGCGTAAAGTCCAGAGATCTGTGCTTCGTGCGCTTGGTGCTTTGATCATCATCACTGGTTTCATCGTCATCGTTGATGACAGGAGGGGCGCAGTGATAAGTGGAGGCTGCAAGATAAGCTGATTTGTTCCGTTTCAGGAGAGTCTGCATGACCTTTGCCTTGGGATTACGCTCAAAAATGTACGAGTAGTAAAGATCACCATCTGGAGCGAGGGATTTTGCCGCATCGACATCCGCTTTGGCGGTATCTTTGTTTAAGCGAGGATATTTCGACATTTGAACGAGCAGATCGTGCTCTTCAGCCGCGAACTTCGTCGGATCCTTTCTCATTTTTTTACCGTTTGAAGCAATATTTACTCGGTCTCTCAAAGTGTCTGCTTGAACGTGGATCTTTTTAATCAGCTCTTCCTTGGTTGCATCGTCGAGCGCATCACTCTTATCGACATCCTTTGCGAGTGCGGCAAGTTCATCACCCACTTTATTGGCATCAGAAATTATGGAAGCTACTGTGAGGTCATCGTCCATCGACTCTGCGTGATCATTGAGGGTGCTGAGTGTTTTGTTAAAAGCCGCAAGCGCATCTTCACTTTTGGTTTTAATGATATCGGCATTGTATTTATCGATTAACTTGTTGATCGAAGATTTCTCATCTTCAGGTAAGCCTTGAGCGATCTTCCCGAGGCCATCTACAATTTCTTGATCACATTTTACGCAACTTCCAAAGTGTTGAAGTTGGTCATATGCATCTGTTTTAGCAATGACTTTGTCGCTATCGCTGTCTGAAAAATTGGCGTAAATACTCTTCTTGTTGTCAATGGTCACATGAAGTGAGTCAATGCAGTCGAGGTTGTTTTTAGTGGCGCCTGCTTTTTGGGCCGCCTTATTCTCACAGTCTGTAAGAGATGTAATTTTATTGTCGAACAACTCTTGCGGAGGATTAAAATAAAGCGTGAATGAAATTCTTGATTTCAGTTTGTTGCTCAAGTTTTTCACATCGCTCAAATCTGAAGCAGACGGAGCGGCATCAGTCGTGGTCACATCCTTTTCAATAAATTGGCTGCAATAAAGTTCGCCCGTAACGCCAATATAAGAATCATTCTTCGCTAGACCGATTTTGTAGGTGTCGCGTTCGCTGGAAGTAACTTTTATTCTGTGTGAAGTTGTACTTTGAGTTACCTGTGCCTGGGTAGGATCTTTCAGATAATTGACGAGGTCGTCAGACTTTTTTTCCGCGATTTTTGGTGTTGCTGCAGCCGCGTGTTCGGTCTCGTGAATGGGGCCCCGATCTGCTTGCGCGTTGGTCGCTCCTGCTATGCATGACATCAAAATAACAATAAACGATACTGTGTTTCTCATGTTCTCTCTCCTTGTTTATTTCATCTCTCTCAATGAAAAGTCTTACATTGAGTTATTGCAAAGAAAGGGCCACCCCTAGTGCTCTATATTCGAATAGGGGTGAAAAAACTGTTATCCAATGAAGAGGTGTAAATAGTTTAGACACCAAAAGGTCGTCCCGATCTTTATGTTGAGAACCGCGTCATAGCCCCATTCGTGCTTAGCCATTTAAGCCTTGATTGAGTCCCCAGACTTTCGTAAAGTGAATGAACTATGAAAGAAGATTATCCACTCAAGAATGAAACGATTTCGATGACATTAAAGCTTGAAAAAGACGTGGCAGACACGCTTAAGAAGATGTCGGAATACGTAAAACTGAGTGAATCAGAAATGGTAAATACGGCGGTTAAGCGTTTTATCGCAACTCATAGCGATTTTCTCCCGCCTCGGAGATAAAAGGTCGTCCCGACCTTTTGGTTGAGTTTGGCGTTATATTTGCATTGCCTCTTGTATGCCACGAAAAACACTTAACCGATCTGACTTCTATCCCTACCACGTCACTGCACGAAGCAATAATCGAGAACCATTTCCTTTAGATATCAGCCAAATTTGGCAAATTATTTGCAACGAGGCGTTTGCAATCCACATTAAATTCGAAGTAGAAATTCATGCATTCGTATTAATGCCAAACCATTTTCACCTGTTGCTCACAGTACCTACTATGGACTTGGGCCAGGTGATGAATGTATTTATGAGAAATATCACTAAAGATATTCACCTGGAATCAGGAAATACGGGCCGGGTCTTTGGAGGCCCCTATCACTGGTCACTCATTAACTCTTCTCAGTACTATTATCATGCGCTGAAATATGTTTATCGAAATCCAGTGCGAGCGGGTCTTTGTGAAAAAGTTGAAGATTATTCATATAGTACTTTTAGCGGAGCAATCGGAAACAATATCCTTCACTTTCCACTCGTTTTTACACGAGCAAGTATGGAAAGCAGATTTCCCGGTTCGGAACCGAGCTCATGGGTTGAATGGCTAAATCGCCCCTTTTTAAGTGAATCAGAGAAATGGATTAGAATGGGATTAAAGCGAGCAGTCTTTCTGCCACCGCTCAATCACGGCACCAGGAAGCCTCAACAGATTCTCGATTGAAAATGACGCAGATTTCAACATAAAGATCGGGACGACCTTTATGTTGCTTCGTCCATGATCTCAGCGATGTCTTTCACTTGAATTTTATCGGTCATCTCTTTGGTCTTCATGCCATCACTGATCATGGTGATGCAGAACGGGCATGAGGTGGCAACCGTCGTGGCGTTCGTTTCGATGGCTTGCTCTGAGCGTTTTACGTTAATGCGTGAGCCGATGTGCTCTTCCATCCACATTCTTCCGCCGCCGGCACCACAGCATAAACCTTGATCATGATTTTGTCTCATTTCAACTAAGTTTACTTTAGGCACAGACTGAAGAACCGCACGTGGTTGCTCGTAGACATTATTCCATCTACCTAAGTAACAACTATCATGAAAAGTGATCGTTTCATTCCGCTCTTTAGTGGGTTTCAGTTTTCCTTCATTGATCATTTTTGCGATGAATTGCGAATGATGAATGACTTCGTATTCTCCACCCAGATCTTTGTATTCATTCTTTAGGGTATTGAAACAGTGTGGACATGCCGTCACAATGCGTTTCACGCTATAGCGGTTCAAGGTCTCGATATTCATTTTTGCAAGTGTTTGATAGAGGTACTCGTTTCCGATTCTTCTTGCGGCATCACCGGTACAGGTTTCCTCGGTTCCCAAGATTGCAAACTTCACCTGAGCTTTGTTGAGTAGGCTAACAAATGATTTCAAAACAGATTTGTTTCGATCATCATAGGAGCCCGCACAACCAACCCAAAGTAAAACGTCAAGATCGTTGGCGCTTCCCACTTCGGCCATGGTTTTTACATCGAGGCCCTGAGTCCAGTTTGCGCGCTCGGTGGGGCTAAATGCCCAAGGTGAGCCGTTCGTTTCCATGTTTTTGAAGACCGCTTGGACTTCGGTTGGGAAACGAGATTCCATCATGACTAAGTTTCTTCTGATATCGTAAATCTTATCAGTGTGCTCAATGAACACCGGACACGCGATTTCGCATGCACGACAGGAGGTACAAGCCCAAATCACATCATCAGTAACGTGATCATCGATCACTGGAGTTACTTCATCTGATTTACCGGCAAGAATGGCCGCCTTATTTCTCACTAAATTCTTTTTAAGATCAATAATTAAATTTTTTGGAGAGAGAGGTTTTTCTGTATTCCAAGCCGGACAAAGATTTTGACAACGGCCGCATTCGGTACAGGAGTAGAGGTCGAGAGTATCTTTCCAGCTTGACTCATCAATTTTTGCTACACCATATTGGGTATTTGTTTCATCTTCAAAGTTTATGGTCGTCATGCCCTTAGGACGATTGAGTTTTTTAAGAAAGGTATTCGGACCTGCTGCTACAATGTGCAGGTGTTTTGAGCCTGGGATATATACAGCGAAACCCAGCACGATCGACATATGAACCCATTTAAAGAAGGTGTAGAGGTGATGATTGGTTTCTTGATCGAATCCCATAGCTCCGAAGACTTTTGAGAGAGGTCTTGAAATAAAGAATGAAGTTTGAAACCAAGGATCAGAACCGAGCACGTGGAAGGCGTTCATAAAGAAAATAGAAACCATCAGTCCGCCCGTAAAAAGGAGAACGTAGTTTGCATCTTTAGATTGTCCTAAGTTCTTAGGTTTCACGAAGAATCGGCGATAAGCCGCATGGAGAACACCCAACAGAACGGCTGCCGTGAAAAAATCCTGGCACCAAATCAAAATGGAATAAGGTGTTTCACCGATGAACTCAAAGGACGCGGTCTTCACCAGCGTCATGAGGAATTGCTCTACGGTTCCGATGGAGATAATAATAAATCCCCAGAAGATTGCCGTATGAGCAATTCCAATCCAACGATCTTGAAGGACTGCTTTTTGAAAGAGAACATTTACAATCGTTGTTTTTACGCGGCCGGCGAGATCTGTAAAGGGAGGAACTTTCCCCTTTTGGGCTTTTAATAGCTTAAAAAGGGTATAAAAGCGTTTCCCAGATACACCAAAAGCAAATCCAGCGACGATCAAAAATGCAAATGTTTCCCAAGTCATGAGCGACTACTCCTTTAGTTTTTTGAATTCATTCGTGAGTGCAGGTACTACTTGAAATAAATCGCCGACTATTCCGTAGTCTGCAATTTGGAAAATAGGTGCTTGTGGATCAGTGTTAATGGCAACAATGCATTTGGAAGTGCGCATTCCCGCCAAATGTTGAATTGCTCCGCTGATTCCGCAGGCAATGTAAAGAGTGGGTGAAACTACTTTTCCCGTCTGGCCCACTTGATCGCGATGAGGGCGGTAGCCGGCATCCACAGCAGCCCGTGAAGCTCCCACTGCAGCGCCAACACTGTCTGCGAGATCTTCGATGATTTTGAAATTCTCTGCACTTTTCAGTGAGCGTCCACCTGAAACCACAATTCCAGCCTCTGTAACGTCTGGTCTAGCAGAATTGCCTTTTACAATCTCAAGAATTTTTGTTTTGAGACCTGAAAGATCAACGGTAATGCTTGCTGCATCAGCAGTCTTGCTCGTGTCTGGTTTTGGTAGGCCTAATGAGTTAGGACGAACTGTCGCCATCTTCACGCCTGATCCAACGAACTCAACTTCAGCCATAGCCTTACCTGAATAAACAGGTCGTTTTACTGCGATTGAACTTCCTGAAAATTGAAGTGAAGTACAATCGGTAGCGAGTGCGCCATCTACTTGTGCAGCAACGATAGGAAGCAAGTCTTTTCCCATTGGAGTGTGAGCGGCAAGTACAATTTCTGGTGAAAGAGATTTAATTGCAGTGGTCACCGCACGAGCATAAGCCTCTGCCGAGTAATTTTTAAGTGCAGCATCTTGAACAACATGTACCTTGTTTGCGCCGTATTGAGCGCATTCATTCGCAAGCGCCGTTACCGAGTCGCCCACAATGAGTGCATGCGTTTCATTCCCAGCAGCAGCAGAAGCTGCTATTAGTTCGAAACTTGATTTTTTATTTTTACCGTCTCTTTGTTCTACGAATACGAGTACCTTTGCCATAATCTATATCACCTTTGCTTCGTTGCGAAGTGCTTGTGCAAGAGCGTGAGCTTGAGCAGGAGCATCTCCATCGATTTTCTTACCCGCTTGTTTCGGCGGTGGAAGTTGAATGTTTTTATTTTTTATTTTTTGATCACTAGTGCTAACACCGATGTCGGCAAGCTTTACGGCTTTTACTTCTTTTTTCTTAGCCTTCATGATGTTTGGAAGCGTTGCATAGCGGGGCTCATTGAGGCCTTTGGTGCCCGCAATGACTGCCGGTGTGGAAACTTCAACCAATTCGTAAGAACCGCCTTCAATTTCACGTTTACATTTCAAAGTGGTGCCATTGTATTCGATTCCGAAGACAACAGTTACCGATGGAACACCAAAGTAAGCTGCAGTTAATTGTGGAACCTGTGCTGCGCCATCATCAATTGCTTCTTTCCCAAAATAAATTAAATCGACGTTCGCTTCTTTTTTCAGAGTATTAGCGAGCGCCTTTGCGGTCATGTTGCTATCTGCAGTGTCGGGAAGTTCAACGTGAATTGCATTGTCGGCGCCCATTGCGAGTGCGGTACGAAGTGATTCTACCGCGCGGTCAGGTCCTGCAGACACAACAGTTACTGTGCTGCCTGCATTTTTTTCTTTGAGTCTCAACGCTTCTTCAACCGCAAACTCATCGTAGGGTGACATGATCCACTTAATTCCAGCAGGATCAATGCCTGTGCTGTCTGCGTTTAGTTTAATTTTAGTTTCCGTGTCAGGAACCTGCTTAATACAAACATAAAGGTTCATTAGAACTTTCCTCTCATTACTTGGGTTGCAAAAAATAGTAATATATAAAATATATAGAAAATGCGGCTAGTTATTCAACTTTTTACTCGAAAAATCTGCACAAAGTTTCTTGGCAGTTTCGATGCTTTGTTGGGTTTTTGTCTGTACTTCAGAGTCGTTCATTGCCCCGGCATTGCTCGCGAAGCGAATGGCTTCTGAATACTCGATGATTTGGGACACTTTTCTCCATTGTTCTTCGCTCACCCCATGGTGTTCCGTCAAGACTTTGGCGAGATCACGGCTCGGCATCGCTCTTGAGGTGATTCCGAAGGCATCATCCAGGGTTTGATAGAGTTGATCCATGATCTCTTCATAGATCACACTAAATTGATGAGCACTAGCCTGCGACTGAGTCAGCGTCTGCGCTTCCTTTTCGAGCTTATGCCAAAACGATTCAGCACTTTGCTTGCGTTTGATTAAGTCGAGTTGTACCAGTGAACGCTTTCTTGCTTGATCGAATATCACTAAGCCGAAAAAGGCAAAAAGAACCAGGAACCCGCCCCAAGATACCCAGCGCCACCACGGTTGCCCCATAAAGGAGGATGGGCTTTCGTTTTTGTTCTCTTCTTTTAATTTGAGTGCACCCCAACCATGTGCTTCCTGTACTTCTTTGGGGGCTCCGTTAGCGCTATGTTCATCCACTCCCTTATCCGTAATTACAGAGGCGCTATTTGGATCACCTTCAGAAACAACAATCGGGATTGCGGTTGTCTTCTTTCGAACATAGGCCTTGCTCTCAGGATTGTAGAATTCGAATTCAATAGGAGGAATTTCAAATGTGCCTTTTTTTTGTGGGACTAATACGACATCAAATGTTTTCTCAGTGTTCCCTTGTCCAAGGTTCTTCGACTTCCCTTGAGATTCATAAAACTTAACCTCTTCGGGCCAAGCGACTTTTGGAAATTCAATTAAACTTGCATTGCCCTTGCCCTTTACGGTTACGTGAAGGGTGAGTGGCGAATGGGCCTTGATCGTGTTTGAGTCTAACTGCGAAGAAACTTCGAAATCGCCAACCCCCCCACTATAAAGAGAGGTTTTTCCTTCTTCCGGCAAAGGAAGGACTTCAATAGTGAGTGGATCACTTTTAGCAACTCCAGTGCGCGGGGTCACCTGACTAAAAAATTGGAAAAAGGGATCTTCCATCATGTCTTCATTGGCATTGTTCTTTGGAATATAGTCGGCTCTGATCGAGAACCCATCAATTTTTAGTTTACCTTCTTTAATCGGGTAAATTGCGTAACGAGCAAGGAGTGCGCGCTCGAAAGGAATTCCTCCTAGGCTTACCGCCTCATAGTCTGGGTGCCCCGAGAGAATGGGCATTTCCAGATCCTCCCGAATAAACCCCTGAAAAGAGGGATATTGCATGACGTCTCTCAAGTTCACTCTGGTACGTCTGTAGATATAAAAACTGACGAGGAGTTGTTCACCCTTGTAGGCGCGTGATTTATTGATTTCAGCTTTTACAAAAAAGTTTTTTGCATCTCCCTTGAGTGAGGGAGCTTCACCGGGGAGTGCGCGCTTATTCATGCCAGTATCGCGACTCACCTGAATGCTAATATCTGCGGCTTTCTCGCCCGCGTTAGTGATGTTTTGAATTTTCAATGAGCCCACTTTGAGTGGCCTCAGAATATAGGTTACGCTCCGTTCAGATTTATTCTCGAATTTGCCGTTTACGTAAACAGAAGAAAACTGGGAATTTTCAAACTGATTCATGATTTCAAAATCGTTAGCTTCAAATTTAGGATTGATTTCCTTCCCTGACTCTCCTGAAATAGAGATTTTCAGGGACACTGATTCTTCTTGAGTGATTTGAGAGCGGTCGACGAATGCCTGTATGGCAGCATTAGCCGTAGAGGCAATGAGAGTGAATATGAAAACATATTTACCAATCCTTTTCATTTTTAATCTCCTTGGGCTTTTGTTCCTTTAATCGCTTTTGGTAAAGTTGCTTTTCTCTATCTGATAGATCGTTCATGATGCTTTCAGCGGTATCCTTAGAGAGCGTACCACTTTTAAATTCCCCTTTTTTGTCTTGAGGAGGGCCTTCGTTCTTCTTGTCTTTATTCTGGTCACCATTTTTATCTTTTTGATTTTCTTTGCCCTGCTGGTCTTGCCCCTTATCGCCCTTTTGAGATTGATCCTTTGATTTTTGTCCTTCTTTTCCGTCACCTTGCTTTTGATCCTGTTGGCTTTGTTGTTTTTGCTGATCTACGATTTTAATCAGGGCTTCTCGCGCCATCTTCTCAAGTTCAGGATTGTTTGAAATTTTTGAAAGTTCTACCGCTTTGGTGAGACGATCATAAGACTCCTCAAGATTTCCCGCTTGGGCTTGACTGACGCCATCATTATAAAATGATTTCGCTGCGGTAGTATAGTCACCAGTGGTGAGTGCGCGTTTAGTCGCTTCATTAAAGAGAGGGGATGCCTCTTCCGCCTTTTTGGCTTTGGCAAGAGCTGTCGCTTCGTTGAATTCAAGCACCGCGCTTTCGGAGTCGGCTCGTCTTGATTCTTCGTAGGATTTTGCTGAATCTTCGAATTTTTTATCTTGATACTGGCCGGCGGCATTTTTACTTTTTAGATACGAATCGAGAGTCTGTGCGTAAGTCACCGTAGAACAGAGGAGGTGTGAGGCACTCCAAAATAACAAAACGAAAGAGGCCACCTTGCGCCCAAAAAATGTGGTCTTTTGATAACCGATAAAAAATGAAAGGAGAAGAAAGCAAATGCTTAACCCCAGGGGCCACTGGTAGCGATCGATTTTGGTGACTTGCCGTTGCTCTTTTTTGGAATCACGGTTTAGACTGTTTAATTGCCGGCTGAGAATAGTCGCTGCGTCGTCGGCATTTACCAAATCAAAGTACTTTCCACCGCCTGCATCCGCAATCTTTGCCATCAGTTCTTTATTCACCCGGGTGAGGATGGGTTTTGAAGAATTGTCCTTTTTATAGGTTTGCAAAACGCCGGTATCATTACGTAAGGGAATCGGTGCGCCTTCGCTAGTGCCCACACTAAAAGTAAGAAAGCCGGCCCCGAACTCTTTAATTCGCTGAGCATTTTTAATTGCGTCTTGTCCAAAGTCCTCGCCATCCGAGACGAGCACAAACGCCCGTGAGGTTTTATGGTCATCTTCACCACTTCGTTCCAATGCTTTTATTCCAGCATCAATCGCATCGGCAATATTGGTGCCTTGATCGGCAATGGCGTTAGGGTCGAGTGAGTCTACTACTTCAGCTACATATTGAAAATCGGTAGTGAGTGGAATCGCAAGATGAGCCGATCCCGCAAAACCCACTACTCCAACACGATCATCCGGGAGCTGATCGAGTGTTTTCTTGATAAACGTTTGCGCGCGATTTAGGCGGCTAGGAGCAACATCTTCGGCAAGCATGCTGTTCGAGAGATCGAGTAAAAAAATGATGTCCATCCCCTGGCTTGCAATGATTTCTTCTTTCTCCCCCCATTGAGGTCTGGCCATACTGATGCCGAGAAACAGGAGTGCCAGTGCCAGGGAGATATATTTAAAATATAGAACTGTTTTCTTAAACTCAGGAATCACGTTTCCCCAAAGGGAGCGGTCGATCCACTGTGAAATTTTATTTTGTTGATAGAGTGTCAGTGCAAATGTGCCCGCACAGACGAGAAGGAGAATGGGAACAAACCAAAGATAATGTGGATTTGCAAAGCTCATGCCCATTGCCTCCACCACAGAGTAGCAAGAAGTCGCTCCAGTAAAAGTGCAAAGAGTGCCCCAAATAAGTAGGGCAAAAATTCTTCTGTATAATGAAGCTTGTCCTTAGTGGTTACTTCCGTTTTTTCGAGCTGATTAATCGTTTTAAAAACCTCTTGTAACGTTTTCTCATCTGTTACGCGCCAGAATTTACCGTTGGTCTTCTCAGAAATACTAGTCAAAAGGCCAGGATTCAGTCGATTTTCGACCCATACATAAGTATAGGTTACGCCAAGTGGTGTTTGCATGGGCAATGGTTGTCGTACCCGTCCTTCAGTACCAATGGCGATGGAGTAAACTTTAATTCCGTATCCTAAGGCGAGATCCCCCGCAGTGAGTGGATCGATTCTACCTACATTGTTGTCACCATCTGTGAGAAGAATAATCACTCGGCTTTTGGCAGTAGATTTTTTTAAGCGATTGATGGCAAGAGCAAGACCATCCCCAATCGCGGTTCCATCGCGAAGGCCTGGGCCACCGGGTTGAACCGTTTTTAATTGAGAAAGGAGCAGTCCGTAGTCAAGCGTAGGGGGCGCGAGCGTCATGGGCTCGCCACTAAAAATAAGAAAGCCGATTCGATCGTTCTTTCTTCCTTGGATAAAATTTTCGAAAGTCTGTTTGGCAATATCCATTCGCGAGCTCTCGCCCATGTCCTGTATGTACATACTCAGAGACACATCGAGCACCATCATGATGTCAATTCCATTTGCTTTGCGCTCTTGGGACTTCGAAATGCTTTGTGGTCGGGCCAATGCAAAAACACAAAGAGTGAGGGCGAGACAACGGAGCAGCGTGAGAGCGGTCGACGGTTGAAATAAAGCATTTCCCGCGCTTTTAGCCACGGTAAAAGAAAGTCTAATTCGAGGAAGTGCTGCTTTTTTCCTCCAAAAAAGAAAGAACAGAGGAATGAATAGAAGGAGATAAAATGCGGAGGGATTGGCGTAAATCATAAAGATGTGCCTCCGGTGTGGAGTGCCCACTTTTGAATAATGGATTGGGCTTTAATTTTAAAATCTTGATAATGATGCTCTTTAAAGTGGCCCGAGTCCGATTCTTTCGTAAACTTGATGAGGTCAAGGTCATTAAAGAGATTTAGAATCTCTTGCAACCCCTCTCGCGGGATTGCCTCTTTCCTGAGAAGCGCAATCATCTCATCAGTGGTTGCTTCCCGGGCGTCGATCGTAAAGCGACTGGAGAAAAAATTCTTTAAAATTTCGGAAATTCCAAAACTGACGGGTTTCAAATTTTCATAGCTAAAGGGATATTTCTTAAAAAGAAGTTCAAGCGAGCGCAGGGCTAAGGCGTGATCTGATTCCTTCTTCATCACGGGAACCGCCATTTGCCGCGTCTTCAGCTTTCGAGATTTTAAATAGCGTTTCGTGATAACCACGGCACAAATCAGAACGAGTAACGTGATGACGGCAAATAGAATCAAATATTTAGTGGGAAGTGAAATAGGGACGATGTCTATCAGCTCACTTTCTTTCTCCTTTTTTTCTGGCCCGTTCACTTGGATGCTCCACGAAGTAGTCTTGGCGATGGGCGTTTGGTCTTCTTTTTGGATCAAAAGTGAGGGGAGCGTTAATTTTCCTTTTTGAATGGGAGATACCACAAAGCGGAGCACATTTGCGGTGAACTGAGTTTTACTATCCAAATACCAACCCTGATCGGCGAGCTTCTTTTCCTCTTTTGGGAGCGACAGGGATAAGTCAGTCGCATGATTTGCAATCTCAGGATTGATTTCAACAAAAAGTGTCACTCGATCGCCGATTTGATATTGCTCTCCATTCGCGTTTTTTTGAACGACCTTCAAATCGAGTGTTGGCAAAGGGGATGGCGTAGTCGCTTCCTCGGCAATGGCCCAGGAAGGAACAACAAGTTGAAAAAGTAATAGAGCAGCGGCTAAAAAACTACTTTTTCTGTTTACGGCGTTTGAGAAATCGAACCAAACTTTCAGCATAGTCCTCACGTGTACTCATGGGAAGAATTTCTACTCCCGAATAATTAAAAATTTGTTTAGTCTTCAATTCAAAGCTATCGACCGCTTCCTTCTGCGCTTTTTTAAAAGAATAAGAACCGGGATCAATTTCGCTTTCAACTCCCGTTTCAGGATCAACGAGAGTCAATTTGCCTAAATTCTGAAAAGTGGTTTCATGCGGATCCTCGATCTTCACTGCTACCACATCATGTTTTTTGGCAAGTTGTCTTAAAGCGGTTTGGTACCCTTCCGCTTTAAAATCGCTTAAAATAAAAACGATTCCAGAATTCTTCATGAGGTGGGAGGTTTCCTCCAGCGCCGTTTTAAGTGCTGTTCCACCGCTTTCCGTTTCAAAAGTGAGTAAGTCACGAATGATCCTTAAAACGTGATTTTTGCCCTTTTTCAGTCGGATAATTTTCTTCACTTTATTTGCAACGAAGAGGACTCCCACTTTGTCACCGCTGTTGGATGCTGCATAAGCGATCATGGCGCCTAGTTCGGCTACGAGGTCCTTTTTTAACATTTTCTTCGAACCAAACTCGAGAGAGGAAGACAGATCTGCAATGATAAATACGTTGAGTTCGCGTTCTTCTTCGTACTGTTTGATCAGTGGTTCTTTACTACGGGCACTTACTTTCCAGTCCATGTGACGGATGTCGTCACCAGCGGTATAGGTTCGATGTTCTGAAAACTGAACACCCTGTCCTTTGAAGTGACTTTTGTAGCCGCCACTCATGAAATCGTTCATCACCTTGCGCGTGGTGATTTCAATTCGTCTGACTCTCTTTAGCAATTCATCATTCATGGAACTTCGATTCGATCTAGAATTTTCCGAACAATTTGTTCTGAATTGATGTTTTCCGCATCGGCTTCATAAGTGAGAAGAATTCGATGCCTCAAGATATCGTATGCCACTGATTTCACATCTTCGGGAGTAACATAGCCGCGATGGCGAATGAATGCATTGGCGCGTGATGCTTTGGTGAGAGAAAGGGTTGCCCGTGGTGACCCGCCAGAACTGATGTACGGTTTAAGTTCGGCAAGGCCAAATTTCTCAGGAAAGCGAGAGGCGAAGATAATATTCAAAATATAATCTTTTACTTTCTCATCCATATAAATGTCATTACAAAGTTTTCTAGCTTGTAGAATCGTTTCAGGATTACATACTTTTTGAGCTTTAGGTTGCTCATTTGAGGTCATTCTGTTCATCATTTGTTTTTCTTCAGTGATGCTTGGATAGTTCACACGCACCTTAAACAAAAATCGATCCAGTTGAGCTTCCGGTAATGGGTAAGTCCCTTCTTGTTCAATCGGATTTTGAGTCGCGAGAACAATGAACGGATCGTCCAGTTGATAGGTGGTTTCACCAATGGTCACTTGGTGCTCACCCATCGCTTCTAGTAACGCACTTTGAACCTTGGCAGGCGCACGATTGATTTCATCGGCCAGGACAATATTGGTAAAAATAGGGCCTTTTTTAGGGAAAAATTCGTGTGTCTTTTGATTGAAAATAATGGTTCCAATCAAATCCGAAGGAAGCAAGTCGGGCGTAAATTGAATTCGATTAAATTGAGCATCAATGCTTTGCGCGAGTGTTTTCACGGTAAGGGTTTTTGCCAAACCAGGCAGGCCTTCTAAGAGCACGTGTCCATCACACAAAAGTGCGAGCACTAGCTTTTCGATCAGGGTGTTTTGCCCGACAATTACTTTCCCCACTTCTTGGAAAAGAATATCGACGAATTGGCTTTTTTCTTTGATGACATCGGTTAACTGCTGAATATTCATAGGTTGTGACATATATTTTATTGTCACTCTGTTTAAGTAAGCGCGCAAGGGTTCGCTTAATGCTGATTTAAGAAATCATGAAGAGATTGGAAGAAGGGCAATGAGTCAGGATTTTGATGCAAAGATTCTAAGAAAATATAAGTTTTACTCACAAATGGAGAGTCAGAGAACACATCGCAAAATTGGTTAAAATCATCGCTGAGTAGGTATTGAGAAACTTTGGGCCTTATTGACGCTCCCCGATCCTGAGCAAGAAGCTTCAACCAAGCAACTGAGTTTTGACGAAGAGCTGTTGAAAAGATGGGTTCGACTTTATTCAGTGAGCTAATCACTTGAGTCAGGGTTTCCTGCTTGGGTTCGAGCTTATTTAGTAGGATAGAAAGTTCCTTCATTAATTCAGGAGTCAATTCAGCGCTTACGTCGTTCAAAATGCTACTGGTACTTGATGCTGGATGAGTGGAAAGAAAAGCATAAAACTGTTCTGCATTGAGCACATGTTCATTTAATAAGGTCTCGAGGAGTGGTGATTGTTTGGAAATGACTTCGGGATTGGCTCCCAGCAAATCTATCAGGCGATCAATCCAGTTTTGGTTTGGAATGGTTGAAAGCGTTTGAGCTAGGGAAGCCAAATCATCTGAAGGCGATGACAATGTAGTAAATGCAAAATGAGTTCCATCTTCAATGAGTTGTGTGGCGCTTTTAGTACTCAAAAATTCAGACAAATGAGTAACCTGATCTCGGTTTCTGGATACTTTATTTAATATTTGAATAATGTTGGTCACAGAACTATCGGGGCGATTCAGAAAGGCAAGGCTCATTTTATGAATCAGTCCCATGCGTGTAAATCGAGCGATCAGCGTTAAGTTGTCTTTGTTACAGGCTGGATTGGGGTTTGAGCTAATGCGAGCACTGTTTAAGCAAGATTCATCTGTGTTTACGCCGTTTGTAAATTGGTCCACTTGTGAATGTTGATTGTTAGAATACAGACCAAAAAATAAATCTCGAAGCAACCTCATGCCGTCGTTTCCGCCGTCCTTTTCCGGTAATTCCTTTTCAATCAGACTCGTCAAATAGCGAAGATTGAAAACTCGCGCGCTCATATCGGAAATCTCATTATTACAGAATCTAGCCTGAATCCATTTTCCAAAGCCGCTACGTTCGCGAGGATCACATTCCCCAGCTTTTTGTAATATGCCTTTGTCGAACATGTTCATTTCAGAAGCGATATAGTTTTTTACTTGTTTCATGGACCGAACGCAATGGGAGTCACCTTCGGCAAGTGCGGGGTCACAGGCAATCCAATCCTTGTATTTAGAAAGCGATTTCGGCCAACTGGAAGCCGGTTCGTCACCCCATGCGAGTGCGATTTCCCGGATGAACTTCATCCCAAAATTATGAGTAAGCTTGAAGGCCTTAAAGTCAGCATTAATGGCGAGAAGTTCTAGCCGATCCAAGTCACTCGCAATACGTAGCCTCATCCGGTTATGGAATTCTTTCTTAGAAAAAAGAGGATAATCAGGAACTTGGTAGATGTAGGGTATTAACTGCAATCGAGTTGCACGCTCTTTAAAAAAAGAGTTCAAATCCTGTCTCTGATTTTGAATCAGTTGAACTGATTTAAAGATACTCTCTGATATGGAGGGTCCTTGTTTTAAGAGTTGGAGAAAAGGATTAAGGTGGTATTCAAACTCATTCACTTTCGTAGGCGCAATTACACTGTGTATCCACTGAGGTGCTAATTTTGGATGAATCCACGACTGACTACTCATGAGGTATTCATTCTTAATGGCTTCTGAAAGCATGACTGGGGATTGGCGGTAAAGTTCAACTTGGTCGTCGTCGATTGCGCAACTCTTGTCACGTGGATCAACACTCGGGCAAAATTGATCAAAAAGTAACCGCACTCCACTAGCAAGTTCGACATTCTTAAATGTTTGAGTTCGCGAAATTAACACATCCATGCTTTTCAGTGCTTGAGCGGCCGAACTGTTTTGATCCGACGAATCGCTCTTCCGAGAGAGTAGCTCGATGAGTTCGGTGAGTGCGGAATAAAATAAAGGCTTCTCGAATTGATTCGAGATCATTTTCCTCAGGAGTGGTGAGGCGAGGAACGGTTCTTTTAATTGGCC
>CAIMWN010000116.1 GCA_903845155.1 Oligoflexia bacterium
GGGTTGAGTGCTTAAATCAGTATCGGTATCAGCGGTGAGTGTTGGCGTTGTGGTCAACACCAATTGAGTCGCAGTTCCCACTGTTCCTGTTGCGTGAAAAGTAACAGAGAATGCAGTGCCACTTACAGTGGCGGTAATCGTTGTTGCACCTAAAATACTTCCTAAGGTAAGAGTTGAAGATGCGAGACCATTGATATTGCTTAAGTTAGAAGCACTCGATAATGTTCCGCCCCCTGATGTAATTGCCCAGTTTACAGCAGCGCCAGCGAGCACCGTATTGCTTGCGTCTTTTACCACCACAACAAAAGGAGATGCCAATATCGACCCTGCCGTACCGCTTTGTGAATCACCACTGACGATGGCAATACTTGCGGGTTCAATTACTGGAGCTAAACTTTTGGTCTGAGATGCATTATATAAAACTGAATTAAACCGTGGTTGCCCGCTACATGCTAAAAGCGATAAGCTAAGCGCAATCGAAATGAATTCTGTAAAATGTTTGAAATGTAAAACTTTGAAATTAATTTTACTTTTCACTGTTATGGTCCTACTTGGCCCGAGCAGCGAAGTGATACGGGGTTATTCCCAAGAGTAGGAGAACCTGAATAAGTTATATTGTTTAATCCAAAATTATATCTAGATGTACCATTATCGTAGTAGCCAGAATTTGGACCCGCCAACTGGCCAGTTATTACTCCATTAGTAGCAGCACCCCCAGCCGAAATATACGTCGTTTGGACATTTGGAATAGTTCCGTAGTCTATGTTTGACATTGTTATCGTTTTTGATCCTAAAATAGCATCTACTGAAACGGCTCTCACGCCAAACAAAGGTAAAAATATATTTGAACTAGAAGTCGTACCAAAAAAAGTATTGTTAGTGGTGTTACTAAAAACTTGTGTTGGGCCAACGGTTCCATTCATTAAGTAGCCAGCTAGTAAACTATCTCCAGCATCAAGAGCACTTTGAATAAAGTATCCTCCACTTGCGGATGGCCCATAATATTGAGTTGAAGCCCATTCATAAATATTATCTACTAAATTTGAAACTTCATAACGAGAGTAACAGTTTGCGCTGAGATAAGTCCCATTCATAAGTCCTGAATTAGTAAGAGAAGAAGTGCTTGGATTTGGAATCGTTACACCATATAAATAGCCTCCCGATGCATTATTGGACCCAGGCGTATTGCACGAGCCATTAGTCGGTAATGCGCTTCCATTAAAAATGGTAGCGAGCACACCCGCATTGCGATTATTCACATTTACGCCCTGAGGTGCTCTTGCAATGACAAACTCATGTAACCTCATAAGCCTAAGTTTAGTATTTCCATTTCCATCCACTACTCCGGCGTAGTTACGTGTTTGACAAGTATTGTATGCTTGAGACTGAGTTAACCCCGTTGAGTTATACCCAGGATAATTGGTGCGAATAAGTGATCGTGATGTATTTGAAATTGCTGCCGTTTCTGCACTCCAGCCCAATGTAACATCTTTTATATAGCAACTTGCTATAGTCGAGCCGGCAGTCGTCCCCGCCCCCGTTTTCAAATAAACCTGATTATTTGAACCACCTGAAGGAGCAGCGGACCCATAAGCTGCAGCAACTGCACTTATTTTACAACCATTCTGCCATCGGTCGACAATTAAACTATAGCCTAAATCCCATTTGGTTTGATCATATCCGCTTGATGCTCCATAAGCACTTGCCCCCGTCCCACCCCAAGCATAAGCACAAGAGTAGTTCGTAGATCTACTCACGCCAGTTGAAAACGTAAACCCTAAGAGAGTAGTACATGCTTCACGGTTCACAATCCATCTATGAAGTAGCGACATATTTGTTGGTGGAACATAAACTTGAATATAGGAATCATTCACAACCGTTGGATTCACTTCTACACCAGTTACCACCGGTTTAATTTGATAATAATAAGTAGTTTGAGTTGCAGGAGTCCAATCTGAAAACGACTGTGTGGTGCTGGTGCCAACGAGAGTAGAAGTGGTAAAACTCGCAGAGGTATCACGATAAATATTATAAGAACTCGCAGAGCCGCTTGGAGTAAAAGTAAATAATTCCCATCCCAGTTTTACTACTGCTGTTGGCATCAGAGTCATGTTCCCAGTACCCGCTGATGAAAACACAATAGCCGTACCTGCCGCTGCATTTGCAGCAGTACTTGCGAGTTGCATCGTCGTAGAATTTACTTTAATCACCCAATAATTGCTTGCATTCGTGAGCCCACCAGGAGCGGTACCATCCGTGTTAAACGTAACTTGCACACCGGTCGCAAAAACAGTATTTGAGGTAATTTGATTGGTGGTAGTGTTCACAGCAGTGTTTATAAAACCAGCAACCGCCCCTAAATTCTCGTCCCAGCGGTTTGCGCCAGTATTTCCATAAGCAGTATCAACAGTACCAATATCTGTATAAACCGGCCCCAGTGCTACAACATCACTCCAACCATTGAAAGTTGCAGCAGTAACGTTTGGCGTAGTAATCGAAACGCTGTTGGTATTCCCATCGGATTCATCGATGGAATCATAGGCATTCACTTTTAATTGGTAAGTGGTGCCCGGAGTGAGGCCCGTGATGTTGTAACTTGCAAGTGAAGTGGGCGCGATGTGAGCAGAAGTGATCACCGTAGCGCCGGCTGTTGCGCGAACAATATAATAAGTAGCAAGAGTTTGCGCCGTCCACTGCACGGTTGCACCGGTTGCAGTTAAATTGGTGTAACCTGTCGCTCCGCCAAAAGAGAACGAAGTAATAGGCGTGATTCCTGTTCCACCCAATGTGTCGGTCGCGGTATAACTGATTGATTGAGAACTGGTGTATGGAACAGTGAGAGTACCACTCACCGCTCCTGTTGCAGTAGGAGTGAATTTCACCGTGATGGTGCAGTTTTGTGCAGCACCGAGTACTACGCTTGTGCAAGTACTAGCTGAAATTGAATAGCCCGTACCACTCACTGTTGGAGTACCAATTGTAGCACTCACAGTGGTGTTGTTGCTTACTTGAATGACTTGACTTCCGTAAGTGTTGGTCGCCACATTCCCAAAATTATAAGGCGAAGGAGAAAGCGTAAGTGTAGGCTGCGGAGCATTCCCTACACCTGAGATAGAAATGCTCGTAGTTTGAGCAGCACCTTGTGCATTGGTATAATTTAAAGTGAGTGCACCGAGAACTGATCCAGGGATAGTCGGCGCAAACTGAACGGTGATGGTGCACGTTGCGGGGCTGGAGGTAGATGAAAGTGTAGTCGCTGTAGGCGTGGTATAACATCCGTCACTAGTAACACTGAAGCCGGTACCCGTAATCGTGGACGATTGAAAAGTAGCCGCCCCACTCGAGTTATTGGAAATAATAAAACTATTACTTGCGGTTGATCCGGCAGCAGTAAGCGGAAATGCATAGGTACTAGGCGCACTGGTAATGGAGGGTTGGGGTAAAATCGCAGTTCCCGAAAGTGATTCCACATAAGTATACGGCGTATTCACAGAATCTTTGTAGCTCACCGTCACGTACCCAGTATCACTCCCTGCAGTTGTCGGAGTGTATAGGACAGTGACATTACAACTCGCACCCACCGCTACACTATTACCTGCACAGGTATCAGCAGTAATGGAATAACGTGCTCCGCTCGCGACGTCAGTATTCATGGTGGCTGTCGCAGTGCCCGCATTAGTGATCGTAAAAGTTTGACTTGAAGTGGCTCCAATATTCACATTTCCATATGCAAGAGTACTGGGCGATGTGATCACAATCGGACGAAGAGTGATTGCAGCAGTACCGGTTAAACTTACTGTTGTGGTCATCGCTGTAGACGATGCATTGGTGTAATTCAAAGTGAGTGTACCAATCATTGAGCCTACGTTGGTTGGAGTATAAACCACAACAATGGTGCAAGTAGAAGGAGTGCTTGTGGAGGTAATCACTTTTCCGCTGCAATTATCGCTTGCGGCTTGAATACTAAAGCCACCGCCTGTAATCGTTGCCGCCTGAAAAGTTGCTTGCCCAGAACTAGAATTGGAAATGGTAAAAGTTTTAGTCACACTTGAACCAGGATTCACAGTACCAAAATCCCAAGACAGAGGCGCAGAAACCACTACAGGTTGTGGAAGCGTTGCGGTTGCGGAATACGGTACCGTAATAGTGTACGAAGGCGACGAGCTCGTGCCAGTATACGGAAAATTTACATATCCTGAATAACTACCCGCACTGCTTGGAGCGAATTGCATCACTACTGAACAAGATGCTCCTGAAATGAGCACATGGCTCGAACAAGTATCAGTGGTGAACGTAAACGGTGTCGTCGTGCCAGTAGATGCGGTTAAACTTGCAGTCGAGATGCTCGCCAAATCCGTACCCGAATTAATAATGGTAATACTGAGTGAAGACGATGAACTAGTAGACGTAGTTGCATAGGTTAAACTACTTGCTGCTGCAATAAGGATCGGCCTCACGGCTGAATTTGGAGTTCCCGTACCGCTTAAACCTTGTGTGGTCGAAAGAGCGGTTCCATCAGGTGAAGTATAAGGAATGGTAAAAGTGCCCGTATAAACAGCAGTAGTAGCGGGAGTAAAAGTAACATCCACTGAGCACAAACCGCCCACAGCAATGGTTTGCCCGGCACAAGTATTGTTAGAAAGGCTAAAGGTGGTTGATCCCGTAGTCGTCCACGGTGTTGCACCAATGGCTGCGGCGGCAGTTCCAAGGTTGGTATAAGTAATGGTCTGAATCTGAGAAGTGGTCGTTTGAACATTGCCAAAGTTATAAGTACCCATTCCAGAATAAATAATGGGACGTAAGGTTCCCGCCATTCCACCGGTGAGCGAAATAGAACTGGCAGCTGTAGCGCCTGCAGAATTGGTGTAATTCAAGGTCAATGTTGAGAAGCTCGTTGCTAGCGCTGTCGGTGCAAACCGTACCGTAACTGTACACGAGGTTGGTGCAGATGAAGAAACGGTTTTAGATACGCAGGTATTTGAAGTAATCGTATACTGCGTGGAATTTGAAAGTGTTGCAGTGCCCGCTGCTGCAAACGTGATTCCACCCACAGATGAATTAGTAATGGTAAAGGTTTGTGAAGCATTACTGCCTTGAGCGATCAATCCGAAATCATTCGATGCAGGAGATACGGCAATCGTTGATGGAACCACTACCCCAGTTCCTGTTAATGCTTGTGAAACAGTAAACGAAGATGAGTCGGGCGCGGCGTACGTCATTTGCAGAGTACCTGTGTGTGAACCCGTTGCAACAGGCGCGTAAGTCAAAACAGCTGTACAACTGGATCCAACGGTTAAGGACTGACTGCTGCAATTATCGCTAGAAGTGGTAAAAAAAGCTGAATTTGTTCCACTAAAACTAAACGCTCCCAGAGTTGCAGTTGCAGTGCCAGAGTTTGTTAAAGTGAGTGTTGCTGTTGAAGTTGCGTTAACAAAGGTACTTGCAAACGATGTCAATGCCGGCGAAAGCGAAAGTACAGGTCTGAGCGTTCCCGCCATTCCACCTGTGAGCGAAATATTGCTAGCTGATGCTACTCCTGAAGAATTGGTATAATTTAAACTGAGAACTGAAAAACTAGTCGCAACCGCAGTAGGCGCAAATCGCACCGTGACCGCACAAGACGTAGGCGCTGATGAAGAAACGGTTTTAGACACGCAAGTATTTGCAGTAATGGTATACTGAGTAGAATTAGAAAGTGTTGCCGTTCCTGATGCCGCAAAAGTAATTCCACCAGTAGATGGATTCGTAATCGTGAATGTTTGGGAAGCATTCGCTCCTTGTGCAATTAATCCATAATCATTTGAAGCTGGTGAAGCTGCAATCGTAGATGACGCAACCTCAGCCGTACCCGAAAGCGATTCAGAAACAGAATAAGAACTTGAGTCGGGCGCAGTGTAGCTCAATTGTAACGATCCTGAATGTGTCCCTGCCGAAACCGGTGCGTAAGTGAGTTGCACCGTACAACTTGCCCCAACCGAAAGGGACGCAGAACTACAGGTATCACTAGAAATACTAAATAGCGCAGCGTTGGTGCCCGCTACACTGATCGTTCCTAATGTTGCTGCAGCACTACCGGAGTTGGCCATCGTCAATGTGGTGGAAGCACTCATTCCCGCAGTCACTCCTGAAAACGAAGCTATCGACGGAGAAAAGGAAAGCACTGGCCTCAGTGTTCCTGTCATTCCGCCCGTGAGCGACACTGAGGAAGTTAAGCTCGTTGCTGATGCATTGGTGTAATTTAAGATCAAGCTCGAAAAACTGGTGGCAATTGCAGTGGGAGCAAATCTTACACTCACCGCGCACGACAATGGCGAAGAGGAAGAGTTTAAAGTGAGCCCCGTGCAAGTATTGGAAGTAATCGTATAATTTGTAGTATTTGCGCTGATCGATGCGCCCGTAAATGTAGCATTACCAATGGAAGGATTCGTGATCGTGAAAACTTTGGTCCCACTTGCTCCTTGTGCAACTAAACCATAATCCCATGATCCAGGTGCCACCGTTACTGCCGGTGGCGCAATCACCCCTGCACCACTTAAGCTCTGAGTGTAAGTATAACTAGTTGCATCGGGCGCTTGGTAAGGAACGCTAATTTGCCCTGTATTAGAACCCGTTGCACTCGGTGAATATCGAATACCCACCACACAGGAAGATCCAACTGCAAGCGTTGTACTTGAACAAAGATCAGAAGTAATTGCAAAAGCAGATGAGCCTGTTAATTGCAAATTTTGAATACTTGCGGTGGCAGAACCTGAGTTAGTTAAGGTAAACGATGAGGCGGACGTCGTGCTCACAATCTCATTACCAAATGAATTTGAACCTGGTGCTCCCACCAAAACGGGACGAGCAGAAACCGAGAGACTTCCCTGAAGAGCAATATCGGTTTGTAATGTGGTATTTGATAAATTTCGATAAACAAGACTTAAGGTTCCTGGCGTGAGACCAATCGCCGCTGGTGAAAAGGTAAGCGTAATCGCACAAGTACTCGGGCTACTCGCACTCGAAAGAGTAATGCCAGAACAAGCATCAGAAGTGACAGTGTACCCGGTGCCCAGAGAAATAGATGCGGCATTAAAGGTAACTGCACCTAAAGAGTTATTACTGATCACGAACGTTTTAGAAACAATACTTCCTTGCGGGATGGACCCATAACTATAACTTGAGGGATTAGACGCCACCTGTGCCTGCGGCAAGCTTGCCGTACCGCTGTAAGGAATCGAAAGTGTTTTGGTAGTGCCCGATGGAGTTTGATAGGAAATTACAAATGAACCTTCATCCGTACTGGAACTAACAGGTGCATACGTAAGACCGACCGTACAAGATCCACCCGATAACAAGGTGGTGCCATTACAAAGATCACTCACTATGCTAAAATCAGCTGCCGACCCAACGGAAGAAGTCAGCGCTTCCCCGCTCACTACCGCAATGTCCTGCCCCACATTCGTAATGGATAAACTCACAGTTTGGGGAGTACCCACCACAGTGGCAATATATGAAGCAGAACTAGGAGCTGCAATTAAAATAGGAGGCGTGTTGGCTACAGTACCACCAGTGCTCGTATTTGCAGTCGTGGTTGGCGAAAAAGCAGCGTCAACTCCTGAGGAAGGGTTTTGACACGCAGAAAGTGCCATGAAAAATAAAATCAATTGAGGATACTTAAAAATAAATTTCATCATTTTCAAAGCTCCATGGGAATACTGATTTTTAAGAAAAATGCTGAAAACGATTTGCCATTCGAGCTAAAACTACCCGCACGAAGCTGAGTTGCAATCCAATGACTGAAAACTGGAAAACCATAGGTAAGTTGTGCTGTGATTCCGGAAGCTGGATAGATCTGAGAATTGCCCGTTAGTAATAATTCCTCAGCCCCAACGCCAATAGAGAGCGTTTTCTCCCGGGCTTGTGACTCACTTTGAATCACTCCTTCAGGGTTCCGTAGCTCATGGGTTTCATAGATAAAGGAACCTAAAATTGCGTAATGGGCAGCGAGCACGAATCCGGTGTATAAACTTCCAAAATTTGTATTAAACATTTGTGCGAGCGATCCTTGAAACCCCCACGACCTGGAAAAACCATATGCATACCCCAAACTCACGCCCATTCCCGACAGCGGAACCAAAGTGCTGAGATTCGCATATTCCGCTCCAATCGAAAACGCACTCTTCTTCACATCATCTATCACTGAAATATTAAGTTTTTGTGCGTTACCCGCCAGCTCTGCAAATGCTGATTCATTGAGTGCCCAAAATAAGAAAATAAGTCCCAAAGAGTAGATCAACTTAAGCCGCGCGCTTTTCATCGCTCTCCTCCATTTTCTCTTCGTATTGATGCAGCGATTCTTTCACCAAGAAACGAAAAGCAGATGAATCACGGTTCGGCCTGACTTTTTGAGAATACTCCCTCACTAAGTTTCGCTTCTTCTCAGGCAAGGACTCAAGCAAACTTTCTAAAATAACAGTTGGTCCCACCATCGCTTGAGCCAAATCCTGAGCATTCAATTTATCCGTGAAACCTTGCCTTACCTCTAACGGCAGGAGCGCAAACCAAACCAAACTTTGAACTTGCCTGCGAAACGACGAAGGAATAGAGGATGGATCATTGAAGATGGAAAGCTCATCCTCAGAAGACAGAGTACCCAACTCAAATCCACTTTCGAACACACGTTTTTGCGAGTGGACTTCAGGGAATGATATATGAAGTGACTTTTCGCGAGAGGACTTGGCCTCACTCATCACATGAATCTTCTCTAGCAAAGAAAGTGGCGAGTCCTTTAACCTCATCGGTGTCAACTTTGAATAATCTCCGGAATTATTTTTCAATGACTGAAACAAATCCTCTTGTGAAAGGTGCGAAAATGCGGGCGCTTTTAGATATGCAGGATGCTGATGATAAGCCTCGGCCGCAGGCTCAAGTTTGGAAACATAAGCCGCATATTCCTCGCCGTGTGTGAAGTTCTTTAGTATGGCCTCACACTGTGTTGTTGAAAAGTTCTTCCAAAGCCAGGCACCATACTGGTCCAATTTGCACCAATAGCAATCAGAGAAAAGCGCAAGCACCGACTGATCAGACAAGGCATGAAGGCGATCTAAACCTGCACCTTGCACCGCCCCCTCTGAACTTCTTTGAATGACCGGAGCAGGTATAGAGGCAAACTCTGGTGCACGCTCAACAGAAGAGCCCTGATGACTGGTCACTTGCTGAATCAGTTTCTCGTTTCTTTTACCCGCTAAAAGTGAAAACCCCGAAACCAATAAAATGGAAAGCACGCCCAGGGCGAGAAGACCGATTAAAAAAGTCCTCAGATCTAAATTCATTCTATCCAAAACATCCGCAACCCCCTGCCCTGATTGCTGCTTTAAGCGCGATAAAATCAGGTTTGACGTTACTTCGTCCATCTTCTTATACTCAAAATGTTTTTTTGAAATTGGGAAATCAAGCGCACTCTCTAAATTTGACTTTAACTCTTTCGACAACTCGGCTTCCCTGCTTACAATCGTAACATAAACTGAATCCACATCTTCAAAATCAAGTGCGTCTTGTTTTGATGAAGAGAGCACATTGACCACTTCCGTATCAACACCCGGCAATTCGGTTTTAATAGTCTTTAACTTTGCATTCACAATGATCTGAGCCGCGGGATCAACTGGAGCAATAATAGAATGTAATTTATCCTGAATGCGGGCCTCAAGATCCATCTTTAGCGTCACATTTCCAAACGCGCTTGGTTGCAAACTAAGAACCAGGCCGAAAATACCGATAAAGGTTCTAAATAGTTTACTCATGAGGTTTCCCCCATGGTCGAATCACGAGTGAAAGCGTGCGTGATTGTCTCACATTACCCGCTGAACCTTGAGCCGTAAGATGCTCAGGCATAAAGCCAGAATGTACGGCGTACTGAAGTACCCGTGTTGCGCGCAGTGAACTTAAATCGAAATTGTCATTCAAATATTGTCCATGACTTTTTGAAACCGGAGTAAGATCGGTATGGCCTACAAAAGTGATTTCAATACTTCCTTGATAGGGCTTGAGCTTGGTTAAGGTTTCATTGAGAACTTTTAGATCAGACTGATGGGTGGGAAATACTTCTCCCTTTTCATACATGTTTTCACCCAAAAGAAGTGTGAGTGTTTCACCGTTAGCTGAAAGCACCACGGGAAGGTCCGCCAAGGCAGATTTAACAGCATTTTGAACTGATGTTGCGGACTGGGGCGCTGCCGAACCAGCTTTTGCAAGTGTTCCTGTTTGAGTTTCCCCCGCACCGAGAACCTGCGTGATTTGGCCAATACGCTTTAGTACGGAATCACGCTTTCCTTCATCAGTAGAAAAGAACAAAATAAAGAAGCACATGAGTACCATCAAAAAGTCGGCATAGGACACTGCCCACAGGTGAGCACCCTCATCTTGGATTTCGACCGAGCGAGTGACCGGCAATCTTACATGTCTGATTTTTTTAGTTTCAGGCTGCACGGTGATTCATCTCCTCTCGAATAAGAGACATCGGTTCGTCGCGATTAATTAAAAGTAAAATTTCATAAATATTTTCAAGATAGCGCTGCTCCTGTAAATGATGCACGTGCAATCGATCCGCCAGCGGAGAAATAATTCCGTTGGTGAGAATCAAACCTAAAAATGTGGCCGTCATTGCCATGGAAAGGCTAGTACCCAGATGATCTTTGTTCTGATCTAATTTTGCAAAAAGTGAAATCATTCCAATAACGGTACCTAACATACCGAGCGCTGGCGGGTACTTGGCTAGATTCTTCAAAGCCTGAACTGCATCTAGAGTTTTTGACTCAAGCTCTCTTTTCTTTTGTGAAACGAGCACAATAAATAAATCAGGATCAACCCCCTGCTCCCAAAGGTCCACGCCGTAGAGAATGAGCGGGTCATCACAGGGTGAACTGAGTTTACGACTCTTCATTAGCTCCATTAAGGACACTTTGTTTTCATTGAAATCACGTTCCCGCTGACTGAGTATTTTTAAGGAGCGCAAAATAGATTTCAATACCCCGATCGGATTCGCAACCACCATAATGGCAATTGATCCACCGAGCACAATAATCAGGGAGTGAGCCTGCAAATATCCCTGTAAGTTGCCCTTTTCAAGAGCACCTAACATCACCAGAGACATCAAGATAAAGCCAAGAAGTAAACCCTTCATTCGCCTTTACCTCCGTTGATCTCTTTTAAGAAACGCTTCCCCTCTTCATAATCAGGGTGAGCCTTTAGGCCACTTATTACCGCGGATTTCGCTTCCACACGGTTTCCCTCCAAGAACAACAAACTTGCTCGAATAAAATTTAGAAATGCAACCTCCGGATATCGGGCCTGAAGTGCGCTGAGTTTACTTTTAGCTTCGTCTAGTTTACGTTTTCTAATCAGCATTTGAATTCCAGTGACTTCCACCATCACCACCGACAAAAGGCGACTCACCTCTGCTTGATTCAATTCCCCAATCACACTTTTCAATGAAGGCGCAGAAATATCAACCGTCGAAGAGGAGGCATGAAGTGGAATTAAAAGGACCGGAATCTTGCCCGGAGATGACAGTAGTACCGGTTCACTCACATCGCCAGAGAATGTGGAGTTCGACTCTAGCTGATTTGCTTTCTTTGATTTTAGAAACTCTAGCAACGTTGAATCAGTTACATGAAGTAAGGTTTCAGCGGAAGCAACTGGAGCTTGAAAAACTGAAAATACACGTGGACTTAATCTGGCGTTCACGAATGTAATTGCAATTAAAACTACGAATAATCTATTGTTCACAGTTTCCCCTCAAGTCACATTTCGGCCATCTTGATGATTAACTGTTGGTATATCCGGGGAAATCTGCGGAATTTCTAAAAGCACTTCACCGCAAATACTCCATTTTGAGTATAAAAGGTCCCTAAATTCAAAATAAGTACTCCATGCGGAGTAACTACAAATTGACGGATTTACCGCTAAAATGGGGCGTTATTTTGGCATACTCCATTCGGAGTAGGTACGAACAAACGAAACTTATCCTCAATACTGGCAGAAATAGCGTGCTCAGAATTATCGATGCTAACAGCCCTAATTCCCAACCGATCGAGAATTATCCTTCCACGTGCCTACCAGCAAGAAATTGGTAGAGAGGTGTTGGCATCATCCACTTCCCTATAGCGTGCGAAAGGAATGCTGCGATCATAAACGGTAAAATAAGAATATGTTGATCCGTCATTTCCATTACAATTACAACTGCCGTCAGCGGTGCCTGAACCGCACCTGAAAAGAAAGCCACCATACCCATCAGTGCGCATGCACGAAAGTTTTCAAAATGCATTACTTTTGCAACTGTTAGGCCTATCCCTGCACCAATTGACAATGCCGGAGAGAAAATTCCACCCGCCATTCCAGAAAGATAAGAGAGAATGGTTGTAATCAATTTTAATATTGGAAAATAAACACTCACTTCTCCTGTATCGTTTGCGGACAAAGCCCTTTTGGTGACTTCATATCCCGATCCAGCTGTATCTCCATGAGTAAGTAATCCAATACCCGCGCACGCAATCCCACAAATGAGTGCTCGTGGCCACCATTTCTCCGGCAATTTTGTAAAGCGTGGATAAGCTAAAATCTTTGCAAATCCCCCTCCAAAAACTCCTCCAATGAGTCCCAAGAGCAGAGCCTCAGGAAGCAGCCACAGTGTTGGCTTTGTAAAAGTTGGCTGACCGAAGTAAAGATAATCACCGAGTATCGCTTGTGCTGTGATTCCTGAAATGATTACTGCGAGCATCAACGTTTGTCTAAATGCACTCAATGCCCCTTCCATTACCTCTTCAAGTGCAAAAGTAATGCCGGCTAGTGGTGTATTAAATGCAGCCGCAACACCAGCGGCAGCACCAGCAACCAGATATGATTGCAGATCGAGTGCAGGCACCCACTTTCTTGTTTTGCGCCCAACCCAAGCAAAACCTGAAGCAGCGATCTGAACCGTCGGCCCCTCCCTTCCAATGGAAGCCCCACCCAGTATACCAACGCTAGATGAGAGAATCTTAACGAGCGCTGTACGAACTGAAATAAGGCCAGAATGCCAGGCGCGTTCGGACTTTCCCGACTCTTCGATCACTTCAAGGACTTGAGGAATTCCACTGCCCTTTGCATGAGGCGCAAATCGTCTGACCAAAAATGCTGCAACAATAAAAGCGAGAGGTGAAAGAGCCGACAACAAATACCCATGACCGCTGAACCATAGAAAATAAAGACCTTGAATGGCGCCGATTAACTTAGCATACGCCACCGCCGCAGCGCCAACGATGACTGCACCGATCCAGACCGATGCATGTCGATAGGAAGACTGTCGTAATTTAAGCATGATCTATTTTGAAGTGATGACTAGATTATCGCGTCTGTTTTTTGCGTACGCTTCTTCCGTATCACCCATCGCAAGTGGCTTTTCCTTACCAAAACTGATGACGGTGATGCGATCAGCACTGATCCCAGATTCAATCAGAAATTTCTTCGCAGAATTTGCGCGCGTCTCACCGAGAGCGACATTATACTGAACACCACCACGAGCATCGCAATGGCCCTCTATTTGAACCTTAACGCGTGGCTTGTCTTTCAATATTTTAGCGTTGGTTGCCAAAACGTTTTTTGCTTCAGAATCAAAAAGAAATGAATCCAAGGCAAAATGGACTGTCTGAAGGCCCATTGCTTTCCCGCTGTCAGAATCACCACTCAAGTTCTCATCAGCATTGGCCGCAGTTGGAATGGCATTTTCATCAGCCACTTTTTTCTTCGAGCACGCAGGCAACGCCAAGCTCCCTAGGGTTAATAACGCCAACAGTAACATTGATAATTTATTCATATTTTTCATAGTCTCCTTAATGACTTAGTTTAGTAAGATAGCCACGAAATTCTCGTAATCTATCTTTCATTATTTTTTCCGAATCCGAACCAATTCGAATCAGCATCTTTTGACCCACCGAAAGCGCTTCCAACTCGGGGTCTAAAAATTTGTAGCTTGAATTAAACTCAAGTAACTGAACAGTATCCTTTGGCGTTGGAGTCTTTAACAAGAGATCAACGACATGCACTAGTTTGTCATTAAACTCACCGGATCCACCCACTTCAATGTAGGCCGACTGAAAGAGCGGGTAAAAATGCACATAAATACCAACCACTCTCTTTAGATCAACTTCTTCTGCGAAATGAAGATAGGGCGAATATCGCTTCAATTTTTTCGAATCAAGGGTAACTACATTGCCATTCTTAATTACCCTAAATCGCCCATGTACTGGGCGATACGGCAGAAAATCCTGCGACCAAGTTGCTTCGCTCGCATTTTCTACAGTGATGACCAGCCTGCGAATGATATTTTTGAAATCAAATATATCTTGAATTTCCAAAGGATCAAACAAGGTGGACAACTCTTCTTCAAATGAAGGATCACTTTGATCTAAAATAGGTAATGGCTTTTGATTTGGATTTACTGCAACCGTAACCGGATAGTGGTCTTCGGATTTTACTGGTGCTATTGGTGGAATTACGATTACACGAGGCGACTCTTGCGTTATTTTTCCTTTAAAATAATAAACCACGCCCCCGACAAGACCAAGTAGAAGCAAAGCATAAAATATTTTTTTATCATATCATGCTCATATTACTTGCACTGGTACCCAGATTTTTCGAGATTCCTACGCATTTTAAATTGCTTTGCTTCGCAACGTTTTTTTGAGCTGGAAGAGCTGTATGCGGCATGAGTTTTACCGCCTTTGCTATAATTCAAAACACAACTTTTGCCAGTGATTACAATCGCCAATGTTCGACTATCGTTTCCTTTTTCGCACGAAACCAAGGTCGGATCTACTGGAGCAGGAACTGGGGTGGCCGCTACCGGAACACTGCTTGCATTGCTCATCGGCTGCACTTTTGCTGTAGAACAACCCGCCAATATCACGATCATCACTAATACTATTTTATTCATATTCGGAACCTTTCTTATATCTGAATCATTTTCTTAACTTCTTTGCCGATAAAATCTCCGTGCTCACCTTCGCGAGTAGCCAACATGATGGCACTTTTGGGTAATGGAAATGGAAGTTTTACTTCAATCAATTGATTTGTTTTTAACTCACTCAAGACAAGCGATCTCAAGATAAATGCTCCACCGCCTCCGCAGCCAATTACTAACTTTAAAGCATCGGCGCTATTCACTGAAAACGTTGTTTTAAATTTAAGTTTTTTCTGAAGACACAGCTGATCAACGAGAGCTCTCATGGGGGCCTCTCTTGGGTAGGTAACTAAAGGAATGTTCTCAAGGCAAGCTGGCCAAAACTGAGGCTGCACCGTCTTTGCATGAGAGCGTCCTACCACGAAGACTATTTGATCTTCCAAGAGCTTCGTAAATTTTAAGCCACTGCCACTTACATCGTCTGGGACAATTGCGGCATCCAAACTACCCTCTAATACACCTTTAAGTAGTGAATAGGTGCTGTCGGAGCTCAGCTCCAACTCAACGGGACTTTTTTCTTTAATCGCGGCAGTACACGCACTTAAAAGTGGAACAAAGCCTACCGACAATGCAGTTCCAATTCTCAAACAACGCCTTACCGCGAACTCTTTAGATTCGAAATTCCCTACCATCGACTTGAGTGAATGTTCAAGTTTTTGACAAAAATTAAATACAGCCACACCTTCTTGAGTCAATGCAAACTGACGAGATTTTCGGTCAATCAATACGGCACCTAAAGTCTTCTCTAATTTCTGCAGACCCAATGAAAGCGCTGGCTGGGAACTTCCAGTTGCCCTTGCTGCTTTAGAAAAACCGCCACAGGAAGCGACCGCATAGAAGTGCTTGAGTGAAGCAAGATCCTGGAAAACACTATTTAAATTTTTTATAGACATATATTGTTCTATTTAATTATTAAATGATTTTATTTTTTTCGCAATAAAAATCAACTAAAAAGACAAGGGTCAAACAAGTGGCATTGAAATATTTCTCACTGGAATCCTATCATCTAACCTCAAATCTTTGATCAGAACTCGGTGCAACATAATGCCGCCATTAGGGAATTCGCATTTAGATATGGGGCAAGAATGCACATCCCTGATTCTCGCTCATCACTTACATGGCCATACAGCAGGGCATGGTTCGTGCTACGTACTCACTCTGAATGGCTATAATTAGGCTCAAACGAGCAAAGGATACTAAAATGAAACAAGCTATGAATTGCAGATCACTCAAACTTACCCAAAAATTTATATTACTCCTGGCTACTACATTGAGTGCGTTCAACACGAACTCATATGCAAAGATAAGCTCGACAACAAATCTCAGTCTCGTCGACGCTAAAATTCCCCCAAACTACATCTACACCGAAAGCAACATCGCCACTCCTCTGGGAAATTCTATTCTGGCTTATCGGACTCTCGACGACGGAACATTGCAGCCATTAATGGGCTCGCCATTCATGACAGGCGGAGCAGGCTTTGTGGATCCTTCATTTTCGCTTGGACCTTTTGATTCAGATCAGAACATCATCGTTAACCCAACACACACACTGCTCTTTGCAGTCAACTCCGGGTCTAACTCAATCGCAGTATTTCACATCGCAAACGATGGAAGCCTCACTCCCGTGCAGGGTTCTCCATTTTATTCTGAAGGAGTTCAACCCGTGAGCTTAGGTTATGAAGACGGTATTCTGGTTGTAGTAAACAAGCATGGTGACCCCGCTCAAAATACTGATAAAAGCCTCCCCAATTATACAACATTTAGGTTGAACGACGACGGCACTTTAACTCACATCAGTCAATCCACGATTGAAGTTGCTGCGGGGTCATCTCCAAGCCAAGCACTGGTTCATGCCGGTCTTGTTTTTGGTGCCGATTTCCTGGGTGGAATGATTGAAAGTTTTTCACTCGATTCAGGATACCTTTACCAAAAAACCCCCCTTACGTTACCCGACTCTGAGTTTGCAGGAATCAATGCGCCTCATGTTCCACTCGGTCTTGCCGTGAATCCAATTGCACCTGTCCTTTATGTCGGCTATCCAACGGTAAGCAAGGTTGGCGTATATTCCTATGATATGAACGGCAATCTGACGTTTTTGCAAACTGTCTCAAATTCAGGAAAGGCAGTGTGTTGGTTTAAATCAAATGCGACTGGAAGCCGTCTCTACACTGCAAATGCCGGCGACCATAGCTTATCAGTATATGACACGAGCGACCCATATCATCCATTCGAAATACAAAGACTGGTACTCAATGCCGAAGGCGGTTTATATCAATTCGCACTAGATCCTAGCGAGACGATGCTATATATTCTTGAGCAACGTGACCATGCATCCATTCCGATGGGCATGGGTAATGCGCTTCATGTGTTAAGTATCGATCCCAGCACAGGAAAACTTGCTGAAATAAATAGCGACATGATTCAACTACAGCTTCCAGGCGACACTCGCCCCGAGGGAATGGCTGTTTTTTAGCCGGAGGCGATCGACAGCCAAAGGCGCTAGAGTTAGCGGAATTTCTAAAGTCACTTCACGGCCAATACTCAAATTTGTTAAACTCTCATTAAGTTTTCAAAATAAATGGATTTTACATTCGTAACTCACTCTCATGACATTTTCAAATTGACGTACTTCACTGAGCAACGATAGAAAATGAAGCAAAGGGGTACCGCATGTTTTTAACTGGTCCAAGAGTCGAAACAAAGACACCCTTTAATAAAACGAGATCTCTGATGAACTCTGCAAAGATTTTTTTTGGGATATTTATTTTATTGGTGGTGAGCCTTTTACTTGCAGGACACTCAATCTATCAACGTTACAACAGAACACACCGCTCCCAGGTAGAACAACAGTTATCGAGCATTGCTAACCTAAAAATAGCTGAACTCCGACAGTGGCGAAATGAACGCCTGGGAGATGCTGAAATGCTTCACTCCAATTTTAACCTAGCTAGTTCCGTGCACCAATTTATAAATCATTCCGAAAACAAACAGGCAAAAGAAGATTTGCAAAAGTGGTTCCATGCCTATTCTTCCCATTATGACTATAACCAAGTCCGGTTATTTGACACGCAAGGCAACGCTCGCATGGTGTATCCCATTGAAGAGGCCCCCACTCCGAACGAAGTCTTAAAACAGATACCAGAAGTCATCCATTCAAAGAGGATTATATTCGTTGATCTCTACAAGTACGATTATGATCGCCAGATTTATCTATCCATTCTTGTACCAATCCTCGCACGATCAAATCAAAATCTAGTTATTGGAGTGATTTCATTGCGAGTAAATCCAAAAAAATGGCTTTATCCCATTATTTTAAATTGGCCCACATGGAGCAAGACTGGCGAAACGTTACTCGTTCGCCGCGACGGCGACGACGCACTCATTCTGAATGAAACTAAGTTTGCAGAGAATCCGCCACTCAATGTACGTATCCCGCTGACCAATGTTAAATTTCCTGCAGTAGCGGCGGTTCTTGGCAGCTCGGGAATTGTAAGCGGCTCCGATTATAGTGGAACTCCTGTTATTACGGATATCCATGCCGTGCCCGACACTCCCTGGTTTCTTGTTGTTAAAATGAGTAGTGCTGAGGCCTATTCATCGATGCGTCCCTATTTATTTGGTTTAGTTGCGCTTATTGCGAGCGTAATTTTTGGATTAACCATGATGCTGATTTTTTTATGGAGAAGGCGGAGCGCTGAGTTTTATCGCCGTGAGTTCCAGGCGACAGAATTGATCAAAGAAAATGAAGCGAAGCTACGTGCAGTATTTGAAAGCTCGATGGATGCAATCGGGGTATCAAAGGCTGGGGTACATATGTTTGCAAATCCTGCATATCTTAAACAATTCGGATTCAAAGACAACGAGCAAATTGTTGGAACCCCCATTACCAACTGCATTGCCGCTAGCCATCGAAGCGAATTGCTTGAAAATGTCAATCGTCGAGCCAAAAGAGAACCGGCTCCCACCATTTACGAATCAAGAGGGCTGCGGTCGGATGGCACTGAGTTTGACATGGAAATCAGCGTCTCGACTTTTGAGTTCGGTGGTGAAGTTTATTCGGTAGCGAGTCTTCGTGACATTACTGATCGCAAGCGCTATCAGGAAGGACTGTTGGCTGCAAAACTGGCCGCTGAACGAACCTTAGAGGCCAAATCAAGGTTCTTAGTTTTGGCCGCTCATGAACTACGAACCCCAGTTACTGCGATTTCCCTCTTGCTTGGGCTCGCTCAAAAACAGTCTCAAAAGGGGCAGACTTTCGATAACTCTGCTTTAACGCGACTTCAAGACCCTGTGAATCGACTTACCCGCTTAGTCGTCGACCTACTTGATGTATCAAGACTAGAACGAGGGCTATTATTACTGGAGCCCGTACGCACTAATATTGTCACACTAATTTTAAATTGCATTGAGGAGTTTCAGCTTCAGTTTCCCAATCGTAGAATTACTTTTATCAAACCAGCAAACACAATCGAGATGGAAATAGATCCACTCAGGGTAAATCAAGTATTATCAAACTTGCTCGATAATGCTACTAAGTATACACCAAACGACACACCAATTGAAGTTGAAATTGAAGCCAAAATAAACACCATCCGAATTTCTGTAATCGATCATGGGCCGGGCATTACTAAAGAGCAACAGGCTGAACTTTTTACCCCGTTCATACGAGGGCGTTCCGACAAGGTCATTAGGACCAGCGGTCTGGGCTTGGGCCTCTCTCTATGCAATCAAATTGTAAAATTGCATGGAGGAACCATCGCCGTAAGCAGTAAAGAGGGACACGGAAGCACTTTTTATTTCGAACTGCCCAGAGCGTTTTCTACAAAGGACAGCTAATACTGTTTGCTAGCACCACTATTGCTCTATAAATACATCGTATCCTCAAAAGCCGCCAGCGCAACCTTTGCACCCTCACCCATCGCAATAATAATTTGTTTATAAGGAATGGTGGTCACGTCACCCGCAGCATAAATACCAGCCACATTCGTTCTCCCTTTTTGATCCACCACAATCTCGCCAGTTTTGGTGAGGTCCACTGTGTCTTTCAAAAATTGACTGTTGGGAACTAGACCAATTTGAACAAAGATCCCATCTAAATCAATTGAAACATCAAGGCCGGTTTTTCGATCTTCATAAATAATCTTGTTTACGGCTTTCCCGTCACCGACGACCTCTTTCGTACGAGCAGAAGTAACCACTGAGGCATTCGGTAAGGACTTTAACTTATTAATCAACACCTGATCAGCTTTCAGTTGATCGTTAAACTCAAACAGAATTACTTCTTTGACCATTCCCGCTAGATCAATCGCTGCCTCCACCCCGGAATTCCCTCCGCCGACGACTGCCACTTTTTTTCCTTTATAGAAGGGGCCATCACAGTGCGGACAAAACGCAACCCCCCTCCCGAGGTATTCCTTTTCGCCGGGGATTCCTAGCTCTCTCCACTTCGCACCACTCGCTACAATGATTGATTTAGTGGTGAGAAACTCACCACTCTCTAGCTCAATCCGATGCAAATCACCTTTCACGATGGATTTCACACGACGGTGCTCAAGAATGCTCACTGGATAGCTTAAAACATGTTGCCTTAGCTGAGCTGCAAGTGTCGGCCCTTCGGTATATAAAACAGAAATCAGATTCTCGATTCCTTTGGTTTCTTGAACTTGACCGCCTACTTTTTCAGCAATCAGTATAGTTTTGATTCCTTTTCTAGCGCTATAAATTGCGGCCGATGCCCCGGCAGGACCGCCTCCAATGACGGCCATTTCAAACTGACCCAAATCAAGCGACTCTTGAGCTATTTTTTTTACGCCAAAGGTCGTTTCCAATTTTAACAATAAATCCGCAACCGAGATTTTCCCCGAATGAATGAGCTTACCATTCGCAACCACGCTCGGAACGCCTTGGATGCCCAGATTTTCGATTTCGTCTGGTACATAGGCACCGTCAATCATGGTGTGCTTAAACTGCCCATGCGCCAAAGCCATTTGATTTAAAGCTTGAACGACGTCAGGACAATTTTCGCAAGTAAGTGAGACGTAGGTTTTAAGCTCGATCGGTGCATTTAAATTCTTTATTCGCGACACCAAGCCTTGGTCAAAGCGCTTTCCTTTTTCGTCTGCATGTAAAATAGCGAGCACCAGGGAACTAAACTCATGCCCGTTCGGAATACCCTTAAATTCTATTCCGGTATGCAACCCGCCCTTTAGAATTTTAAATTCAGGAAAGGGCGCTGACCTAAGTAAGTCTTCATGAACTGAAAGCTTGCTAGAGACTGAACTCACTTCGGTCAGCATCTCCACCAATTGCCCTTGATCGGGGTGATCGCTTTTTGCAAAGGAGAACTCAATCGTGCTTTCTAATGAAATAAACAGATCCTGTAATTGCTGCTTTAAATTTTGATCTAACATGACGAAGTTCTCCTTTGCTAAAAAGTTTAAATTAAATTTTTCCGACGAGATCAAGCCCAGGCTTTAGAGTTTGCGCACCTGGCTTCCACTTTGCGGGACACACCTCACCCGGATGGCTCGCGACAAATTGCGCAGCTTGAACTTTGCGCAAAAGCTCATTTGCATTACGACCAATGCCATTGTCATGAATCTCGGCAATTTTAATTTTTCCCTCAGGGTCAACCAAAAAAGTCCCACGGTATGCAAGGCCTTCCTCCTCAATATGAACACCAAATGCACGCGTGAGCATTCCGGTAGGGTCTGCTAACATCGGGTATTTAATTTTCTTGATCGTTTCTGAGGCGTCGTGCCAGGCTTTATGAACAAAATGGGTGTCAGTACTGATGGAGTATACTTCCACCCCCATTTTTTTAAATTCCGCATATTGATCCGCCATGTCCCCTAATTCAGTAGGGCAGACAAAGGTGAAATCGGCTGGATAGAAGAAAAAAATGGACCACGCACCATGGAGGTCATTCCTTGAAATCGTTTTAAACGCGCCCTCATGATAGGCCTGCACCTTAAAATCCTGTAACTTGCTGTTAATAATAGTGTTCACTCTGGTCTCCTTTCCGCTGCGTGCTCCAGGGCACCTTGCGGTCTACACACAGAATCGCCTATTTTTAATGATTCATAAATTCGATTAAATCTATTATACTATAGATAATAACTATCGGAGGTTTGCCATGACTAGCTTGACCCAATTGGAATACGTAATCGCCGTGGATCAGCACCGGCACTTTGGAAAGGCCGCAAAAGCAGTACACATTTCACAGCCCACTTTAAGTCAGCAAATTCAAAAACTCGAGGATGAGCTCGGGCTGATTATTTTTGATCGACTACAAAAACCGATTATTCCAACCGAAGAGGGGCAACGGTTTATTACTCAAGCACGTAACGTCATCAAGGAACACCAAAAGCTACTTCACATCGCTGCAAAAAAACCAACAGGGGTAAGCGGTAAATTTCGACTCGGCATCATTCCCACAGTGGCAAGTCACCTCTTACCACTTTTTATTGGAAATTTCTCAAAGAAGTACCCCAATGTCGATCTCTATATTGAGGAGATGAAAACTGATACGATCATTCAAGATCTAAAAAACGATCGTATTGATGGAGCAATCCTTGCCACTCCTTTGGAAGAGCCAAGCTTGAAAGAGCACCCACTTTACTATGAACCATTTTATTTATACCTTTCTGAAAACCACCCACTCCTTTCCAAACCAACACTTACTTCACAGGATCTAGATGAAAATGAAATGTGGCTCCTCCAAGATGGACATTGCTTCAAATCACAAATGGCGCATTTTTGCTCACTCAACGTCGAGCACGACACTGTTTTCAAAAACATTCATTTTCAAAGTGGAAGTTTGGACGCACTTCGCGCGTTGGTTAAAAACAATCGCGGGTATACGATGATTCCAGAGCTCATGGTCGAATCGCTCTCTGACGCCGAAATTAGAAAACAAGTGCGGGCCTTCAAGTCGCCGATTCCTACTCGCGAAATCAGCTTCGTTTATCGACGCGACCATTGGAAACTCGACATCATCCGTGCGCTCGAGGATTGCGTGAGCGAATCTCTTCCTGAAGCCATCAGTAGAAAAAGGGAGAAGTCTGGACGTGTTCTAGCCCCAGAGTAACAATGGCGCAATGCGTATTTTCTAAACAATTATTAAACATTCTGTATTGAGTTTTGCTTCTGCATCTCCGATAGGAAGACATGGCGGATGTTCCTCTATTGGTACTCATTGTAGACGACGAACCAGAAATTCGGGATATACTCAAGGAAATGCTAAACGAAAATGGAATCGCGTCCATTACTGCCGCCTCCGGAAATGAAGCGATCCTTCGTTTAAGAAATCGTTCTGTTGTGGCAGTATTGAGTGATATTCGTATGGCGGAAGGAACTGGAATGCAATTATTGCGCACGATGAGAGCAGAAGCCATTCGCACGCCAGTTATTTTTGTCTCATCGAGTGATGATCGAGACAGCATGCGAAGCGCAATTCAATTAGGGGCATTCGATTTTATTACGAAACCTTTTACCGAAGCCGAAGTGATTAAGGTGACTCGAGCTGCGATTGAAGAAGGCATTCGAATTAAAGAAATTGAATATGAGCTTTCGATGAATGCCCCCAGTGAAAAGCAAAATGAATTAATCCTTGAGCACATGGATAAAGTCACTCAAATGAAGGCAAAACGGGGAAAGGGATAAGCCATTTTGTGGATCACCACTTTAAAACAGAAGTATTCTGATTTTGTTTTTTTAGCCTGTGCACTCGCCTGTCTCCTGCCTTTCGTGAGCAGCGCTACTGCATTAGTCATCGGCATCACCTTTACCCTCTTTTTCCAAAGCACTTTTCTTGTTCATGCTAAAACCACCATCAGGCCGCTTCTTGCTGCGTCCGTGATGGGCCTGGGTGCCGGCATGAATTTAATAGAAGTTGCCAAAGTGGGTACTCACGGCTTTGCTTATACCTTCATCGGAATTTCATTCACTCTCCTTTTAGGATGCTGGATCGCTAAACTTATTCAAGCTGATGATGAAACATCAATGCTCATATCAGTAGGCACAGCTATTTGCGGCGGTAGCGCTATTGCGGCAGTCGCGCCAGTGATCGGTGCAAAAAGTCAGTCCATCACGGTTGCGCTCGGAGTGGTCTTTATTTTGAATGCCGTCGCCTTGATTTTGTTTCCTATCCTTGGTCACGAACTCCAACTTTCCCAATCGCAATTTGGACTGTGGTCTGCGCTCGCTATTCACGACACGAGTTCAGTCGTCGGAGCTACACTCCAGTATGGTAGCGAAGCACTCAAAGTAGGCACCACTGTAAAATTATCAAGGGCACTTTGGATTGTACTGATCACCCCTTGCTTCGCATATTTAGCTAACAGAAAACAAAAATCTGATCATGAGGTCAAACAGCAAAAGCCCTGGTTCATTTTAGGATTCCTAGTCTTCGCCGCGATTTTTACTTATATACCAACCCTCGCACCTCTCGGAAACTCCATTGAATGGGGGGCGAAACGAATCTTAACCCTCACGCTCTTTTTAATCGGATCACAACTCAGTTTAAAAACAATAAAAACAGTGGGAGCCCGTCCGATCATTCTCGGAGTTTGTTTATGGATTTGCGTTGCAAGCGCCTCACTCATTTCCATTCTCCATGGGTGGATTGAGATTTAAATCTATTTTGAATAGATGACTGACATCAAGCGCGAGCAATATTCAAAGTAATTTGCCTCGCAATCCTCGAGTATGGACGACAAGTATACCGAAATAAATGCTGGTGAGCGCCCCTTACTGGCCAAAATCAAGGTGGGATGGCACCTTAAAAATATGATCTCACCCGTTTTAGGGTTCTTTCTAGCCATGGTGTAGGGGTAAGCAAAGCCATTTTTCTCGGCAGCCATTTGATTCCGTAACAAACCTGCCCCATCGCCTGAAAGACTTTCAATCATATCCACCGGACCATTTTGAAAACTAATTCCTCCATTTATTTTCTCGGCACTTTTATTACCCCAGAGGATGACACCTTCCAAGTTTCTCAGTCCAACCGCGGTTCGCTCTGATTTGAAACTAGCTTTATAACGATCGAGAAATTCAGTGTCTCCTTTGGCAATTCTCAGATAGGAAAGCGATAAGAGGTCCTTTACAGAAATTTTGAAAGCAAAAGCGATTTTAAATAAAGTCTCTAAGGTAGGGTTCCCCGTGCCCGACTCAATTTCTTGAATCAACCGGTAACTGACACCTGTTAATTTGGCGACTTCCTTCTGAGTCAAATCTAATTCATCACGATGAAACCGAAGATTGCTTGCTACCGTGATTTGGGTCCAGCTTTTATTGAGATTCATTACTCTCATCCATATCACGCATTTCAGATGCTCACTACACGCAATATACTGCGCACAGACAATCTTTTAGGTTGATATGGCGCAGATCATCAGGAGGAACATGCCATTCACCGCTCATAAACATGGGGATATGGTCAGTTTTTAAAAATACCGTTGAGCCATTCGATCAGTGACTTCATTTAAGAGGCGTATTAAAATAGGTATATGGACTCTACTTTGCACACGACTCGCCTACAGACTAATTCACAATTTACTCATAATTTGAGAGTGCCGTCATGATACCGAATACCTTGTTGAATCAATTAGAGTGGCACGAAGAATACTCCGTGAAAGATCAGGCGATTGATCTCAACCATCAACATCTGCTTATTAAGATGAAAACATTAATGGTGAGTGCCTACGCAACACCTAATAACAGCAATCTATCTGTTGCGCTTTCTGAAATGATTGGCGCCCTCAAGATTCACTTCGAAACGGAAGATCATCTCGTCAATCAACTCAACGTTTCAAAAGAAGCGTCGGCTGAACACACCAAGCATCATCAAGAATTTTTAGAGATAGTGGGAAACTACAAAAAAGATCTTGTCGCAAATGCAGCGGTGAGCTCCAAAACCATCTTGAATATGATAGCGCGTGATTTGATCGAACATATCAAAATCGAGGCTGCGATCTTAAAACAACCTTAAAATTCAGCCTGAGTAATAGAAGGCAGATCCTGCATCTTGAGAGCCTTCACTAATTTACCCGCCTTGGATAGATTCATTTTGGTCACCGCACCCATAGCGTTGATTTGAATTTCTATCCCATCAATTTCAAATTGATCAAGATAAAACACCTTCCACTTCACGTCACCATTTACGTGCGTCGCCGTAATAAATGTTTTCTTAAAAATATGCTGCAAAAATGAAGCTCTAAATTTAAAATCCACTGGGTAAACATCTCGCAGATGAGCAACGTCGAAAACGGGCGGATAGAATTTAGCTTTTAAGAGATCGGTGTCGAGAATGCCATTGAGATTCTCTTTGGGGATGAATACGGCCTGGCCATTTGCGGGATTAAAATGGTCTTTTTCAGTTCCATTTTCAGCGTATATAAAATTAAGAATGACTTCGTAAACCTCAGTGGAACTGGGCACTCTTGCGGCATTTTCAGCGTGCTCCAGCAGAATTTCTCCCTTGATGCTTTTTCCGAAAACCGGAGGCAAGGTCACCGTGAGATCGAGAATTTTCTCTTTCATACTGAAATCACTTTGTTCCAAGGCTGCTGAACAATTCTCTGCGCTTGAAATCATTGCCAACCCAAAAACCACAAACATCAATATTTTTAACATCTACGTACATTGGAACCTGGAAGTCGATCTTTGACAAGAACGCTTTTCTCCTTGAGTTTTTCAAGCAATCGTTCGACGCTAATTCCCATGAAAACACTAAAAATACGGTTAACCGGGCTTCCAGTGAGCTTTTTTGTTCTTTTTGTTTTAACGTCATGCGGCAGTCGTGAACTAAAAATTCCTATTCATCCCACCTACCAGTCTATTCAAGCGATTACGATCAGCCAGAAATGCCTAATGTGCCATGAATCTATTTCAAGCTATGAAGGGTTATTACAAACCGTCCAGCCAGGTAACCCGGCGGGAAGCGATCTCTACAAACAAATCACCAATGGCAGTATGCCGCAGTGGTCTCCTAAACTTTCGGATGCCGAAATTCAAGCGATTTACACCTGGATTTTGAACGGAGCACAAAATGACTAAGCTACTGGTGATTCTTTCTATTTTAGCTTCCTCAACTTCTTTTGCATTTCCGGGAATGATTCGGCATGGATATGTAAACTGCACCACTTGCCACGTTTCTCCCTCCGGCGGCGGCATTCTCACTGAATATGGCCATGAACTTTCGGCAGAAGTACTGAGCACCTGGTCTAAAGATGGTGAAGAAAAATTTCTTTACGGTTCGGTAGCCAAACACCTCTCGAAGGATCTTTTGCTAGGAGGAGACACTCGAGTCATCCAGACCTACCAAGACAATCCAATGTTCACTGAAAAACGTTTTTTTCTAATGCAGGCTGATTTGGAAGGAGCTTATAAAATGGGTAAGCTCACCATTGACCTCGAAGCGGGCTACCTTGACTCCGACACTTTTCAGTCCCTTCGACATTTCTTCTTATATCAATTCAATGATGTCGATGCGCTTCGCTTGGGTAAATTTAAGAACAATTACGGCATCAATACCGACGAACACATGCTCTCCATTAAAAGTAATTTAGGATGGAATGATGAAACGGAAACTTATAATTTGGAGTATTCCCGCTTGACCGGGAAATACAGCATTTTTGCCACGGCCATTTTTGGTGCTCCTGAAAGCATTAGTCAAAAACGCAATCTGACCGTCGGTGAGATTGGTGTAGTTGATCACGGTGGGTCGCTTCGCGCGTCGTTTTCGGTGGCGGAGAAATATGAATTCGGAGTGAGCTACTTCTACGGTAAGAAAGCATTTGAGGATTGGCGATCGGTTGCAGGCCCCTTCGTCATTTTGGGATTCACGCCCAACTTCTTTTACATGGGGGAACTTGATTTCCAAGCTCAAAATGGAACCGGGGTTTATGATTACCAAAGACTCACTTATGAACCCATACAAGGTCTACAATGTTATGTGACCCAGGAAATAGCTCATCCAAATAATGGTGACACTGCCATGCAACTCTCGCGTTATGGTTTGGGTGTGCAATTTTTCCCAAGACCGCATAGTGAAATTCATGCTCAGTGGAAATGGGAAGAAGATGTGTATGATGAATCTCAATACCATCCTGTCGCCTCATTACTCTGGCACTACTATTTGTAATTTAGCTTACTCACCGCTCTGCGAACGTCATCATTTAATTGCAGTTTATTGTTAACAAAACTTGTTTTGAGTTTTAAACCAATACATTTCTAACGCAGCAAAAAAATTCAATTGGACGACTAAATAATAAAAAAACCTGTAAATTTCCAATATCCACCGTTACGAGGTCCACGCGGTGGATGTTGGAGTTTAAATGCGAGAGGATCTTTCTGGAACTTTATGTCAAACAAAATACGATCGTTTATTGCAATGTTCATGAGTCTAATCGCAGCTAGCTCTTCAAGCGCTGCACTTCCAAGCGGGCTCTTTACAGGGACTATTTCAAACAACCCCTTGAATGAGCTTTGTCAACTCAATCAAGCAAGTATTGAATTCATCGAAACGGGGAATCGTGGAGTAACTGTAAACTGGATCGAACAAGGACTCGACCGGAATACATCGTATTGCGAAAATCGCTTTGATCTTACCCTCACTCCGAGCAGTACCGCAAATTCCTGGGATGCTAATTTTCTTTGGAATTATAATTTATATTTCGGTAAGGCTACTCTTGCCAATCATGTGCTCACGATTACCGCAAATTATAGCGCTAGCACCACTCACTTGAACTTTGAAACTAAACTCACCATTAATCAGAACACGACTTCTCTCGATTACGAACGGAGGATTGAACGTTGGAATGGACCTACGCTCATCGCGACTGGGGCACTCTACCAACACTAATTTTTTACAGGTTCAATCAAATCCTTCTTCAGCAGCCAAATAAGAAAACACCGCCATTGCGGCCGCACCCATCGTCAGATCATCTGCCGAAACTACACTCAATTGATCCAGGGCAGAGTGGTGAAAATCGAAATAGTGTTTTGACTCGGGAACAAATTCAAACTCGGGTATTCCTGCTTCACCCAGGGCTTCCGTGTCAGTACCCCCACTTTTGGTAGCGAAAAGTTGATCAGCATGCGCCAGTGCAAGACTCGATTGCCACAATTTAATTTTATTCATCACAGCTGGTTTCGCATGAATACTAAACCCCCGTGGCGCAAATCCTCCACGATCAGACTCCAATGCACCAATAATCCGCTCGTGATGGTTACTTAACGCTTTTTTATTATATTGATCAGACCCCACTCCACCAAACTCTTCACTCATATATAATACCACGCGAATAGTACGCTTTGGCCTGATTTTTAAATGTCTGAGCGCACGAATGACTTCAAGACTTTGGACCACACCTGCACCATCGTCATGATCACCAGGCCCTAAATCCCAACTATCCAAATGTCCGCCCACGATGAAAATATCTTCTGGAAAAGTACTTCCGGTAATTTCACCTACCACATTATGTGACTGCGTTTCGGTGATTTCACTTCCACTGAGTTCAAGCTTCAAATGCAGACTCGGATTTTTCTTTAGTAAATCCGATAGCACATTGGCTGCATGAGTGCTTAATGCGCCCGCAGGAATTTTCTCATATTGGTCTTGGTAGTGCATCATCCCCGTATGAGGATGATCATCATCGGGTAGACTGGAGAGTGATCGAAGGAGAGTCGCGATCGCCCCAAATTTCGAAGCAGCCGACGCTCCCTCACTCCGCAGGGAAAAAATATTGCTATACGCTTCGAAGCTATCTTTCAAGCTTGCGTCCATAGGCTGATTATAAAAAACAATTTTTCCTTTTAATGATTTGCCGAGCTTTTCCACCTCCTTTAAACTGTGAACTTCAACCACTGCCCCTTCCACACCGCCTGGGATGGTCCCCTTGCTCCCACCTAAAGCAGTAACTTTTAAATCATATCTTTGAGTCGCTAGCACTACGGTCGCCTTTTCCAATTTTCCTCGCGTCCATTTTGGCACTGTGCAAGGATCGAGCGTTACTCGATCAAATCCGTACGATTCCATTTTTTTCTTAGCCCATTGAACAGCGCGTTCTGCTTCACTTGACCCACTGATTCGAGCACCAATAGCATCGAGTAAGGTCAGATTGGGAAACACTTGTTTCGCGTGAATTACTTCATTCACGATTAACTTCGGCGCTTCTTCCAGGGTTGTAGCAAATACTGTTGCAGACATAAAAACGGTCAGTACCATAATCAAGTTCATATTTTTCATTCTAGCTTTATTTTGACGCAAAAAACGAAAATAAAATCTGTCTTTATGAGCGGTTTCCCCTTTTGCCCCGATCAAATACTCTAAATGGAACGCTCCGCTCTACCTTACTCACCCACAGCCCATAAAACTCAGCACTGCTCGCAAATCGCTTGGCATTACCGTTGCTATATAAGGAAGAAATATAATCAGGGCTTTGCGGGTAGCACCCGAGAAGTCATCACCGCAGGTGCTATGGAGCACGATGCGCAAAGGAGCTTCATATGAAAGATAAAAAAACTTTGGGTCTATTACTAACCGTGTCACTTTTCTCCCTTCCGGGTTTTGCACTCGCTCAATCTGCTACGAATCAATCGGTAGGGATGAATACTTATGAAAAGGAACAAACACTCAAGGATGAAATCATTGGGTTTAGTCCCCAAGTGGGCGTATTGAATTATACTGGCATGAATGGCTCAAAACAAAGTCGTGCGCTCACGGGTTTTGGCGTAGACTTTAATATCTCGCCACTTCTCAGTGAATCGGCAAAAGATTATTTCTTAGGAGTTTCAGTAGGTGCCTTCTATTCCCATATGGGGGCATCAAACTCAAATTTATTTGGAGCAAATCCGGATACAATGCCTGACACTGGAGGCGCAAATTTATTATTACTTCCGGCAGATGTAAAACTGGGAGTGAACATCACTCCCTCATTCCGCACTTCCATCCGTGCGGGCGGAAATGTAATTTACCGCAGTCTTGCGAATTCTGCATATTTGGACTCAGGCACCGCTTCAAACAGCTCACTTTGGAGATTGTATCCCAACGCAGGAGTTGATCTGGAATGGCAAGTAAGTAAATACATCAGTCTGATTGCCCGTCCTGACTTGACCTTCACTACTGGCGACAAAATGTTCACTGCCACCCTAGGCGCAACCATTATTCCTTCCATCTAATCACCAACCACTCACCCACACCTGCAGGCTCCATTTAAAGTGGAGCCTGCTTTTTTCATTCAAACTGAGTCAAATCTCACTGAAACATGCTAACCTCTAGTTATGACAAAGCAAGCTCAAGCAATTCGTGACGTTCAAGACTTCGGCGAAGAAGGTGGCGTAGTTCCCGTCATTGATATCGCATCTACTTCTACTTTTTTAGATCCGCTCGACATGGAGAAAACTTTTCATGGTGACCTCCAAGGTTGCTATCTCTACAGTAGACATTCGAATCCAACCGTAAATGCATTTGGAAGAAAATTTGCAGCGCTCGAAAACATGGAGGCGGCGCTTGGCGTTTCGAGCGGAATGGCCGCAATTGCTTCGAGCATCGAACAACTCGTTCCTCACGGTGGACATATTGTTTCTTCTCGAACTGTTTATGGCGGAACGTACGCTTTTTTCAAAAACGTGCTCCCCAAAAGAGGCGTTCGAGTTACCTTTGTAGATACCGATGACTTAAGAGCTGTTGAAAATGCCATCGAGCCCAATACTAAAATCATTTTCACAGAGACACTCAGTAATCCTCTCCTCAGGATCGCGCCCTTAAAAGAACTAAGTGACTTGAAGAAAAAATATGGCCTACAACTGGTAGTCGACAATACCTTCACTCCACTCATTATCTCACCTGCTGATTTCGGAGCCGATGTGGTCATCCACTCTTGCACAAAATACATTTCTGGCTCAAGCGACATGATTGCGGGAGTGGTCACTGGAAGCAAAGACTTCATTCAGAGCCTCATTGATGTGAATTCCGGAGTGGTGATGCTCACTGGTCCAGTCATGGACGCAAAAATTGCCCATGAACTTTATTTAAGGCTCGACCACCTTCCCATCCGAATGGCAGCCCATTCGAAATCTGCCGCCTTTCTTGCCACTCGAATGGAGGACTTAGGCATACCCGTTATTTATCCCGGCCTAAAATCGCACGAACACCACACACTGATGAGCTCAATGATGAACGAAGGGTACGGGCATGGAGGAATGATCGCGATCGATTGCCTTACCTCCACTCAGGCAATGAATCTTGCCTCTCAACTCCAAAAGGTGCGATTTGGCCTTTATGCTGTTTCTTTAGGATTTTCGCGGACCTTGATGAGTTGCCCTTCCGTCAGCACTTCGAGCGAAATCCCGGCCGATGAGCAAAAGGAAATGCACCTTTCTCCCGGCCTCCTTCGCCTAAGCGTGGGCTATACCGGTGACGACGAAGTCCTTTGGCGACGATTCAAGGATTGCTACCAGCAACTTTTAAAGTAATCATTGAAGTATTTGTTAAACTAAATATGTTGATAAATGAAAATGTACGTGCTAACATCCGCTTGAAATGCGCTTACTGAACATCCTATTACTACTGGTCCTGATAGCCCCGCCAGCTCACGCCTCTAATGGCGACCGAATTGATATTACGCAAGCACCTTGGCAAGTTTCCGTGCAAGCATTAGGCTGGCTTCGACCCGACGGCTCTATCGTACCGAGTTTCCACGGTTGTGGCGGAAGCATCATAGGCACCCGTTGGATCGTCACCGCCGCACATTGCTTAGAGTGGATGAACTTAAAAGCGCCACCGTATAAACAGATTCGTGTAGCGGCAGGTGCAAGCATCCTATCGGACCTCACGCAACTTCCCCTCGTAGAGAGGGTCTACCTACATCCAAAATACTTTCATAAAGAACACTACGTTTTTCCTAAACACAAATTCCTTTTCCTATATGAGGAATTCGACAACGATATTGCACTCATCGAACTCAGTAAGGATATAATTTTCGGCGACACCATTCAAGCCATCGCACTCGATGGAGCAGAACTAAAAGAAAACGACGCGCTCTTTTTCAGCGGCTGGAGCATGCAAAAAGCTAATGACGAAGAAGTGGATCCAAATCTCAGAGGATTTTCCATTCCCTACCACAGTAATAATAATCTGATTGAGATGATGAAGGAAAAAGAGCCCTTGATGTCAGATCAACTCACCCATCCCGATACCTTAGGAATATACAGCACGTTTAAAGGCTGTCCGGGTGATAGCGGCGGTCCGGTGGTTCGTTTACCTCAACACTCCGCAAATGCAGAAGTGCCAGTTTTAGTGGGAATTCCGCGCACCGGAACTGCAGATTGTAGCAATGATGGCGAGCTGAGTGTGACCACCAATACCCGCGTATCCATGTTTCGTACGTGGATTAAAGAAGTCACTGGCATATAAGCCATAGCATCCGCCTAGCAAACTCCATCTTTATTAAATTAATTTAATTTAAAAACATTGACTCCACTATCTCGCTTTGTTACGTTGCGCGCGACTGGAGAGAGTCATGAAGAGAGAAAAGACCTATATAGCTTTAATGCTAATGAGCTACGTGCCGCTATTTCAAACTACCATAGTGCGCGCTGACCAATTTGATATCATGGTGACGAGCGCCCATGGAGGAGATTTGATTCAGGCGAAGAACTGTGTCGACTATACGATGTGTGGAAAAACTTCCACTTCGCTTGCTTTATCCTATCCAGAAAATCGCTTTCATACTTATGTCTCCATGGACTCGACAGAAGAGCTTCAGTTGACACTGAATTCCTGTCATTTTCGCCGCCATGGCCTGAATGTTACTATTTTCAATACCACTACGCATCAGATGATTCCCTATACCGACTATTTCCCGAATTTCATGGACTACCGCACTTTACTGCCTGAAGTTTTTCTAAGAAATCTTACTCCGGCTGAGAAGAAAAATAAGTA
>CAIMWN010000117.1 GCA_903845155.1 Oligoflexia bacterium
CGCTCTCATCCAAAAATGAACACATAAATCCCTGCTTAAGACGATTCCGGGTAATGCGACCATGGGATGCCCGTGCTTGAAAAATTAGCTGCGCAGGCAAGGGAAATTCTTATCCAAAGACGCTTGCTTTTTTAAAGGAGAATGGTAGCATAAAGTTGAATCCGCACTTTATGCCCTCGGAAGATTTTTACATCTAATCCTCCAGGCCATACTCCCGCAATCCTCCACTTGATTTATTACCTTAATGCACAAATGTTTGAAGGAATTTCTAATCAGACAAAAACTTGTGGCACATGTAAAGAATCAAAGCCTGTATCGGATTTTTATTTGATAAAAGCTAGCGACGAAATTTCCACCCGGTTTGAGAAGAATTGCAAGCGTTGCAAAAAGACTACTCGTAATCGAAAAATATCGTCTCCGCCAAGAAAGACCTGCCAATCTGCCCCCCTTGATTTTCAAAATCAACCATCCACCCACAATATCGAACTCCGAAATAACGAGACCGAATGCATTGCAAAAGGTATTCTGTTCGATGCGGAAGAAAGATTTTTAGGTCGAGAACTTTCACAAGCCGAGCGTATCGACTCGGTTCAACACCTGAACGAACTGGTCTTCCTGCTGCTTGAAGAATATGGCAAGATGAAAGGCGGAAAATTTTATGTCAAAACTTAATGACCTTTCGAATTCGCAACTCTTTCAGAAATATTTTAACGATGATTTTGTCGCTGAAAACAATCTCGCCGTGGCTATTATGCGCATAAGTAGCAAGAAACAGGAGCGTGGCAACTCAATCGCTGACCAAGATGAAACAATTGAGAAGTACATCGAACGCGAAGGATTGCAGATGGCAATCGACCCATGGAAATTCAAAGAAACTGCTTCAAAACATGAAGACCGTTACGAATTTAATTCTATCATCGAATTTATCCGAAATAGTCAGAATACCAAAAGAGCCATTAAGCATGTCGTATTTGCATTCCAATCTCGTTCGAATCGAAATCGATTTTCTGCTAGAGTGCTCGAAGATTTAGTTGATTTAGGTGTAACTCTTCATTTCGCCCGTGATGGTCGAAAGCTCTGCTCTCGTGCGGACATTGCTCAATGGCTCATGTGGCACGTTGAGAACATCAAAAACGAAGCCTATATTACCGAACTCCGTCGAAACGTAATGGGTGGGATGATTAAAAGTATAGAAGGAGGTCTGTATCCCGGAAAGCCTAAATGGGGATATAAAGGAATCGGGAATGGTAGTAATCGCAGTATCGTTTTTGATGGTGAGAGAGCCTGTTACATGAAGCGTGCGTTTACTATCGTCATAGAAAATGGACATAGAATCTGTAATCGCACCTTCACTGACGAAGACTTAAAAAAACAATTGGACGAAGAGTTTCCTCAAATCAAAAAAACTCCTAGCAAGAAGCGCTTTTGCGAACTTTTGCGTGACCCTTGGTACTATGGATTTTTTAAATACGATGGAACTATTTTTAACGGTAAACACCAAGCCGTTGTCAGCAAATCAGACTGGCTACAAGTTCAAGATATTTTGGAGGGACGCCGTCGCAAACGACGCCTCTCAAAAGCCCATCCCTATATTGGCATGATGCTCTGTAGTGGAAGACTTATCGATGTAAATGGCAATTTAACAAACGAAATTTGCGGTTGTTCTATTACAGCCGAAAGCATTCGACGAACATATAAAAATGGTGAAACTCACCTTTTCAATTATTATCGATGCTCACGTCCCAACGGGGATGAGAGATGCTCTCAGCGAGACAAAAAGCACATCAAAACTCAGGTGGGGAGAAAAGCGAGCTACCGTGAAGAGGAAGTTGAAGAAATCTTTCAAGAGATGTTCCGTTTTTTCAGCTTTGACGAAGTAACCTGCGAGCGCATGAAGCAGTATCTCTGGAAGCAGCATTTCGAGGAGAAGCAAAAAGACCACTCCAAGAAAGATGAACTCACCAGACGAATGGCAACGCTCGACCGCAATATCGAAACCGCTTATGAGGACAAAGTGAACGGTGACATCCCAAAAGAAATGTGGCGCGAGCAAAGCCACAAGTGGAACGCGGAAAAAAAGAATGTCGCCATCGAACTCGCCGCTCTCGATGCCGTGAAAGACGACTACATGACGAAAGGTGTGGAGCTTATCGAACTTATGCAACACGCTGAAATGATTTTCAAAAACGCTACAGCCGACGTAAAACGTAAAATGGTAGAATTGACCTCATCGAACCTGCTCTTGGCGGACGGAACACTTCAATATAATTGGGAAATGCCTTTTGCGATGTTGGCGGTAAATGGTGAAAAAGAAAAATGGTTGGGCAAACTGGACGAGTTTAGAACTTGGTGCAGGAGTTTGGCGGCATAACTTAAAAGGTTCTATTTTAAAGTGAGGCTGCCGTGTGACGCTAGAACTTCCAACGATGTTCCTGCAATTTCAGACATGATTTTTAGCATCGCGTCAGAGGACCATGCATCGCATTGAAAATATAACGAAGCGACTTGGAGCCTTTGGCCTTTTACCTCGATATTTTTACAGTGATTAGTATTTATCTCCATCCCAAAATTACTTGCAGTCACTCTATCTATGCGATTTAAGCCACCTGCCACGTGAGAAATAGTGATATTTCTGCCCGTTGGATCTGCTACAATTTTAGTTTCGGTCGCAAAGTTCGTTCCTTGTAAGAATACGACGTAAGGAAAATGATGTTCATCAATCATCATATTTCTAATTTCTAAGATATTTTTATGAACCCTTTCAATCGCGTTACCAGCTACCATCAAGTCTTGATCTTTCTTTTTGCCCTGCTTTATGCCGGCAATTATTTTTTCGATGTCATTTCCTTGATGTTTTGACTCCCCCACCAGCAAAACCCGCCAATTATTATTTGCATCCTTTACTTCGATAATCCCACCATCCGGTTGAATGTTTGAGGCTTTCACAAAGAGAGTTTTTCCAAGTCTTTTATCAATCGATTGAAGCTTTGAGTGAATCTCTTGCTTTGTTATAGTTTCCCTTCTTCTAAAATCTAGATGAGGGTACTTTTCATGAAGTAATACCAATAGCTGTTTGGCAACATCACTAATTGAAGAATCATGCCTTTTTGCATCTTCTCCGAATATACCTTCGACACCGCCGGATTTTTCATGCTGCTCTATAAGGCGGCTCGCTTGGCCTTTTCCGGTGTATTTAGTTTTCGTTTTTTCTGCCACAATGCCCTATCGGAAAAACGGCTAATTACATTTAGATAAACAGAATTTTTGGTCAAGTTTCTGTTAAATTAGCCCATACCCTTAGGGTGCGGTGCGCCGCGACATTGTTAAGGCATTATTTTGACCTTATTTGTTCGCAATAAAAGCCATTCTAAATTTTGGCAGCATGATGTCGGGGGTCTTCCTTGACTAGAAGAATGTCATCTCAGTATGTTTATACAAAAGTTGTTTCAGAGATTGAGAGAAAAATGAGAAAAGTACCACGCTCGTTCCTAAAAGACGCGAAAGCAAATAAAAAAGATGAGTTTTATACGCAGCTTAAAGACATCGAGAGTGAACTAAAACATTACAAAAAGCACTTCAAAGGCAAAGTAGTGTTTTGTAACTGCGACGATCCAAAAACGAGTAATTTTTTCAAATATTTTGCTCAGAATTTTGAAGAATTAGGGCTAAAAAAATTAATTACGGCTTGTTACAAAACCCAGGATCTAGGTTTTTACGGTACATTTCCTAGTAGTAAAAATTCAGATTTGAACAATCTTGATATTGTTTACCTTGAAGGCGATGGCGATTTTCGCAGTAAAGAAAGCATCGAGCTGCTTAAACAATCAGACATTGTAGTCACTAATCCACCATTTTCATTATTTCGAGAATACATCGCCCAATTAATTCAATACGATAAGAAATTTTTAGTAATTGGAAACATCAATGCGATTACCTATAAAGAGATATTTAAACTCATCCAAAAAAATGAAATTTGGTTGGGGATAAATCTGGGACGAGGAATTTCTGGTTTTATCGTTCCCGAAGAATATGAGCTTTATGGCACAGAGGCTCGCGTCGATGCATCTGGATGCAGAATAGTTTCCCCGAATAATTGTTTATGGCTAACAAACTTAGACACTACTACAAGACATGAAGATATTGTTCTTACAAAAACATATATCGGAAATGAAAGCAATTACCCCACCTACGATAACTACAACGGGATTAATGTCAATAAAACCCAAGACGTCCCTAAAGACTATGGCGGCGTTATGGGTGTGCCAATAACTTTCCTTCACAAATATAATCCGGAACAATTCGAAATAATCAAATTTAGAAAAGGCGATGACGAAAAAGATTTGTCAGTACATGGAAAATGCCCATATTTTCGGATATTGATAAAAAACAGAAGACTACAGAAAAAACATAAACCTTCAATTGCAGTAACTCCTAAGTCGAATATTTCAGAGCAAATGTGTTTAATAGACCTCTAGATTCAATACAGAAAATCGAGCTTCCACTGGCAATAGTGGGTTACGGAGATACAACCAAAGCATTGAAACAAAAGCTGTTTCTGATTCAAAAATTCAAACTTGCTGACACTAAATCTTTGATTGAACTTCTCCGCAATAGAGCAAACCTTAAAGATTCTCTCGATACTGATACAAAGAAACAGCTTGAAATGCTTTGGAAGTCTGCGGAATTAGATGACCTTGACCTAACTGAATTATTTGTCAGTCTGTTACCAACATTCGTTGATAAAGCTAGTAGAGCATTTCTTGAAAAAATGGACCCGATGCCTTGGTACCATAAAGACCGATGTGGTGAAGTTTATGACGATTTCATGAAGGCTGCAGGTAAAAAGGCGGCAAATGAAGTCGCGCGATTTGCTCTGCCTCGGGTACGAGCGAAGCTTGCACTTCAAGAACTAATTTGTGCAATTACTTCTGATCCAAAACATTTTTCAAAATTGATTTCCAAAACTCCTAGATACCTTGCTTGCCCAAGAACAGCTGACCTAATATGCAAACTCAAAATTGGCGCAACTGGCTTTAAGAATGACAAAGCGACTGAAGGTTTTAAACTGATTACTGAATCAATTCGCATTAACCAAAAGATACAATTAAGAAAATACGGGTATTGGCAGATTGACTATTATTTTAACGAAGTCCTAGCTTGCCTAAAAACGCTTAATTCCATTAAGGAAAAAGAAAAGCACATGACCTACGCCAATGACATAGCAGTTTATTGGGGAATACCACCACGCTACAATAGTGTCTTAAAAGGGCACATAAAGAACCCAACCGAACTCACTCTAGAAATAATGATTGAAAATGAAATGATCGAGGAGACAATGTAAAAAAAGCAGCATCCCCTCTCGGCAACCGTTACATGGATCTCTTATGATCATGCTCGGACAATGCCAGAGCGGGTAACGTATACTGGTTTTATGTAATTAAACCCAG
>CAIMWN010000118.1 GCA_903845155.1 Oligoflexia bacterium
CCTGTATTGAGCCCAGCAGTGACCGCCATATTCTCTTGTTTAGTTGAAAATGAAAAACTCTGCACGTCGCGACGATACGAACTGGTAAATTGCGATCGCGTGCTTTGAGTGGGAAGCGAAGCGAGAGTTTCACGCGTCCAGAGTTTGAATTGGATATTTCCGGATACACCTTGGGGGGAGGTTTCGACATCACTCCATAAGAAGCTTGGAAACGCGGAGAAATCTGCGCCGCCCCCCTGAGCTGCATTGAGTGGAACTCCAAGCGTGGAAACTTGGGTGTCGTCTGCGGTTCTTCCACCGGTCCCCGATAAAATTGCGCCACTCGGGTAACCGAGATTATCTGAAGGGAACACGCTGGTTCTGGACAGGGTACTTAAGGTGTCGCTTCGCGAGAGATCACTCGTGACTGTTTTCCGAGGGAGGAGGGTATCTTCATTGAGCGATTCAAAGGATGCTCGCGACTTGACGACGGTTTCGTAATCGGGTGTGGTGTCATTGGCAAAAGCAGTTTGCATTGAAAAAAGGAGGCGTAAAACGATTCCCCAAAACAGTAAGGAATAGCTCATGAATTATAAGTCACCTGCAATGGGCCGAATGACCACTTCTTCAATGCTTGCCCGAGGGTCGAGAAAAAGCGCATTGATCATCGCTGAGGCTACATCTTCAGGCTTCATCATTTTTTTGATCATGGCTTGATCAATGTCACCCCACATGGGCGTATAGGTTGCACCAGGTTTGATTTCAGTAATGCGAATCCCATCTTGATAGGCGCTAATCCGCATGACTTCAATGAGGCCTCGTTGTGCAAATTTGCTCATGCCATAGATTGCCGATTGCTCGAGGGCTTTCTCGGCAGCAATGGAGGTCACCCATTGAATGGTTCCCGATTGCTGTTTCTTCATTTCTCGGTAACACTCCTGCATCAGCAGAAAACTTGCTTCCACGTTCGTTTTCATCACGAACTCGAGGTCTTCTTTTGTCAGGTCCAAGAAGTCGCCAAAGCGTCCAACGCCAGCACAGTGGATGAGCGCATCTACTTTTCCAAAGTGACGAATGGCTTGCTGGATGGGCTCAAACGGCGCCAAAGTGAGCTCAAGAGGAACAATAATGCAAGCGATAGAGGCTTCGGCACAAATGGCCTCTAAATTGATCAGGTCAGACTGGGTGCGTGAGGTGAGGACGAGCTTAGGGTTTTTGAAAACCTCAGGCCGCGAACGGAGTTCAAGGATCAGTTGCTTCACAAAAGCCTCTCCGATTCCTTTTCCAGCTCCCGTTACAACAATCACAGTAGAAACCGAGTTCGGTTGAGTGGTAGATTTCATGTGCACCTCTTTCTGCTTTTTGTTATATTCGCAGCATGCCTGAAATTTATGAAATTCGCATTCGAAAAGAAGCATTGAAGTTTGCCGCAAGCCACATGACCGTATTCAAGGACGGGACAAAAGAGGCCCTCCATGGTCACCATTATCAGCCTTCTGTTTATTTAAGTGTGCGCGATGTCAGTTTTGAGAAAACCATTCTTTTTTCTGATGTAAAAGTAGCCATGAAAAAGATTGCGAAATTGTGGGATGAAAAGGTACTGGTCGCTACCCAGAACCCTCATTTTAAGTGCTTAAAGCAAAGTAAAACATCAATTGAATTTGAGCTTTGCAAGAAGCGCTATCTACTTCCGACGGATGAAGTAGTTCTCATGCAGGTCGACAATGTTACTTGCGAAAATTTAGCCCGAGCTTATTTTGAGTTCCTTTGTATGGAGCTCGATCAGGAGCTAAACTTACTCAAGGACAAGAATGTAAGTTCTATAAAGGTATTAATTGAAGAAAGCCCAGGGCAGGGTGCTGCCTATATTTACAGTAAGAAATAAGTGAGTGAACATGAAGACTATCCCCAAACCAAAAAATTTGAATTTATCCGTATTTCATGAATTTAAAGCCTCTCATTCACTTCCTGGGTTTGATACGCCCCATTTTCATACTTGGAAAGTAGCGGCCACGTTTCACTCCGCGCTTCCCCTTCAAGGAAGCAAGTTGCTTGATTTAGTGGGTTTGCAACAAATGCTGGAAAAAATGACGAAGCCTCTTTCAGGTCAATATTTAAACGAACAATTTACATTTGATCCTACAAGCGAAAAAATTGCCGAATGGTTTTGGGATCAAATTTCGCTTGCTGTCCCTTCCGTTGCTCTTCAATCAGTAGCGATTACCCTTTGTGATCTTGAAGGCAATGCCAGTGGTTCCGCGATGGTGAGTGCATGATCGAGTTCCGTGATCTGACGAAACTCTACCCGCAAACGCACGTTGGGTTGGGCCCCATCAGCGCAAAAATACCGAATTCGCAATGGGTATCGATTTTGGGGCCATCGGGTTCAGGGAAGTCTACACTTCTAAAGTTACTTGCTGGAATCGAGGCGAGAAGTGGTGGAGAACTCCTTCGTGGTTTTCAGCCCGAAGAAATGAGTTTTGTATTTCAGGAATCTGCGTTGCTGCCTTGGCAAACGGTGAGTGATAATATTCTACTGCCCTTTCGATTGAGGGGAGTGTCCTTAGAAGAAGCACAGGCCAAAATTGAGCCTTGGGTGCAAAAGTTAAAATTGAAAAAATTCATTCATTCCTACCCACATGAGTTATCGGGTGGTTTGAAAATGCGGGTTTCGTTGGCGAGAGCGCTCAGTACTGATCCAAAGCTGCTCCTCCTCGATGAGCCCTTTTCGTCTTTAGATGAACCCATTCGGATTGAGCTCGGCATTGAACTTCGGGAGCTCTGGAAGGCGCTGAAGCCTACGATCGTGATGGTCACGCACTCCATCACCGAGGCATTGTGGTTGTCAGACCGTGTTTTGGTCTTGAATGGTCAGCCAGGGCAAATTGCTTTGGATCAACAGATTTCTTTGGGCGAGGACCGCCCGCTGGCGCTACGGGGAGAAAAAACTTTTCTAAACCAGGTTGAGAATTGCTTCCATTTACTCCGGAGTGTCGAATGATGTTGCCGCTGATTCCACTCATCTTTATCTTAGCTTTTGTTGAGGTCGCTTCACGCCAAGGAATGATTCCTGCTTTTCTTTTTCCCGCGCCGTCTCAAGTTTTCTTGGTATTATTTGAAGAGCGAACGGCATTTATCGCTGCATTTCTCCAAACCTTGAGTGCTTCTGCGGTTGGCCTGGCAATCAGCATAGTGGTGGGTTTAAGTGTGGCGCTCATCCTCTCGGCCTCCACCCTGATGAGAAAAATGTTTTACCCCTATGCTATTTTCTTTCAGACGGTGCCCATCATCGCCATTGCTCCTTTATTGGTTATTTGGTTGGGTTATGGGTTACCTACTGTCATTGCGGCCTCATTTATTGTCTCTATTTTTCCAGTCATTGCGAATAGTGTGATGGGGCTACTTTCCACCGATGTTCTCCTTCTTCAATTATTTAAGACTTTGGGTGCGAATCCCTTACAAATTCTTTTTCGACTTCGCTTGCCTTTTGCGGTTCCTCAAATCTTAACCGGATTTAAAATTTCTGCAGGTCTAGCGGTGATTGGAGCCATTGTGGGTGAATTCATTTCTGGCAGTGGCTTAGGTGGCTTAGTGGATACCGCACGAAATCAGCAGCGAATCGATCGCGTTTTTGGAGCGGTTTTCCTGGCCGCTTGCCTGGGGATTTTGTTTTTCGCATTTATTTCATTTTTAAATCACGTATTATTAAAACACTGGCGCCAAAACTAAATACGAGAAAGACCCCATTTAATGAAAGCTTTGATTCAGCTCATTTTCTTTTTGATGATCATCCATCCTTCATTCGCAGACGAGCTTGCCCTGAACTGGAAGCCTGAGCCCGAGTTTGGTGGTTTTTACGAGGCGCTACTCAAGGGCTATTATGAAAAAGTGGGATTAAAAATTAATATTCTGCCAGGCGGGGCAGGGCAACCAGTTGCACAAATGGTGGCCGCAAAAAAAGTGAAATATGGAATCGCATCTGCCCCTGAAGTGATCTTAGCTCGTAGTCAGGGGGCGAAAATCGTCGCCATCTTTTCGGTCTACCAACACAATCCACAAGGATTCATGGTTCATCCTGAGCGTAAAATAAAGGGGCTAAAAGAGCTTTTTCAAACAGAAGGCACCATCGCTCTTCAAAAAGGACTTCCTTATACTGAATGGCTGGAAAAGAAATATGCACCCATCAAGGCCACCATAGTGCCTTATACCGGTGGAGTTTCGTCTTATATTCAAAGTAAGAATTTCTCACAGCAGTGTTTTGTTTTCTCGGAACCTATTGCTGCGCGTAGAGAAAAACAAGATTCGCAAACACTTCTAATATCAGAATCGGGTTGGGATCCCTATACCGCCGTTGTGATTGTTCACGAAGATACACTTAGAAATGAGCCGGAAATTGCGAGAAAATTTACAAACGCGACTCAAAAAGGCTGGGTGTCGTATGTGAAATCCCCAAGAGAAACAAATATTCAGATGCAAAAGATAAACCCAAGTCTGGACCTTGCCACTTTCGATGAAGCAGCCCAATTACAAGTTGTTTTTGTTGAGCCTGCGGGCATGAAAGAACAAGATCTTGGGTTGATGAAGTTAGCGCGATGGACGCAACTTTATGAGCAAATGCAGGAATTAAAACTAGTTTCTTCAAAAATGAATCCTGCTGATTTTTTCTATTGGGGCAATAAATAATTAAAGATCGACAATTTTTTGTTGTAAATCGATAAAACTTTGAGACCATTGTCCTACTCAACGATTGAGGACTCCACGATGGAGATAATAGAAAAGTCAAGGGGGGGGAATCTATGACTATTTTTAAACTAGTACGGACACTGGCATTTACAGCGGCATTTATCACTTGCGGCGGCATCATGAACAATGGTGCAGTTGCTCATCAACATCACGGCAAACAAAATTGTAAATTCTTACCAGAAAACAATTTAAACATTCCAGTTGGGTACGAAAGTCTCACTGGAGGTATTGACGAGAAGACTTTTGATGGTGTGATTGAACAAGTAAGTGCTTTTTACAAACCGATCATCACTAAACAAGGTGGAACACTTAAAGTGAACCACCTTTGGACAGACGGAACAGTAAATGCGAATGCAAGCCGCTCAGGAAAAACTTGGGTAGTGAACATGTACGGTGGACTTGCTCGTCACGGCCGCACTACTGCAGATGGTTTCACCTTAGTTCTTTGTCATGAGCTTGGTCATCACCTCGGTGGTTTCCCAAGACTTGGCGGTGCTTTGGGTGGCAATTCATGGGCAGCTAACGAAGGACAAGCCGATTACTTCGCTACCATGAAATGTGCTCGCCGCGTGTGGGAAAATGATAACAATGAAGCGGTCGTTGCTGGCCTTAACGTTCCACAAATCGTTAAAGACAAATGCTCTACTCAATTGAAGTCACAAAAAGAAATTCTACTTTGCGAAAGAAGTTCAATGGCTGGATTAACTCTAGGCCTCCTTCTTTGGGATTTAAGTAACGGAAGCAATACCGGCCCGACTAACGGTTCAGGAAAAACTCCAGAGCCTAAGTTTGATACTCCAAGTACTGCAACCGTATCTACTACTGATAATGCTCACCCTAAAGCTCAGTGTCGCGTAGACACTTACTTTAACGGTTCATTCTGTGGTGCTTCTTTTACTCAAGACTTTGGTCAAAGCGATGCGATCACTGGAGCTTGTGCAATCGAAAGAGGCGACAAAGCTGGATACCGCCCAATGTGCTGGTACAAACCTAAGAAATAGTTTTAGGTTAATCATATAATTTAAAAGGGTGCTCCGATTCGGGGTGCCCTTTTTTTTTGAGTCACGCGCGGGGTTGCTTCGCATGATGAGGAGGCAGTAAAATAAAATGCATTTGCTCCTGGGGACTCTCATTAAGGAGAGTAATCCATCACTCGCATATGCTGCGCATATTTTGGTCAATTTTAATTCGCCTCGGTCGAAAAAGTTTCGAAATAGCCATGCTATTCCTCAATTTTTTCTTGATCGGCTCATGAAAATTGCCACAAAGTCTGCTGGCCTCTGCAAGTGATGAATTGCCCTCCTTAATGGGTCGCAAATACATTTTCTTTCTAGTCACTTCATCCAACGCAGAACGATTTGTGCGTAACTCATTAAAAAGCGAGATCTGGGAGGGGCGGAAATAAGTCTATTTACGCTGGCAATATTCGTCGGAGACGATTGCACCGTAGGCTTGTCCGTGTTTATCCATATGGTAGCAATTATTATTACTCACTTTGTAGCCTACGCTGCATTCAGCATCGTCTAAAGCAGCTCCATAGGTATTGTGTCTGATATCCACGCTGTAGCAAGCGTTGGACTCAGACCAAGCGTCCACTCTACAAAAGGCATCATCAACCCAGGCACCATAGGTAATGAATTTTGCATCTACATTGTAGCAATGGTTGCTCTCTGAAAGAAACCCCACGTGACAAAATCGGTCATCAAGTATGGCTCCGTAAGTATTCCCATTTGCGTCAACTCGGTAACAATGATTGCTCTCTGAAAGAAATCTCGCATGTTTGGCAGCATAGGGGCTGAATGGAACTGCGTGGTTTTGAGTCCAGCGATAGGCGCTAGTAGGCTGAGACGGTTTAGCTTGCACCGGCGCGGCTGGCGCCGTTGCTGTCACCACTTGCGGAGCGGGGGTGACAGCAACTTTCATTAAACACACATCGTAAGCAGCCTGATGATGAACCAACCAGTCACTTACACAAATCGTTCCGACACCCTCTTGCGATTTTCTGCAGTTTCTAAGATTCGAATCCTGATCCTTTTGATTAAAGGCTTTATATACTGACACTACTTGAAGTGGCCCATTCGGCGCCATTAAACACACATCAAAGGCCGCATGTTCATGTTCGTACATATTGCTTGAGCACTTTTGGCTACTCGAAGCTTGACCACGGCATTGACCTAGATTGGTATTCTGTTGCTTCTGGCTATAGCCACTCCGTCTTCATTATTTTGAATCTAGTTTTCTAACCAGGTCTTGTAACTTCGTCGCAAGTTGCCCCAGGCCTTTAGACGCTTCTAAAAGCTGTCCCGCACCAGTTGAACTTTCAGCAGCAGCTTTAGAAACGTCTCCAATAGTGATCGTAATGCCTGCGACTGCACTACTTGACTCAGCTACAATCCGGGATACTTCATTGGTGGTTGCCGCTTGTTCTTCAACCGCCGCAGAAATAGCGGTAGAGATCTCGTTTATTTCTTCAACCGCTTTTGAAATCGAGCCAATTGCAATCACTGCATTGCCGGTGCTTAGTTGGATCGTGCTAATTTCTGCAGTGATATCTTCAGTAGCTTTAGCTGTTTGTTTTGCGAGTTCTTTCACTTCATTTGCCACTACCGCAAAGCCTTTTCCCGCATCACCTGCGCGCGCAGCCTCAATGGTAGCGTTCAACGCAAGGAGATTAGTTTGTTGAGCAATAGAGCTGATGGTTTTAATGACCGTTCCAATATCTTTGCTTTCTGCTCCCAATTGGAGCACCAGAAGATTGGTTTCTTTCGCTCGTTGCAAGCTCTCTTTGGTTTTCACGGAACCATCTGCTGTATTTTTAGCAATCTCTTTAATAGAGGAAGACATTTCTTCTGTATTGGTGGCAACGGCTCGCACGCCTTTAGAAACTTGTTCCGATGCAGCTGAGGCGCTATTGGAGCGTAGGGTAGTCTGTTCAGAATTCGCCGCAAGTTGCGTGGCGGTGGCGGTAAGCTCTTCTGAAGCCGAACCTAATTGCGCCGCGGTTTCACCTAGGGTTTTGACTAAGCTAAACCATTCCAATTTCTGTTTTGTAATCTCAGTGGCATATTTTACCACTTTAAAAACTTTACCACTCAAATCAAAAACAGGATTGTAAGCTGCATTAATCCAAACTTCACGGTTGCCCTTTGCAATTCGTTTAAATTCGCCTGCTTCAAATTCGCCGCGACCTAGTTTTTCCCAGAATTGCTTATATTGAGGGGAAGCCACATACGCGGGATCGCAAAACATGGAGTGGTGCCTACCTTTGATTTCCTCTGCCCGATAACCAAGGGCGCCAAGAAAATTATCATTCGCTTCAATAATGGTGCCGTCGAGATTAAAGTTAATGACGGCTTGGGTCCGTGAAAGAGCGGCAAGCTCTGCGTCCTTTAATTTTTGCTTGCTGATATCTGATGCAAATTTGATGACTTTGACCGGGTTCCCATTGAGGTCGCGAATAGGGTTATAGGAAGCCGAAATCCAAACCTCCTTACCGCCTTTTCCGATCCGCTTGTATTCTCCGGCATCATAATCGCCATCACGAAGCTTATTCCAGAATGCCTTATATTCAGGAGATTTTGCATAGGCTGGGTCGCAAAACATCCGGTGGTGTTTTCCTTTCACTTCATCAAGAGTGAAACCCAAGGTATTCAGAAAGTTCTCATTTGCGGATTGAACAATTCCATCCAAACTAAATTCAATCACTGCTTGAGACACACTGATTGCGTGAATCTGCGCCTCAAAGTCAGCATTTCTTACTTTTTGTTCAGTAATGTCTGTCGCGAATTTGATCACTTTATGTGGTTTTCCATTTAAATCAAAAATAGGGTTGTAAGAAGCGTTAATCCAAACATCGGATCCATCCTTTACAACGCGCTTAAATTCAGCGACCACGGATTCGCCCGCATTTAATTTTTCCCAGAATTTCCGATATTCAATTGAATTTGCATAAGTGGTATCGCAAAAAATACGGTGATGTTTTCCCTGAACTTCATTCAGTGTATATCCAAGTGTTTTTAAGAAATTATGGTTTGCATTTACAATGATCCCATCTAAGTCAAATTCAACAATTGCCTGAACTTTATTGATCGCCACCATTTGCGATTTTAGCTCGTTCAATAATACCTCAGAACTGAGCACCATGGTTTCGTCTGCTGTTCTCAGTTTACTCGTATCAATATTAAATTTTGCTGCTGTATTCATGTTTATTGCCCTTCGCTTCTTGTTTAATTTGTAAGCTATTTGAAATGGTCTTTGTCTTAATTAAATTGATAAAAGTTATATTTTATTGGTGTCGTTTTTGATTTATATCAATTACTATTATAACTCTGAACTGGGTAGTTTTACGGGTCAATGCTAAAGTTCTCATTACAGGGTGAATGAAATGCCAAAAATATCTCGCAATCGCTGTCAGGAATGTGCCGCTCGCTGCAAATCTTCTTTTGCTAATCTTCCCGATGTTGATTTGCAGGAAATTAATCGACTACGCTCGACGGTAGAATTTAAAGAGGGCTCAAAACTCCCACTTAATTTTGACGGTGAAGAGGGCTTTTATTGTGTTCAAGCTGGTCATCTTAAAATTAACCTCTCTCACGGAGACAGCACAGGAACTTTAAGAATATGTGGCCCTGGCGACTTGATCGGATTTAATCATCAGCCAAGCCATCTTTCTATTGAGGCGCTCGAATCAGGCGTTGGATGTTTTCTTCCTAAAAAAGCTTTTGCGAAGCTACAATCACAATCGTCAGCAGTAGCGAATGGAATGATTAAAATGCTGTGTAGTATTATTTCGGCGAAAGATCATAATATTTTGGGCCTTGAACGACAGTCGGTGAAAAATAGAGTTTCATCACTGCTGCTCGGTCTGAATGATAAATTTGGGACGCCTTCAAAACAGGGTTCTAAAATTGACGTGAAAATAGACCGGGATACTTTAGCGAAAATGGCGGGAACAAGTGTTGAAAGTTTAGCAAGAATTCTCACGGAGCTCGTGCTTGAAAAAATAATCCTTCGAGAAGGTAGAAAAATCCATGTCGTGAATGAAAAGCGCCTTCAGCAGGCCGCATTTGATTGAGTCTTTTGCTCAGTGGGGTAGCCGAAACTTTTTACTTCCCCCTCTCACCGAATTCACCTAGAATATTGCTATGGTAAATCCAAAGGCAGTTTCCTATACATTTATGGGATCTCGTCATCAAAAAAATGATGATTTGGCGTTGTTGAATCAAGAGCAAGGTATTTATGTAATCTGCGACGGAGTAAGTGAAGGCGGCCACGGAGACCTTGCTTCCAATATGGTCGCGAAAGTGATTCAAGATAAATTAATGGCTGCCAATTCTTTTATTAAAAAAAATGGAGCGCAGTTACTGGGTGCCAAGCGCTTGTTACACATGCAAGAGCAAATGGTGAGTGCTTGCACTGAAGCACAACAAAATATTCAAAAGGCCGCCTTACAAAATCCAAATTATAAGTTTGCAGCAACCACGGGCATTATTTTGTGGCTGGATGGTCGCTTCGGGATCCTGGCCCACATGGGGGACAGTAGAGCGTATCTGTATCGTGCTGGTAAGTTATATCAACTCACTCACGACCATGCCGGCATTGATGAGTTATTAAAGATGGGAATTCCTCTCGAAATCGCTAAAAAGAATCCACAAGCAAAATGCCTCACCAAGGTTTTTGGCGGAACTGTTTTTAATCAACCGGATCTTTTGAAAATTGAATTTCAACCTAACGATGTTTTCATGATGTGCACTGACGGTGTGTATTCCACTCTTGATCCAAACAATTTGCAGCAGTTGGTGCAGGGGATGCTCCAAAAGAACGACGCCAAGCCGATTATTGAACGCTGCGCCCGTCAAAGCGGGGATGACTCAACCTTTGTGCAGATTCATTTCCCAATCGACATGCTCCAAGAAACCGTCGTACAGGCTTCAGACCGAATCAAACTAATCCAACAAACCCCCCTCAGTAAGTATTTTGATTATATTCAAAAAAGTCATATTTCAGCGATTTGCGAAGTGGAGTCTTTCAAGGCCGGATCAATAGTGATTCAAGATGGGACAGAAGGAGAGTGTCTGTATATTGTGGCTAAAGGCACGCTGGAGGTCCTCGTCCAGGGGTCTCATATGCTCTATAAAAAACCAGGTGAATTTCTGGGTGAGGTTGCGCTGATTCAACAAAGTAAACGGACCGCGACCGTAGTGGCAAAGGAAGATACGGTCCTCCTTTCCTTGAAAAGAGGCGATCTCAATGAAGTGTTTAAGAAAAGCCCTGATATTGAGCGAAATTTCTATAAAGCAATGCTTGAAATGGTCCTGGAGCGGATGGTTGCCCAAGGGTATGAAATTGCTCAACTTAAAAAGGTTTAAGGTTGACGCTCAAAATGCCTTGCGCTAAGGTATTTCTACCCTTGTATTAAATTCAATGTTTTCTGTCTGTGCACTCGTGGTGGAATTGGTAGACACGTACGTTTGAGGGGCGTATGCCGAGAGGTGTGCTGGTTCAAGTCCAGTCGGGTGCACCATTTTCTTTCTATTTTCAAAAATCACGAATTAAATGAATTACATTTATATTCGAACCGCAAAACCTCACTCAATCCTGATGGGCTTATTCTGAAAAAGGTGCTATTATACGGCCTAAATAGAAAGATTAAGGAGTTTTAAATGAATACATTGAATATGGTACTCGGATTAGGTTTGTCACTCATGGGTTCGGTTTCTGCATTCGCAATGCCGAACGATGCAATTAATTGCACTGCTACCGGAGCAACTTACGGAATTACCCAAATTACTGCTGCGAAAACTGGTTTTGAAGGTCAAATCAACTCTCAAGTTACCTATAACAAAAACGGAAAGACCATTGTCCTTCCTCACTTTAATACGACCGGTAGCTTAAATGGTGAAATCGAGATCGTATCTAAAGACACTTTTAGCACTGTATTTTCGATTAACCATGTGTACTTAGTTGCAACTGCGATCCCTGGCGCGAAAGCAAATGATGAAAAATTTAGTTATGCTTTAGTTACTCGTAAATACTGTGATTTTTATCACCAAGAAGAGTACTGTAGCGAAGGCCAATTGCTCGAAACGATCGTAGATTCAGCAGTGACCTGCGCACTCAGCAACTAAGACTTCTCACTTGCCATCTCCCTTGTATTTTGGAATAGCTGAATCATGACCACGACGATGGCAGACCCCTCACATGAAATAGCGACTTTAGCAGGCGGATGCTTTTGGGGGGTGGAGGACTTGATCCGTGAGCTTCCAGGAATCGTTAAGACCGAAGTCGGTTATACCGGCGGAATGACGATTGATCCAACCTACGAAGAAGTGAAAAAAGGCACCACTGGTCACGCCGAAGCCATCCAAATAGAATTCGATCCTTCTTATATTAGTTACGAATCAATCTTGGACTACTTTTTTAAGCTTCATGATCCTACCACTTTGAATCGACAAGGGAACGATATTGGAACCCAGTATCGTTCCTCTATATTTTACCACTCAGACGAACAGCGAAAAAATGCTTTAGCTGTTATGGAGAGAGTTGAAAAGTCGGGCAAGTGGAAAAAACCCCTCACTACAGAATTGGTGCCAGCCACCAAGTTTTACAAAGCTGAAGAGTATCATCAAAATTATTTAAGCAAAAATCCAGGTGGATACACCTGTCATTATATCCGTGAATAGAATTAATTCACCGTTATTCGAACTCAAGCCGGATGCCAAAGTACCAAAAACTCCCACTGAGGTCGAACAACGTCGTACTAATATTAGCGGTACGCATTTCAGCAGTGAGGTAAGTATCTGTCATTCCCAGGCCTTCAAAGGATTGTCGTGCAGTTCCGGGATCAAAATACCCCATGCTCAACATTGCTCCCAAACTCACTCCAACTGAACTTCCGGTTAGTTGTCCAGCGCCAGTGTCATATTCCTTTAAACTGAAATAATCCCACTCAACAGCTGCGGTCGGTATAATCAGCTGCCTTTGCATAAATTTCAGCTGAAATCGGCCTTGGGCTCCTACTGAATAATTCTCATAAACAGGGTAGGGAAGCCCAGTATCTGGGGCATAAATTGGAAAACTTCCCAAGTGAATGCCAAAGGATAGGGTGCCCACTTTGATTGAAGGGAGCATGTAATCAGTAAAAAGTTGAAAACTGTCCCCCAGGCCTCCTTTTATGGGAAAATCACTAAAAGCCAATCTGAGGCCAAATGCCCAGCGTGGAGATGCTTTTAAGTAAGCGGGAACGCTCTCGTCTTCGTCGGACTGTGAACTTTGTTCAGGTTTCGCAACTACCGCTGGGGTTGGAGAGGGTGTTGGGCCTGGAATTACCGCTTCGGAAGCTGTTTCAGGTGGTTTTTCTTGCGCTAAGGCCACAGGCACACTGATCATCGAGAAGCTAAGCAATAAAAGCAAGGTGAGAGGTAAGCG
>CAIMWN010000119.1 GCA_903845155.1 Oligoflexia bacterium
CTTGCTAATTCTTGAGTTGAAAGTAGGCGTATATTCTCCGTCGCCCTCGTGGCTATCTTCGCTTTCGGCTTCCTGCCTCGCTCAAAAGTCGAAAATACGCCTACTTTCAACTCAAAAATTAGCGAACAACCAATGATCACCTTATTCTGGTCGCTCAAAAAGTCATGCTCGATCATGACCTAACAGTTCTCTATCAAGTCACCGCTCGCACAATTTAAGAAATACCAAGAAACAAAGCTCGTTCAATTTTTGTTATCTTTTTCCCAAGTGTAAACACCGTAAGCAAGATCGAAGTTCAGGCTTTTCCCTGTGGGCACTTTCTACTTTTAATTTAACTGTTCAATGAGTAATAGTGGCCGATCTCATATTTCCACCCGTTACTGGGTTGGTTCCGATTGGAGTGAGAGTGCCGGCATTTTGATCGATAGAGAAAGCCGAGAAAGTATTGTTACTGTTGCTATTATTGGCAAAATATAAATATTTTCCAGTATAATCTATTGCATATGCTCCGGTAATCCCTGCTGGAATCGAAGTAGTACTGGTTGAAGCTAAAGAACCATCGCTATTTATTTTGAAAATAGTTACTGAAGTGCTTTGCACCAGGTAAGCAAATTTTCCATTGGGCGCAACGATAAAGCCAACAGTGATGCCATTCCCAAATCCAACAGTAAAATTGTTTAACGGTGTGAGTGAGCCGTTTGTTCCAATTGAAAGGACGGAAAAGGTATTGTTCAAATTATTCACACAATAGACAAATTTTCCGGCAGGATCAGTGCTCAGCCAGGCTGGTCCTGTGACGAAATAATTTGGAGCAGTCCTCAAAGGGACAGGTAATGCAATCATCGTTAATGAGCCATCTGTATTAATGGAATACGTAGAAATAGAACTGATCCCTTCATCCGCTGCATAAAGAAATCGCCCAGTAGGATCTATCGTCATCGACGCAACAGAGGGATTCATGGTACCACCGGTATTAATAGTGAGGCCAGATCCAACCAGTGTGAGGGTCCCCGTTGTACTGTTGATTGAATAAGCATAAATAGTGCTTGGATCAGCAGCGTACAAAAATCTGTTTTTTGGATCAATAGTAAGCGCTACTAATTGCGAACCGGTAGCAACACGCACAACCGGTCCAGCAGTTAATGAGCCATTAGTTTGGTTGATTAAAAAAGTTTGGATGCTGGTATTGCTTAATGAATAAACAAAGCGATGGGTGCCATCAGCAACAATGGCACTCACAAGAAACCCGGCATTGATCTTTGGTTGGGAAGCAAGCGGTGAGAGGGTGCCATCCCTTGAATTGACCAGGTAAGAGAAAATTGCACCAGCAGTTGCACTCACGGAATACAAGTAATGCTGAGGGGCAATGGTGGGCGAAGGGGTAGCAGTTGCCGCAGGTTTTACACACTTCCCTGCCGCAGTCGCGTTGATTAGTACAACATCGAGTACGGTTATTTTTCCATCGCCATTCACATCTGCTTTGGCTAAAGAACAATCTGTACCTGTAGGCACAGCTTTTTGAAGGATGCACGACTGCAATAACGTTGCATCGGCGGTTGTAATTTTTCCGTCATTGTCTATATCACCCAAGGGTGGCTGAATACAATTAGGCATAGCATGAGAGACTCCTGCCATACTCACAAAAAGAAGCGCTACAAGACCCAAATTTATTTTAAGACTGATGCGGTTTAATTTATTCACTTTTAACGCTCCTTCTAAAAAGTATAAACACAAGCCCCTCAAGTTCAACAGTAAGCTTTTTGACGGGATTTCGAATCGGCTTGGCATTATAAATGCCAACTTTAAAAAAGGAAACGGTCGCTCGTAATGGCAACAAATCTTATTCCGCAATTTCATCACCATGCGCTTGGAGATAATCCTCAAGCAGCAGTTGTAGTTGGTTTTGCCACTGGAGCACTTGTTCACGATCTGATTCACTCATCGAACTCATCTTTGAAAAAATTGGGGCCATTTGACTATTCAGATGATCTATTTTTTCCGCGCTGGGGTGTTTTCTAATCTCCTGCATCTGGTCGTCGAAAAAAGATTCAAACGTTTGACGATCAGCCAAATATTCCTGCTCTGCCACTAATGAGTCATTGTTGTGTTGACCCTCAATCGGAGCTGAGGCCGGTGCTCTATTTTTACTCATGGGTTGTTTTAAAGATTGCTCCTGGTTAAGCGGAAAATTATCTTTTATAAAGGATGAAGTTTCAAGAAAGTGTGCTGTTTCTTTGGTTAAAGCAATTTGTTTTGGACCCTGTTTTGGGTCGTCCTTCAAAATATAATATCCAAGCCCACCCATGAGTACGAAAAGGTTTGCACAGAAAAGAACCATGAATTGAGAACTGTTCCACATTCTTATCATTTATCGTCTTCGCGGCCACAGCTCTTGAATAATACTGAACAGACGACAGAGTATTGACGAAGTTTGAAAATGATCTCAAAAAAGGATTTCCGTTACTGATACTCATAATACATACGCGAATCAATGAAACTCGTAGATTACGACGATCCGACTCGGAACACTCTGGATCTTTGACTCCAATCACAGGATGTGCTAAAATTCGCGCGTGCATCGCTATTTTCTAATACTAATTTTTTTGTGCTTTTCGCTCGAAACTGCATGGAGCCAACCGGCTCAAGTCGTGATGATCCGTCACGGGGAGAAACCGCTATCAGGTAATAAATTAAATGAACAAGGCAAAAACAGATCTGAGATGCTCGTTGGCTATTTCAAAAAAGATGAATTGGTAAATCGTTTCGGGCCACCGGTTGCATTTTATGCCGCCGCTCCAGCAAAGAAAAAGGGATCGGTGCGGTCCATTGAAACGGTAGAGCCTTCTGCAAAAGCGCTCTCGCTTAAGGTCGATAAAAGTTACTCAAAAGACGATGTTTCCGAAATTGTGGATGAGATTATGCACACGCGTGCCTATCAGGGAAAAACGGTAGTCATTTCTTGGGAGCATAAAATGATACCGTATTTAGCAGAAGAGTTCGGGGCCACCGATGCCCCAGATCACTGGAAGAGCTCTAATTTTAATGAGACGTGGATTTTGACTTTTTCTAAGAAGGGAAAGGTAAGTTTCACGAAGGAAAAGCAACCCAAGGTTCCTTTCGATTGCATAGATATCATTAAAGACAAAGTAACTGATGTGGGGACGCGCATTCGGCGCGTTTTCGGGCTGTAAAACAGAAAAAGGCTGCACCCCTTGCAGGAAGCAGCCTTTTACGTAAAAGATAGCGTAGTGCGCTTATTTGTTTAAGTTTGATGAAGCATCGATATATTGCTTTGCAAGCTTGTCGCACTCTGTTTTTCCACGATTGAACACTTCTTGGTCGAAAAGAACTGAGTTGTTCAAATTATAAGTGCTGACGGTGCGGTAATTCAATTGGTTCATTACTTTCGCCATCGCGTGGTCTTGATGAATGGTATAGGCATTTGCATCCACTAAGAACACTTTCAACCAACCTGTGCCTTGAATAAAATGACTGCTTTCCGGCAAAATCCAAGATGCATTGATTTTATCAATCGTGTTGTGGCTAATTTCTGCGCCGTCGCGCATCCAAAAGTTAGCACCACGCTCGAAAACACAAATGAACTCCTGAGTGTAATTAGGCTGACAGTTCTCGTATTTTGCTAAAGTGAACACTTCGTTCGCTTGAACGGTAGGTCCACAATTGTGGTTACATTGAGCATTACTGCTGCTAGGGAATAACATTAAGCCAAGGGCTGCGATGGTAAGTAAAAGTTTCATAGTTTGTCCTTATCTGTGTGTTCCAAGTTTACAACTCACACACATTTCAAAATGAAAATGCGCGAGTGAATTGCATTGCTGCTAATAGGTTTAGATTAAATAGTAAGTGAGATAGTGAGGAGCACGCAATTAAAGACTTCATTTTTCGTTCCAGAAAATGAAAAAAAGCACATCACGCCGTTTTGCAACACATTAAGAACAAGTCCTAGCGCTTACACTGAAACGATGTACTTGGTTTACAACCCACGTATTTCTGAAACTCTGGATCACGCAATTGAATGTCTTCTAATCTGTGCGCGTCATCGGGATGGGGATCATCAATATATGAGTCCACCATACTAGAATGATCTCCGGGCTGTTCCATGAGCGCTTTACTTTCGCAGTAATCAGCGGTGAGCATTTCGATGGGTTTCACCCTGTTTTCTGGCGTGTCTGCTGTTCGAGGATGCTCTTTCAGATATGCACTCCCCACATTAGCACCAAACCAATCCGCCATCGCTTCTTGCATTTTCGAATTCTCACTTAAGAATGCTGTTTTACATTCCGGCTTAAGAGTTAACAGTGTTTTGATTTTATCGTTCTCTGCCTTTTGAGCAGCCGGAGTCAGTGTTTCTCCTTCGTGAAGTCGATTCATATAATCAGTGGCAGCTAACTGGAGCTCACGAATATCACTTTGATTTGAATGGAATCCCCCGCCTTGCTCTGAGATTAAACACTGAGTGATGCTTTCAAAAGGATATTTTTGAAGGCCCGTGTGGGGCGCAAAAACGCTCTTCAATACACCCACTTTAATCATTGCTGCATAGGCGCTGGCATTCAACATCCGGATCGTACAAGGTTCTATTTTTTTCTGATCGCAATCGGCTCTGTCGGCAATCAGTATTTTCGCTTCTGGCGAATTATCTTTTGAAAGTAAACTCGCGGTATCCGCTGAAACGGTAAATACATTCGGTGAAAATTGAAAATTACATGGATCAATGGAGTGACCCATTTCATGCCCTAGGGTACGAATTAAACCTTCCATTGGATATTGATTTTCTGATGCGCAAATGTTGATCGTATTCTCACTCGGCATGTAAAACGCCATTCCCAACTTCGTATTACATAATGAATTATTATAAACCATGGGATCGGTGGGAGCACGATAGCGAATCATCCTAATTTTAAGAATGCTTTCTTGTTCCTCGGGGGTGATTTCGCTTTCTTTACGTCCGTTGAGAACCACATTGATTAAAGCATTTTTTGCAAACTTGACAGCGTCATCTAATTTCGCCAACTGCTCCGGCGTAGTGCTTTTTGCATCAGCAACGGGATCGTAACCAGTTTTAAGAATGGAGTACTGGGTCACATTGTCGTTTACTTGTTTTAAGTTATTTTTCATTGTGTTGATATCGGCAACCGGAACATGGGCTTTAAAATAAGTCTTTACCTGATCATACGAAGGGTTCGACACGAACTGATCTACACCATTTGAATCTTTGATCACCAAACTCCCAATACTCGCGGTGGTGGAAGGGCGGTCGTTTACCAAATCGCTAAGGAGGGCCTTATTTGCCGTTGTAGGACTCTCCAACAAATTCTGCAAGGTTGGACATTCATTCAAATCATTACTAATGATGGCCTTATCGGCACTTTGAAGTGTGGTGCTTTGTAAATTAATTTTAGCTAACTTATTTCTTACGACTGGATTATTGTTGATGGCAGCAGCATCAGCCAGCTTCTTTTTAATAGAAGGCAACTTGGTTCCATCTGGAAAGGTGAAGTCGCTATCCTTGTTAAAGATGCTGCAACCTTGAGTAATCGCGTTTAACGTGCAAGCAGTAAGATTAGCTTCTGCAGGGCAAACAGCTGGCGGTTTCTGATTAATCTCTTTTACCTGTTCCAAAACTTTGCCGGCTGCTGCAACATCGGTCTTCCCGTCGCTTCCCGAATTGGTTTTTGACTCCGACGTGCTCTCTACCTTTGCATTTGTCTCCGAATCCTTTTTTACCTCATTCTTGGGTTGATCGGCTACCCTACTTCCGTTGTCGACCACAATCGCTGCCTCTTTACCATGAGCCGCTTTTCTACCAGAGACCACTTGTTCAAAATCATTTTGTAAATTGCGGCAGTCACGGATATCAGATTGTATTTTGCTCCCCTGAATTGAGTTGCAAAGTGCCTTCACTTTTTCAGCAATAACCTTAGGTTCAATTTTCTTGTCGTTGAGTGTTTTTGAAAGGTTTACGAGATCAGCATCACTCAAGGTTTCAAGGGTTTTGCCCTTTAAGCCCATTTTATCAAAGAAATTGGCAGCACAAGCGGCAGTCCACCTTTGATCACTACTTTTAGCACAGAAGGTTTCACCGTCCCCTGCTCCTGGAAATATGGATGGAGAGCAGGGGAAATCGTAGCCCTTTTTTTGGCATTTTGTTTTTGCATCTATAAATGTGCTACTCGGATCAGGCTTGCAATGTTCGTCCGTTAAACTTCCGGTGAACCCTGCAAGCAGGCAACTTTGCGCAGCCCAAGCACTTTGGAAAATTAAACTTAAAGAAGCATGCTCAGATTGAGTATGCTCTACTCCAAACCAACCACGCTCATTTGCATCCATTAGTTTTAAAGCCTTCACATAGAGCTCAGCAGATTTTGGCGTCCATGGACCGGCTTTAGACACCGACTTAGCTTCACTGTAGGGACCGCTTAAAAGTATGGATTGAGCTAAGAATAAGCATAAAATTTTCATCTCTATTAGATTATGTTGGCCAAGAAAGTGGGTCAAAAGTAAATTTTGTGACGCTTCACGAGTGTTAAAACTAGGAATTATTTGCCGGGCTTAAAGAGGTAGAACAGTCCAAGGGCAATCAGAATCACACCCAAAGCTGGATACTCGCCCCAGTAGTCGCCTTTTCCAGCCTGAATCACCATCGCGCCCGCGACGAGAAGGCCCGCGGCCGATATTGATTTTGAAATTCGTCGAGATCCACGATCCACCTGTAAGGCAAGTTTTGCTGTTTCCGGCGATTTAATCTCAAACGCGTAATCGTTTCTCGCAAGCTTTTTCATTGCCCAACGCATGTTGCGCGGAAACATTTCAAGTAAAGATAGAAAATCCTTACTCATTTTATAAGCTTCACTGGTGAGTCGGGTCGGCGAAGTCTGAATCTTAATGAGGTCTTTAATGAGCGTATCGCCCATCGCAATCATATCAAAGTCAGGATCAAGCAGGCGCCCCATTCCTTCCATGGTTACGATCGCCCGGAATACGAGCATCCAATCACCGGGGACGCGAATATTATATTTTGCGGCCACTTTCGTCGCTTCGATCAACACTCGCCCGGTATTCACTTCATTGAGACTCAGTCCCAAATAAGGTGAAAGAACATTTCGCACTTCGCGCTGGAATGAATCAAAATCAACCGACGTGTCGGCAGTTCCGAGGTCTGCGTAGGTATAACAAAGTGTTTCATAGTCTTCTTGAATCAATGACCACACCATCGTCGCCAACTGATCGCGCGATTTTTGTGAAAGCCGCCCCACAATTCCAAAATCAATCAGTGCGAGCTGATCACCGGGTAGAATAAATAAGTTTCCACCATGAAGATCTCCATGGAATACCCCGTACTTTAAAACTGAACTCAAGAACGCGCGTGCACCTAAGGCAGCAATTTTCTTGCGATCAATACTTGAATTTAAAATTGCATCTCGATCATTGAGACGCACTCCGAAGAACTGCTCGAGAACCAAAACACGATGAGTACTCAACTCTTTGTATACAGTCGGAACACGGATATCCTTAAATTCGGCCAAATTCTTGCCAATTTTTGCAATATTGTTCGCTTCAAGTTTAAAGTCGAGCTCGTATTGAAGTGTTTTGAAAAACTCTTCCACAAAAATCTTTGGATTCAAAACGCGAAGTTCAGGAAAATACTTTTCCAGCATCTCAGCAAGTAAACTCAGGAGCGCAATATCTGTTTGAATAATTTTTTGAATTTCAGGTCTCAGCACCTTTACTACGACTGCTTCGCCCGTCTTTAGTTTAGCAGCATGCACCTGTGCAATACTTCCGGCTGCAAGCGCTTCGTGGTCAAACGACAAAAACGCCGACTCAATTGTTCTGCCAAGCTCACCCTCAACAATCGTGCGGATAATTTTAAAATCGAGCGGTTGAACATGGTCTTGTAACTTAACGAGTTCATCAATGATCGACTCAGGGATCAAATCCGCGCGCATCGAGAGCACTTGACCTAGCTTCACAAAGGTCGGACCGAGTTCCTCAAAGGCCTCTTTCATTCTTAAACCGAAATTTTTATTATCGCCGGCATTTGCCCATTTGAGTATTCGTCTCGGTATATAGTAATCAAGCTTCATGCGCTCGACGACGTCGCCAAATCCATGCCTTGAAAGTACGGTAACAATTTGTCTCAATCGACCCGCACCCTTCACCGCGCGGGTGAATTGAATCCCTTTTCTAAATAAGCTCAAATTCCACCTGCCTTGAGTCCAGATCCACTCTTACGACTTGAATCTTTACTGCGGTTCCCACTTGAAACATACGTTTAGTTCTACGGCCCGACATCATCATGCGCTCATCATTGAACTCATACCAATCGTCCTTCATACTCTCTACCTGGACCATTCCTTCGCAATAAGGGCTGAAAAGCTGCACATAGATGCCTTTATCATTCAGGCCTGAAACTTTTCCTTCAAATTCTTTACCCAAATGTTTGGCCATCAGGCGAACTTGTTTGAAGCGAATCGATTCGCGTTCTGCTTCACTTGCAATTCTTTCGCGGTAACTACAATGTTCGGCAGCTTCTTCTAATTTTTCTTGAACCTGATCTAAAGCCTTTCCATGAAGTTTTTTCCCATGATCTTGCTCCGCATGAAGGGCGGCCCTTAATTGGCGATGAACGAGCAAATCAGGATAACGTCTGATAGGGGATGTAAAATGCGTATAAGCCTCAGATGCCAAACCAAAGTGTTCACCATGAGTGGCGCTATAAATCGCTTGTCTCATGGAGCGAAGTAAGCCGGTTGCAAGAACTGTTTCTGCAGGATGTCCTTTTAAGGTTTTGATGAATGCAGCAAGTACTGCCGGACGAGGTACCCCACCCGGGCCAGCGAGAGTAACTCCCATATTGCGTGCAAGTTTCTTAAATTTTTCAATTGCTTCAATCGAAGGTTCTTCGTGAATTCGGTATATAAAGGGAAGTTTCTTTGAAAGCATCCACTCGGTTACGGATTCATTAGCGGCGATCATGAATTCTTCAATCAATCGATTAGAATCTTGGCGCTCTCGAACAACGATATCGCTTGGCTCGCCCGACTTCTCATCCAAAATAATCTCGGCTTCTGGAAAATCAAAATCAATAGATCCGCGGTCATTCCGCTTTACTCGAAGAATCCTATAGAGCGCAACCATTTCGGCGTGTTTCGGATCATCAATTTCGGTTTGGATCTCGGTGTAGGTAGCGCGACGTCTTGACTCAATGATTGCATCATAAAGTTTAATTTCGCCCTTTTCACCTTCACTCGAATATTCAATCGAAACAGCCATCGTCAATCGGGGAACATTTGGTTTTAGACTGCAAAGTTCTTCAGAGAGTGCGCGCGGGAGCATGTGAAATGCGCGCTCTGGGAAATAAACGCTTGTACCTCTTGC
>CAIMWN010000120.1 GCA_903845155.1 Oligoflexia bacterium
CTGAAAGGCAAGAAGAGTGGTTGGGACCAACACTGCGGTCTGGTACCCACTTTGCAGAGATTGAAAAGCGGCACGCATGGCCACTTCTGTTTTTCCGAAACCCACATCTCCGCAGACCAGACGATCTAGTAATTTTCCCGATTCCAAATCGTGAAGGACGTCTTGAGTTGATTTTAATTGTCCCTCGGTTTCAGTAAATTCAAATTCATCACAAAAATCGAAATAATCCTGATTCTGTCCGACAAATCTTGGGCCCTTTAAAAGGGCTCTTTTTGCATAGATTTCCACCAAGTTTATGGCGAGCTTCTTTGCTGAATCGCGTGCTTTTTGTTTCGCCTTTTCAAATTGATAGGTGCCGAGTTTGTCGAGTGAGGGATTCCCTCCTGCCCCCACGTATTTTTGGATGGTATTCAGTCGATAGACGGGAAGGTATAGTTTATCTCCTGCAGAATATTCTATATAGAGATATTCTCCCATTGATTTGTTTTGTGAGATCAGCTCGTGAAGGCCTAAATATTTTCCCACGCCGTGGACTGAGTGAACAATAAAATCACCCACCGATAAATCATTGAGGTGAGTGAATTCAATAGCAGTTGTTTCATCACCGGATAAGGTCGAGTCTCTTTTGGGCTTACGAGCGGCTGGCTGTGTTCTTCCAAAAAATGCCGACTCTGAAAGAATGATGGTCTTTTCGCTTAAAAACTGCAACGATTCGCCAGGATCATGCTGAAATATTTTAAGGCCTGGAAAATGAAGAACGCGTTTTAATAGAAAGCGTAAGCGTTCTTGATGCGTAATTCCCCTAGTGCCAATCCAAACAAAGAATCCGTCGTCAAGCCACTCATAAACTTCCTTCTCGGTAATGTGATGGGTGCTGTCACTGTCGGGCAAAACGGGCTCTACTAAAATGGGTGATTTACTGGACTCGGACAAGGGGGCCGCTCGGACGAGTGTGTGGGCATTTGAAATCGTTCGCGAAAGTAATTCTTCGGCTTGACCATAGAGCGACGAAAAAGAAGGGGCAATCCAGTAGGGTTGTTGGTAATTCTCTTCATCTTTTTTGAGCTCAATTAAATGTTGTTTTAAATTAAGAGAAAGTTGCTCGGGTTCATAACAAAGGAGTGTAGTAAAAGGACCCAAATAATCAGCTAAAAAACCGCATTTTTGATATATAAATGGAATCCATGTTCGATAATTATCGGGAAGGAAACCGCTTCTAATGTTTTCAAAAATTGGATCTCTGACTTTTCTCGAAACTTGGTTTTGATCACAGTACTCTTTAACTCGCTCTAGAACGGATCCCACAGTTCTTGGTGGGAAAACAACTTCCTCTGAAGGCGTCACGGTAATGGTTGCAATTTCGGCATCAGACTTAAGTGTGCGTTGTGTTTCTGGATGAAAATGCCTAATTTTCTCCGCTACCGTATCAAAGCAATCAATTCGGAAAGGATAGGGAAAGGTAGGGATGAAGAGATCGATAATCTCGCCTCGAATTGCATACTGACCTGGCTCTTCCACTAATTCTGATTTCACGTAACCCAGAGCATGAAGTTGGTCTCTGAGTGTTTCTCGACTTCCCAAATCAGCATTCACCGCAATTACAAAGGAGAGTGGACGGTAGCTCTCTTTAGGAATGGTGGGCTGGCACCATGACTGAACTGAAGCGAGAATGATGCACGCTTCGTTTTCGTGACTCAGTGAATTTAAAATTTTAAGGCGATCGTTTTTTTGAGTAATGGAAGAGGCCACTGGCGAAAATGGTGAGTGTTCCCATGCTGGCCAAATGGAAACTGAAGTTTTTTGACCATTCGTTAGCACCAGACTCTGTATGAGCGGCTCGATTTCTTCAATCAGCTCTGCCGAAGGAAATAAGAGGACCAGGGAGCCCTTCTGCCGCGAAGCGCATTTTATGGCATGGAAAGCTTGAGTGAGGACCGATGTAAATTTTACCTCGATCTGATTTGCAGGCATTGACTCACCCTTTCCTTATCAAGTAGCCTTTTGGTTAAAGAATGAATCCAAAAAGAATATTACCTTTTGAAATTAAGACCAGCCACGTTTCCCAAGTACTCGTTTACTTGTGGATTCCACTACTCATCTCTTTGCCCATTTTGGGTGGCAAAGAAATTAAACTCATTTCTTATTTAATCGCGATTTTAGTGATGATGGTAGTTTTTTTATCATTCTTTTTGGCGACTCAGTTTGTCTTGAAGAAAGATGATGATGACGAAGCTTAAGCCATCCCTCAAGTATATTCGTGTTGGACTCGCGTGTTGTGGTGATGATTGGCTTCAGGCTGAATCGAGTCGTTATGATATTGAGCGCTTAGGTTGTATTGCAGCAAGCAGCGTTGAAGATGCAAATCTTTTGGTGATTCAAGGCACCATTAATGAAAAATTAAAGCTGGAAATGAATTCGCTCTATAAGAAAATGACGTCGCCCAAATATGTACTTGCTGTGGGTGTTTGTGCCTGTGGTGGCGGTCTTTTTCCTTCCGACGAAAATAGCGATGTCCCCATTAACGTTTATGTTACCGGCTGCCCTCCTCGGCCCGAAGCGATCATGAACGGCATTCTTTCCCTTCGAGAGGTTCAATCGTGATTCAAAAACAAGACGAAATTGGACCCATCCATCAGTGGTTGCCGGCCGCGATGAAATTGAAATTAAGCTTAGTTGGCGATGAGATCGTTTCATCTGAAACAGAATTTGGATATCTGTGCAGATCGATAGAGAAAAAAGTAATTGGTAAAAACTTTGCTGACGGCCAAAGATTTTTGAGCCGGATTGAGCCGGAAAGCGCATGCATTATTGACCGAGTGGTATGTGAATGCATTGAAAAAACTTTTCAAATTGAATTAACTGAACGAGCAGAATGGGCGAGAGATATCTCCTGTTCCTTGATTGAAGTGAGCGGAATACTTCGCTACCTCACTATGATGTCTAAGCGCATGGGGCTTTCAATCTTGAATCATGTAATTCTAAAACATCGTGAGGAACTCCTTGATTTAACTGAATTACTTACGGGTTCGCGTTATGGCTATTACTTTATTGTGGCGGGCGGCGTGCGATACGACATCACGGCCGGATTTATTGAAAGACTAGAAAACTGGATTAAGGCACTCAATGCAGATTATCCACGAATTGAGTCCATGTTTTTATGGACCCATTTTTTCCAAAACCGAATGAACGCATTGGGAAAAGTGCTGGATCACGGAAACATGGGTTTTGTGAGCTTCTCGTCTGAAGAAGGTACGCGACTAGGAATGGTGAGCAGTGTCGAATCAAGACTCAGTTACGCACTTAAACAGCTCTTAAAAAAGACCGCAAAACTAAATGAAGAAGTGAATGAAGTTTACACGGATGAGCACATAAGGTCGTTCGATGAAGTTGCGATAACCAAAGGGCAGCCATCGAAAATAGGAACAGCAACTTGTGAAACTTATCGCGGAACCTGGAGTATTTCCTTGTCTCTTGATCAAGACGGATTGATTAATCATCTTGAGGTTTCCACGCCCTCCAATCAAATCTTACCGGCCATTCCACATGCACTTGAACATGAGTCCTTTGATGACATTCCGCTCATTCTTCAAAGTTTAAACTTTGTAGTAAGCGAGGTTGATCGATGATTACATTCATGATTTCCGTCGTTTTGTTTGTGCCTTTATCTTTTATTGCCTATGTGGTGAGCGAGCGTGCGAATGCAACTCATCAAGCAAGAGTGGGCAAGGGCATTTCGTTTGTGGGATTTTCGATTCAACACGCAATGGACGCGTTGAACGGTATGAAGAGCAGAAAATCAGCAATACTAATTTTAATATCGCTATTGCAATATTCGGGATTGGTTCTCTTTGATTTGCCGATACCATCAGTATTGCTCATTTATTTAATGACCAATGCTTTGGCTTTGGTGTTGCTTAATTTGTTTGAAGCCTCACAAGAATCCGAGGGCGTAATCACCGCTAAAAGGATTGAGTCGGATAGAATTCAAATTCAGTTTATATTTGGTTCAGTTCTCGCTTTCATTTCGTCGTATGCTAGTTTTTCATTTTCAGGCACTCAGGTTCTGCCAGAAGTTTCACTCAATTTGGTAGCTATGCCATTTCTTGTCTTTTTTCAAATTGCTGGAATGATTTTATATGGCGAGCATCCCTTTACTTATTTAGATTATCCGCGGGGTTGGGCCGGATCAGCAAGGTTCTATCTGTGGAGCTTGCTATCGGCAAAGTTGTTTCTTGGGGGAAGTTGGTTTGTATTTGATCTTCACATTAAGGCAGCAATTCTCTTTGTTGTTTTCAGGCTGTTCGCAATATATTTTCCTAAATACCAACAAAAAGATGTCTTAAAAATTGGAATGTTTTATCTCATTCCGCTTTCCGTCGCACTATGGCTTTTAGTGATGGTGGCGCGGGGTGTGTATTCTCTTGGGGTGGCAAATGTTTAAGAGCATCTGGAAACACATTACGAATCAAAATGAGCAGCGGAGAATCGATACAGAGTTTTACCCCGACCCGGTCTCTTCAAGAGGCAAGGATGATTTTCCAGCAAAGGCGAGAGGCTTACTCTTTAATGAAATCGAAAAATGCACGGGTTGTGGTGAATGCGTCAAGGTTTGTCCGACTAATTGTATTGAATTAAAAACAGAACAAACCGAAAAAAGCAGAAAGCTTCGAGTGATCACTTATGACATTGATTTCTCAAATTGCATTTTTTGCGGCCTCTGCGTCGAAAAATGTGAACCGGAGTCATTAACGCAAACTAAGGAAATCCAGCCAGCCGTCTTTAGCCCGAAAGATCTTATCATGAGCTTTGGAAGGGGTAATTTGTGATCTGGGTACTTGATATTGTATTCCTCATATTGACAGTCGTGTTTCTGTTTTTAAAAAATCCAGCCCTGGCAATCATAATACTATTGGTGAATCTACTTTTTTATTTTCAACTTGGAAAAAGCATCTTGCTTCAAAATAAGGACGCTC
>CAIMWN010000121.1 GCA_903845155.1 Oligoflexia bacterium
CAAGTTGAAAGACCTGCGTTACCGTAAAGAGCTGTTTGAGGGCGGTGTGAAAGCAATTGAGGCTTCAAATGATCCGTTGATTCAGTTTGCGCGTTTGGTAAATCCGGAAGCACGCGCAATTCGGAAGGTGTTTGAAGATACCATTGAGCCGGTAATCAAGAAGAATGCAGAAAAGGTGGCTAAAGCCCAATTTGCCATTGAAGGAACGGGTACCTATCCGGACGCAACATTTACGTTACGAGTTTCTTACGGCCAAATAAAAGGCTATAATGAAAGCGGCCATGAAGTGAAGCCGGTCACAACGATTGCAGGGGCTTTTGAACGAAATACAGGGAGTGATCCATTTGCTTTGCCTGAAACCTGGTTAAAGGCAAAATCAAAACTGAATTTAGACACTCCCCTCAATTTTTGTTCTACCAATGATATTATTGGTGGAAACTCAGGCTCACCGGTCATTAATAAGAATGCTGAAGTAGTGGGTTTAATCTTTGATGGAAACATTCAGTCGCTTGGTGGCGATTACGGGTACGATGAAACGGTTAATCGTGCCGTTTCAGTACATAGTGCGGGAATTATTGAGGCATTAAAAAAGGTTTACGGTGCCGATCGAATTGCAACAGAAATCACCGGTAAATAAACGCCAACATTGAATTCAAGTAATTAAAAACCCCCCTAGTAATATTTACTAGGGGGGTTTTTAATGAACATTAAGTTACGACGGTTACAGTTTTTGAAGTGTTTCTTCAATAGCCACTGCGAGCAGCTGAATTTGTTCCTGGAGTTTTTTCAGGCGTTCTTTGCCCTCGCCCACCTTCCAAGTGTAGCCCGGAATTTTCACTTTGCTTTTGGTGGCAAGAAATTCAAAAGTTTTGTCTTCCTTCGCGGCGTTTTTGTCAGAAGTCTTGAGGACTTTTCCTTTTACGGTGATGCCGATCTCGTCTTCTGATTTATTCGCATGTGCAATCAGGGTTGGATGTTGTTCAACCGGTGTGGTGAGAAGTGTGCGGAGAAGTGAGCGATTCTTCATTCCTGTGTTGAGAAGTTCAACTTTGGTTTCACTTGGAAGACGTGTAAAGCCAACACATTCAGTGATTCTTGATTTCGGTTTTCCAAATGCTTTCGCAATACTGTCATGGCTGGTGTAAGCTTTCGCTTCTAAAAGTGATGCATATCCTTCGCCTTCTTCAATGGGATGAAGGTCAACGCGATCGAGATTTTCTCTGAGTGCGATTTCATGTATCGCTTTATCGGTTGAGTTCATCACTCGAGCGGGAATGCGTTCAAGGCCCGCAAGTTTAGAAGCACGTAAGCGGCGTTCACCTGCGATTACTTTGTAACGATCTCCATCTTGGACTACGAGAATCGGCTGAAGGACACCGTGTTCTTTCACCGAATGAGCTAGTGCTTCAATTTCTGCATCATCAAAATGAGTCCGAACTTGAAGTTCTGATGCATCCACTTTTTCGACAGGGACGAAATTAACTAAGAAAGTCGTCATTCCTTTAAGTCCGCTGTGAGTGTTGTCTGCGCTGACTCTTGCAGTAGAGTAAAGTTGTTTTAAATATCCGCTGCCTTGACGGGTCTTGATTTTTGTATCTTTGGGTTCCATGATTTCTCCTTCATGCACATTCGTGTGCACGTGCTCGGGTTTACCGACGTTATATTAAAAGTTCGTGTGTAAGGCTGACAATATCTTGTGAAGCAATTCCTTTACTGCTGACATCCCAAACGGTGGTTCTTCTTTTGGTTGCTTCATTGAGATCAGCGCTACGGTTCACTACTGAAGTGGCGCAAAACTCTGAAAATTGAGACCGAAGTTCGCCAAGTACTTCTTGGCTGATGACTTCACGGTTGTCATACATATTGGGGATGATCTTTACATCGAGAGCGCGCTTGAATTCGCGTTGCATTTCTTCGATGGTCGCCATCACGAGAGACATTCCATGAAAGGACAGTGGGTTAGTAGCGCACACCACGTTTACTCTGTCTGAAGCTACCAGCATTGATCCATTTAATATGGAGGCAGCTGGATTAGTGTCTGCAATAATGAGGTCGTATTGATCCGCAATTTTTGCCAAAGCTTCTGAAAGGCGATATTCGCGACGAGTTTTGTTATTGAGCGGAATTTCAATATTACAAAGACTTAAATTTGCCGGAATCAAATCGAGGCCTGGAGCTACATTCATCACTGCTTGATCAATAGGAAGATCATTGATGAGGACGTCATAGATGGTGGGGCGCTCGTGAGCATCGAGAATATCGAGGTTTACGGTGAGGTGTCCTTGTCCATCTAGGTCCACGGCTAAAATTCTATAACCAAGCATAGAGGCCATCATGACGAATTGCGCCGTAAGTGTTGATTTCCCCGTGCCGCCTTTAACATTATAAAACATTTGTGTTTTTTGACTTAGACGCGGTGCAAAATGAGTGGTCGCCTCGGCGATCGCTTCATTTACAATTGCCGCAGTTCCAGCCATCTCCGCACCGGTTCCCATTTCTGAGGCCTTCTTCGCCGCATGTTCTGCAGTATCAAATTCACGAATCATTTTGAAAAAGTCTTGTACTTCTTCAAGGGAAATTACCTTGCGGTCTACGTTCCCAATTCTTTTGCGGTGGGTTTTGATGAAGCCCTGTCCCTCGATTGCGGGAACTAGACTCTTGTCTATCTTTGCGAGTGCTGCAAATTCATTTGGTGTAAAAACAATCTCTTTAAACATTCGTCCTCCATGTTCGGTCGCCGTCGCGACCGGTGTTCGTAAAAATTGCGCCTAATCCTTGCGCCGTCAAAATTATTCTATTCCATTTGTTTCAAAACTCAATCGAAATAAATCTTCAACCTTTAATAGGACGGAATAGGAAAACCAATGGGGAAAGAATGTTGAGAGATTTAATGGTCGCCGCGGCGACCACCCGGCGAGCATTCAGGTGGTGTGGTTGGGCGGAAGTTCTTGTCTTCGGTTCCGCAGACCCGCACATATAACGGCCTTGGCGTTCTTCAATTCGCGGGAGTGTGGTTCTATTTTAGGCAGCTTATAAACAATTAAGGACCACGACTTTAACGAGCGAGCCACGATGGCGAGAGCGAGAAAGGACAGGGAGTCCGCGGAGTGGTTCTTAATTGTTTATAAGCTGCCTAAAATACAAATGTAGTTTGCCGAATAGAAGAACCCCAAGGCCCCTTATGAACTTGCGCTTTGATAACGGCGCAACCCCTTCTTCCAAAGAAACACGCACAAAAACCCATACGCAATGAGTACGCCCAGCACTAAAAAGTAATCGCTCAGATGCGCGCGTCCTGTCAGTGCGAGTGCAGGGATGCTGCCTAGGAAAGCAAAAGGAAGGGCGGTCTTGATAATATAGCGAATTGCTAAAGGGTAGAGACCCTCTGGTTTATTGGCGAGGGCATAGAATTGATAATAGAGATGAGAAACAGTAAGTCCTCGCTCAAGCCAGAACGACCAAATTACAAAACAAAAGCGGAGCATGAATTGAGTAATGAGGCCAATCACGATCCAGAATAAAACTCCGAGCCAGGCAATCCCGCCATTGAATCCCGCTTCTGGGCCGTAGTAATGAATGATCCAGCAACCTAAAAATAGGTTCACGATCTGAGTGAAGTTGATGTCTTTGAAGCTCGCTAAGAAAACAGGGTTAATGGGTTTCGTGAGTAATACATCGAGCTCACCCTGATTGATCATGTAGGGGAAGTTCCAGAAGGCTCGTTGAAAGAAAACGGTGAAGAGAGAGTCGCTCGAAATGAATACTCCCAAGAAAAAGAAGGTCTGCGGACGAGTCCATCCATTGATGCTGTTGATGTTGCTGTAGATGACATCGAAGAAAGCATATTCCACCAGCACCCAAATAATATCGGCAAAGGTCATGGCAAAAGTATTAGAGCGGTAAATAAACTCTTTAACGAAGTTGTTTTTGATAATGGTGGAGAAAACGTCCCAGTACTTATGGATGGATTTCATTCTTGAATTTTGATTCATTCGTTCAACCCCCCATTCCTTGGTAGTGCTTCATAGAGATTCCCCATGAGATTTTGATCATTCCCCAAAATGCGAATAGCCATAAAAACCCGATTCCCATGTGATGAAACCAAAGATGGTGATCCCATTTTCCGAGTGCCACTTGTGTCGGACCATAGACAAATAAATAGAAGGGAGTGTTTTGCCAAACCCAGGCATATTTTTCAGGAACGATACTGAGTGGAATGAGTTCGCCCGAAAGAAGACTCACGGCCATATTCTTCACCATGAGGACGGCAAATGCATTTTCCCAATAAAAAGCGATGGAGGCGAGCGCGGATCCGAACAAGTAGTGAATGAGGTTTCCCAAGATGGCAAGCATCATTCCCATGATGAGGTTGGTGATCGTCATGCTGGTAAAGCAAGTGGCGATCGCACCCAGTGCAAAGCAGAGCGTAGCGGTGAATAGCTTTTCGCCAAACCCTCTAAAGAAAGTAAACTCAATCACTCCCACGGGTCGGAGCATGTATACGCTTAAGCCCCCTGTACGAATCAATTCAATTAAATTGAAATCATAATTTCCGCCCCGAACCTGACTAAACAAAACACTCGTCCAGGTGTACGCAAGAAGTTGGGCATAGGTCATTCCAGCAAAAGTACTCATTCCACTGCTTTTGAAAATACTATTCCAAAGGATGAGCTGAATGCCGACCGGTACAATCGCCTGGCCGAAAAAATCAAGAAGGAAGTCGCCCCTATAGGCGAGAGCATCGCGTACCCCATTTCGAATGGCGGCAATACGCCACTCCAAGTGCCAGAATAAATTGAGTGACGAGATCATTGGCTATATATCCTTTGAATCACACGCTCGAGTGAGGGTTCTTGGATTCCGATATCCACTACCTGATATTTCAGTAAAAGCTTCTGTAGATGTTCTGCCACTTTGGATCTTGCCACATTCAGAATATAAGTAGTGGGGTCTTCCTCATCTTTGGTGACGAAGGTCTCCATTATTGAAAGGGTTGCAGCAATGTCTGACATTTCAGGCTCAGTGTTGAGTTTGATTCGAAGCATACACTCGTCCTGATTAGTGAACGTTACCGGACTCCCGTCGTAAATCATGGCGCCCTCTTTGACAAGCAGGATGCGTTTGCAGAGTTCAGAGATGTCATCCATGTTGTGACTGGTAAGGATGATCGTTGCACCTTCCTTTTGATTATGAGCCTTCAGGAACTCGCGAAGTTTTTTCGAAGCGAGCACGTCTAATCCAATAGTGGGCTCATCGAGAAAAATGACCTTTGGAAGATGAATGATGGCACCAATTACTTCCATCTTCATTCGCTCACCTAAGGAGAGTCGTCTGATTTGAGTGTTCAGCAAGCGCGTGACGTCGAGCAATGTGGTGAGTTCATCTATGCGTTTTTTGTAAACGTCTTTTGGAATTTGATAAAGCGCTCTCAAGAGATCGAAAGCTTCTAGGGCCGGAAGGTCCCACCACAGTTGTGCCTTCTGACCCATCACGAGTGAAATTTCTTTTCGGTAGGCAAGAGAGCGTTCGAAGGGGATGTGGCCTAGTACTTTTGCTTCACCACTTGAAGGTGGGATGAGTCCCGAAAGGATTTTTAGGAGCGTGGTCTTGCCGGCACCATTTGCTCCGATCAATCCAACGAACTCGCCAGGCGCAACGGTAAAGGTTACGCCCTTGAGAGCATCATGGGTAAGATACTCGGGATTAAAAAGGAGCTTCATGGTTCCCTTGAATCCTTCTTCTTTTTTTACTGAACGAAATGAACGTTTAATGTCCTGAACGATGATTGCTGGCTGACTCATTATAGATGACACGCTTTCCAACCATCTCTACTTCGGGGATGGTGACCGGTATGTTGGCATTGTATTTAAGTTTGATGTTCTTTTTTTCACCGAGCTCACTTGGCGAAAAAATCTCGGTTCCAAAACTGTTCAAAACTGGAAATGCCGTAATGAGCAATGGACGGCTTGGTTTTCCTATCGCATGTAAATCGATGGAGTAAATGAGCAGTGACTGGTTGGTACCTTTTGGATTTGCGTGGTTGAAAGGGACGACGTCGGTACGAATCTCCAAATGGTAATTTTTTGTCTCCACTATTTCTAAAAGTCGTTTTGGTTTTAGATCTTGGTAAGGGTAAGAATTGATTTCTGGGAGCACACTAAATTTTCCTGAGTTTACTATTTCTTTCAATTCATTTTTGCTGGAGGGCTGGTCGCGAAAAGCGATGGAGGCAAGGAAGTGGGTGAAGTTGGTAAAAAGAGTTCCGCGCGGGGGCTGTCCGCTGAATAGTTCGGACGGAAGACCAAAACCTGCTTCTATTTCACCTTGTACAAAGCGTGCGCGTTTGAAGCCGTAGGGAGTATAGAGAGGGCTAAAGAGATATCCATAAGTGTGGTTCAATCCGGCGTGGCCAACGGTGTATTCATTATTATAATTGACGGGAAGAATCGCAGAGAAAAGTTTCAAAAGATGAGTGGGAATAATTTTATCTTTGGGTTGACCGGCATTGAAGTTGTTGCTGGAACCCCATAGTTGGAGAAGGTCGGGAGCCTTAGCGTCCTTTTCAATTTGAAGTAAAAACCCCGGAGCCTTTTTATTGAGAATCATTCGGAGTTGAGTGAGGTCGTCTATTCCTTCAGTCGCACGAGTGATTTCGGCCCACGGGCAGTCTTGTATTGTTTCATGTTTACTTGCATCTGGGCATTGCGCTCGGGCCGTATATCCAAATAGAGATGCAACTAGTCCGCACAAAACTTTGATCATGAGCACTCTCTTTTTCACGACGGTAATCCCCAGCTTAATTAGTTCCAAATTTTAAAAAATTGTGGATAATCTATAACAGGTATAACGCATGATGGAAAGCTCGATCAAAACCACGGATTCGATTTCATATTTTGAACACAATGTTCAACCCTTGCATCAATTTTGGCTCAGAGAAAAGAACCCAGCTGATTTGCAGCCGTTCTTGCAAGAGCTTAAGCCAAACAGTCGGGTACTGGACTTGGGCTGCGGTACTGGAATTGATTTAAATTACATCAGTAAGGCTAAGCACGAAGGTGTCGGCATCGATGCGTCATCAAAAATGATCCAGATGGCAAAAGAACTGAACCCCGCTGCTCAGTTGATCAATAAGAACGGACTTTTCTTAAATTTGAAGGAAGGCGAGTTTGATGGCGTGTGGGCAAATGATTTTTTTAATCTCTTTGAACCCGAACAAACTCAAAGAATGGTGGCGACTTGTTTCAAGGGTTTAAAGCCGGGTGGGGTTTTGGGTGTGATCGTTCGCGAAGGTGTGGGAAATTTTGAAGACCGAGAATTTGATTTGAACGGACCTTCAAGAAATATTCACCTTTATACTGAGAAGCAAATTTGCTCGATGTTTGAACAAACCGGATTTCATATTGCTAAACTGGGACGACAATTCGGCAGGATGTTGGTCATCGCCAAAAGGGTGTCGTGATCGTATTGTGGTATGGGCAATAAAAAACCCAGAAATTTCTTCCTGGGTTTTTTAAGATTCTAAATATTACAGCGTAGTTTTAATCTCAGTGAGATTTATTTTTTGCTAGTTTTACCGTTTTTTGAGTAGAGCGCTGAGAAACAATCACGTCGATAATTTCAAGGGCTTCATAACGAAGATCATTTTCATAAATAAAACGGTAGTAATTTTCGATGTCTGGATGATGACGAAAGTTCTTAAGTGAGCCGGCTGCGGTTTCAGCACCTGCAGTTGCAGCA
>CAIMWN010000122.1 GCA_903845155.1 Oligoflexia bacterium
ATACGCGTCCGTTTTTTGACCAACATCACATCAGCAAATTATATGTCAGTCCTGTTAAAAATAATTCCTATAAAGCCGGTGTGGAGATTGTAGTCTACAATGCCCTTCGCAAAAGAATTGCCCAAGGTGGTTACGTAAGCTTGGTCGATAGTGCAGAACTTGCTGATGCGACCATGAGCGCTTTCGTTCAAGACGCGAGCACAATTCCAGCAACGACGACGAGCGCGGATCAGCTTAGTCCCCTGAAGTCAGGACCTACCACCATTCAGGTTGCCACTGCTTATGTCGCAAATCTTAGGGTGAAATTTGAGTTAGTGGACAGTCATCATAAAAGGCTTTGGGGCGATGAGCTCGCGCGCGGAAAGATTTATCAGGCGAATACTTACCTGGGGAGCTTGGGAAGTACGTCCGCTCTGATTAACGAGAGTGAGTTCGACGTCACCTTGAATGATCTTTCGGTCAGTATTGTGACGGACGCAGAGGAATCCATTAACACAATTTTTTAGCGCATAAAAAGACCTTCTGCTAAACTAAACTCATGAAGTCAAAACTAATGCATATCATGAGTACCTTCTTTCTTCTCTGTGCTGTCTGTTTGAATCAAGCAGGGGCTCAGACGAACCCTTCTGCGCCGGTTGCCAGTTTGAAAAAGGTAATTTGGATCTGGCTCGAGAACACCTCTTACTCAGATATGATTACTCAGAAATATGTGAACACGATCTGGAGCAGTTACCCGGCAGCACGTTTGTCACAGTATAGTCCGGTGAGTGCGGTCACGCAGGCAAATGCATTTGCCTTGATTGCAGGAAATGACTTTGGAGTGAAGGATAATAATTTAACTCGAATCACTGCGCCCACCATTATCAACTTACTTGAATCCAAAAATATTCCGTGGAAAGTATATGCAGATTCTTTTCCCGGCTCCTGCTATTTAATGGCAGGCACGACCGATTATAAACGTTACCGGGTACCTTTTCTATCGTCGTCGTCAATTCAGTCGGACCGGTTTCTTTGCTCTAAAATTGTTAGCTTCAAGATGCTGATGGACGATATAAAATATGGAACCCTTCCTCAAGTTTCATTCGTGATTCCTGGCCTCATCAGCAGTGGTGCCACTTCCGATCCTGAAACTGCCGACGCTGAGCTGAAGTCGATTCTTGATCCAGTGCTGACCAATGAAGCTAATTTACAAGACACGACCATTATCATTTCTACTATCAATACAAAAGATGCCGCTCAGCCGCCCGCCTTTACACTTTTTGTGGGTAACGGCGTGAAAGATGAGCAAATTACGATCGATACCAGCGCGAACCATTACAACTTGCTCCGCACCATTGAGCTTGGACTTCAGCTTGGGCATCTTAATCAGAATGATGCTAAAGCAGATCCTATTCTAGGTTTCTGGAAATAGAGCCCGGTGATTCCTTGGATTCTTATTTGTGTTGTCATTCTCGCCATTAATGTCATCCGATTCCTAGGGTTAGAAATTTCTCCTCCCGGTTTCTATATCGATGAAGCTTTTGGTGCGACCCATATTCTGTGCATCAAGGAAACGGGTCACGATTTTTTTGGGGAGTCTTTTGCTCTCTTTTCGAAAGTTTATAGTTACGGATTTCAAACTGCTCCCTATCTCTATAGTGAGGCGCTTTGGACTTCTATATTTGGAACCTCCATTACAGCACTTCGCTCCTTTGCAGGCTTCGTCACCCTTATTACCATTTTTGGGATCATGAAACTCGTGCAAGAGCTTACCAAGGAGTGGAAATATGCACTGATCGCGGGTGTACTGGCGAGCATTATGCCTTGGAGTTTTCAGTTTTCTAGAATCTCTTGGGATCCGCCAATGGGACCCATGTTTTTAGTGTGGTCGATCTATTTTATTTACAAAACCTCTAGCCGTGCTCCATTATTCACGTTCCGGATTTTAGGACATGAGTTTGTAGTAGAGTTGAATTCGCTCATGGGAGGGGCCTTGCTGGCGATTGCGGGGTATACTTATTCGCCCATGCGGGTTCAAGTAGCACTCATGGTATTATTTCTTCCGGGGATATCGTGGAAGAAAAAAGGAGTGATCGCTACGGTCTTTGGTCTCGTTTGTATACCGGCGGCGTTTAAGTACCTGGACCCAAACTTTACGGTGAGATCAAAGATGCTGGCGATCACTTCTGATTATCCAGGGAATCCCTATCGGAATGAAAATTTTTTCGGTTTAGTTCTCGCGTATGGCTCTCAAGTACTCAAGCATCTCACACCAGAGTTTTTGTTACAAAGTGGGGATCACAACCTGAGGCACTCTATTCAAACCTTTGGGCAAATGGACTGGGTGACGGCCTTTGGAGTACTAGCCACGGGAGTGATTGCGTTTACTAAAAATTTAAGAAAAAAATTAAATTGGGATGAGCGGCATGTGGTGATGATTAAGCTTTCTATTTTGGGCACCATCGCAGGGATCACCCCCGCGGCGCTGACTTGGGAAGGCGTTCCCCATGCTATTCGGAGTTTAGGTGCTTGGCCATTCATGGTGATTTTAGCAACGCTGGGGTTGGGGTTAATCATTCAAAAAGTTCCAAAACTCATTTGGGCATTTACAGCAGCATCCGTAGTTTTCTTTACTTTGTACGTACAAGATTACTTTGAGAATTACCCTAAGATTGCAGAGGCCTGGTTTGACGTCAGCATTGTTGAAAGAGCGGAACGGGGCGAGTTTCCCAAGGATTATGGACCACTCGCACGAGGATATTTTTTAATGTCGCGACAAGGGGTGAAATGTGATGACATCCCAAGATAAGGTGGCAGGCGGCATCAGCGATTTAGCTCTTGTAGTACCCGTTTACAATTTTGAAAATCATATTTCGCTTACTTTTAATAAAATCAAAGACTGGAGAGCTCGCCATTCCAATTTATCGATTAAAGTAATTTTCGTGGATGACGGGTCGAAAGATCAGACCGTTCAGATCTTAGAGAAACTAAAGACGGGTTGCGATGAATGGTGTGAAATTCTTGCCTGTCAGAAGAATGCAGGGAAGGGCGCTGCAGTTCGGGCGGGCGTGCAGGTGGCTTATCGATTTCAATCAAAGACTATTTTTTTCACCGATTGCGATCTCCATTATGGTCTAGATATCATCGTGGAAAGGCTCGTCCAGGAGCTTGATCACTCAGACATCGTGATCGTAGATCGATCATGGACGATGCATTCTCACCATCATCATTTTCTGAGGAAACTGGCGACGAGCATTTTTAAAAGAGTCGTATCGATCTTAACCGGTGTGAATTACCTCGATACGCAGGCCGGTTTAAAGGGTTTTCGTGCCGCTCAGTGCAAGCCTATTTTTGAAGTCCTCACCCTAAATGGTTTTTCATTTGATGTAGAACTTCTTTCAGTCGCTCTCTACTTCCGTTTTCAGATTAAGCAGGTCCCAGTGGAGTTTGACCGGAGTCATTCTTTCCCTAACTATTCGAGTGTGCAATTACTGAGTCATTCACTGGCGATGATCGGTGAGGTCATCAAAATTAATTTGAATTGGAAGAATGGCCGCTATTTAAGTGAAGGGTTATTGAAGCCGGTGAATGAGACCATCTACCGAGTGAATCCTAAATTATAAATTTCCGCGCCGGACGAGCACAATCAAACGCGACCGCCCAACTCACTATGGAAATTAAAAGAGTTCAATAAGGACTAGAAAATTAATCTTGAAGCGCATCGGCTACATCAGAACCGAGCATTTGACGGGCGATAATCACGCGTAAAATCTCATTCGTGCCCGCACCAATTTCAATCAACTTTGCATCCCGCATTTGGCGTTCTACTGGGAACTCGCGGGTATAACCATAACCCCCTAGAATTTGAATCGCATCTAAGCCCACTTGAGTCGCCATTTGAGCGCTTTGCAGTTTCGCCTTCGCCGCCATCATGGATGCTTCTTTGCCTTGCATAAGGCCCAAATCCCATGTTTTTGCAGCTTGATAGGTCAGTGCACGACAGGCTTCATACCACGCGGTGGCTTCAGCTAAGCGTTCTTGAATTTGTTGAAATGCGCCGATGGGAATATTAAATTGCTTTCGGTCTTTTGAGTATTGAGTGGCCACTTCAATGCAATTCCGAGCAATGCCAAGCGAGATCCCGGAAATAGTGAGGCGCTCGATGTCGAGGTTTTTCATCATTGCTTTTACGCTCGCACCCTCAGCGCCGACGCGATTGGCTTCAGGTACCATCACATCACTAAACCAAAGTTCGCCTGTAGGAGATGCACGCATGCCCATTTTCTTAAATTTCTTACCGGTGGTAAACCCGTGCATGGATTTATCCATAATAAAAGTGGAGAGGTCTTTTTTCGTAGGTCCGGTCTTGGCATAAACGTAAAAAATATCTCCATTCGGGCCATTCGTGATCCAACTCTTTGAACCATTAATTTTATAGGCCCCATTCGTTTGCTTTTCAGCGCGAGTGAGCATTCCAAGAGCGTCCGACCCGGCGCCAGGTTCACTCATTCCCATGCCACCAATGTGCTCACCCGAAATAAGCTTTGGTAGATATTTTAGTTTTTGCTCTTTTGAGCCATTCGTTCCGATTTGATTCACGCACAAAATGGTGTGTGCTAAATAAGACAGGGTAGTCGATGCGTCGACCGCAGCCATTTCTTCCATCGCAATGGTCGCGGCGACTGCGCCCATGCCGGCTCCACCGTCTTCTTCGCGGACGGTAATTCCGAGTAAGCCCATTTCCCCTAATTTCTTAAACGCCTCAAGATTGAATCCTTCGATTTCATCGAGGTGTTCAATTTTGGGTGCAAGCTGGTCTTCAGCAAAAGCACGGACTGATTCTGCGAGCATTTTTTCTTCTTCAGTAAAGTACCAGAGTGATGACATATACTTAAGTGTAGAGCAGCCTTGAGGACTTTTCAATGCATTTTGTCAGTACAGGTTCGACCTGGGAGCCCGCGTGAAAGTGAGGAGTGGGCTATTTTGAGCGCTTTCTTTACTGTTTTCTTGAAGTGATGGTCAATATCCTCTCGGCTAATCGCATTGTCGCCTTTTAGATCTCGGTAGAAATTGGCCCATATAAACTCGATGAAATAATCAGTCTCTTTTTTGGTGTACCCGCCTGCATCGCGAATCGCACCCGAGAGACTACGGTAGGGATCATCAGGCATATCTTGCAAACGGAGAGGCAGTTGGTCAAAGGTAATGGGTTTACCGTTCTCATCAAAAAGATAGACGAAATGGTTTGCGATCATTTGGGCTCTAAATGCTGCGTCAGTGAGCCGGCTCCAGTTTTTGACCATTTTGAATACCGCGTAACGTTTTCCATCCTTCAAAATTGCAGCTCCGTCATGATGATGGTCTACGGGATGAAGTGTATTGTGTGGGCCAAGCACAAATGGAATTGGATTTTCATAAATATATTTCGAAAAATCTTTTTTAGATTTATTTTCTAAATTCTTCTCTTTCGTTTCGACACTGATGTATCCGAGAGCGCCCTGTTTAGGAAGAAGTTCATTTAGGTCGCCTAAGCAAAGTTCGCCGACTTTAGTTTCTGGGCCGCAGGGGGCGAGTTTTTCAATTTTAGATGTTGGACCCGCATAGGAAGTCGGGGCAAGGATTGTGGTAAGTAGTGCAAATGTGAGGAAATACAAACTTGGCTTCGAATTCATTCTGGTTTTCTCTTGGGGGGGGTAAAATAGGCGAGGTCAAAAATATCTGAATTAAGATCATCTCCATTGATCCAGCAGCCGAGGACCTTAATGCCTGGAACATCCTTGTCTTTTTGGTAAGTGCAATTACGTTTTGTTCCATTGGTTTCCTGGCAATAACACTCATATTTCTCGGTAAAGAAGCTCGTGCCGTATGAGTTCCTGAGTAAATAATCGCAAGATCCCGCTTCCCCTTGAGTGGAGGGGCGTTTTCCCACTAGGAGTGAATAATGCGGGCTGCAGCCCTTCATCGCAGGTAATGCGATCGTTCTGGGGAGGAGTTTGATTCGTTCATGTTGCAACGATAATTCTTCGCTTTTATAGACTGCGCCGCAGTAACCAATCGCCACAGGCCTAGGATGTATCAAATCATTTAAAACCTGTTCAATATTCCTTTTGATTTTCTGGTCACTCGCGTAGATCTGACCCAGATGGGTGAGTGGGGGAAGTGTGATTTTTACCACTTGATCGCCCTTGCAACTCTTGAAAAGCACTTCATCTAAGAAAGAAAGGTATTCTTTTGATTCGGCTTTAGAGTAAATTTTTGTACGTAATGATTCAATATAGCTTTTAAGGAATTTATCTTTTCGCTTACTTTCGTGTCTCCTACGCACTCTCATTGAATATTCAGAAATCATTTGTACGAGGTCTTTATCGTTATGCATGATTTCGAGTATTTCGCCGAGATCATCTGTCTTAAAATGGGCTTTAAATAATTTCGAGAACAATAAAATGAATTCGTCATCAGAGAGTGATTGATCAGTCTTAAAGGCATCAATCGAAGCTTTAACGGTCGCGTATTTGCAAACCCCATAATCCTTAAGATCGTCGATTGCCCATTTGATAGAGGAATATTCAAGCCCGTCAGGATCATGAAAGGTGATAAATTTATGAAACCAAGAAGTGTGGAATTTATGGTTAAAAGCGGTCCAAATGGGCGAAACGGGTTCCCCTTTGAGTGGGTCGCCATCGCTCTTCAATTGGTAGTCGACTAGTTGTGATGCGCCATAGGCATAACAGGTTCCAAAATGGGCTTGGTCCCAAATCGGTATCGCATTAATAGGGTTAAGCGGATCTTCATAGAGGTTATGGGGGGCGCAACTTTCCTCTGCGAATGCATTTGTGTTCGTCAGATGAAGAGCGGATAGCAATGCGAGGAACGTAAAAAAGGAGCTCATTTGGTACATCGTTTTTATGTAATAAATGACTTTCCGTCAAGTGGTGATCACTGCAGGGGGGGGAAATACAACGAGGTTCGTTGTTTAGTCAATTTTCTTAAAGAAAACTGCGCTCGACATGGTCTTGTTCAGAGTACTTTCTGGGATCCAGAGGTAGCCGCCTTCACATTGAAGGCGCGGGTCGTAAACATCGCAAGAGGAGCCTTTAGAGTTTTTTAAGAGGTATCGACATTCATTTCTTTCGGTATCGAACTTCCGTCCATACAAAAGAACCGTGTGGTAGCCATGCATCACGTCTACGGGTTGGTCTATGTCCGTAAAAATACGACTGAAAAAATCAATAGTCATCGGGCGTTTTTCATCAAAGGAGTGATTGATCTGTTCGAAGATTTTTCGAGAACGCAGTTTCATGGTGATCTTTGCGTCGCCAGGAAAGGGTATGCGTTTACCCGAGCAGACGGAGTCTCTGAGCGCCTGAAGCAGATGATCTCGTTTATTATTTTGAAGGAGTGAGTAAAATTGAACGGCAGATAAGTTTTCGAATGAATAGATAAAGGGAAGGGATTCTGGAGTGGAATATAGACCGGCTTGCACATTCTTCTGCAATTCAAACATTTCTAGTGCTGCTGGTAAGACTTCTACTTGCGTTGATTCATTTGCCGCGGTTAGCTTGGTCCAAGTTTCCGAAGGGAAAATAGATTCTGGGCAATAGCCTTGGGGAATAATCGCCTGGCTTGCAACTTTAATCAGCCCTGTTTGGGCCGGTTCACGACGCGCTTTTGCGCTCGTGAGCCTGGTGAAAAAATGAACGAACTTTGACCAATTGGTCTTGCTGTAGTTGATGGCGATGTCTGCGGCTGATATGGGTTCTGGAATTTGAAAGGTATACTGAAGTGAGTCCGCTGCCGCAAACGCAAAGCACCAACTGACATGGTGTTGATTGCGAATCTTCATTGGAAAATTTTGCCTCAGGTCGAGGTCAGAGCAAGATTCGGCGGAGGTGGGAAGCGCGTGTGCGTGGGCTAAAGTAAGAAATGGTAAACCCAGAGTGAGGATGCAGAGTTGTTTCATCACTCTTTATTTTAATGATTTTAGTGTATAAATAAAGAAGACAAGATAATGACGCGATGGCGGCGTTGACATCAATACAGGCAAGGTATTCCACAAGGAATTGCCACTAAAATGGCTGTTTCGGGTGCGCCATAATCCCCACTCGACAAAAAAATTCAGTTATGGCATTATTCGGCCAGGTATTTATGATCATTTTCCAATCACTTACTAAGACAGAACTTGCAGACCTCTTACTCCCGGTAAGTGTGGTGAAGTACGAGCGCGACCTGATGTTGGAAGAGGGCGGACCAGAGAAGGTTCTCCTCAAAAAACAGAAACAAGCACTTCTTCGCGCGAGACAAATTTTTCATTGGGTTTATCAGCGCTATGTCACAGACTTCGATCTCATGTCAGATCTTTCAAAAGATCTGCGCACCTTTCTCAAAGCAAACATTCAAATTTACCGACTGACCGAGACCTATGCCAAGCAGTCTGAAGACGGCACTTTTAAATTTCTTTGGAAACTAGAAGATCAAAAAACGATTGAATCAGTGATCATCCCGGCTGCTCTGAAAGAAAAAGTAGGCGATGAAGTAATTGATGCCCTCGAAGACGGTAAACGCTATTCAGGCATTGAAACTGAAAAAGCCGGGCTCAATAAAGATTTAGATACGGACTCCTGGGCGCGCCTCACGGCCTGCGTTTCTTCACAAGTGGGTTGCGCGATGGCATGTAGTTTCTGCCTTACGGGTGTGCAAGGCTTGGATCGTTCATTGGGTGTGCACGAAGTAGTGACTCAAATTCACGAACTCCGCATGCGCGCGCCGATTACTAATATTGTTTTTATGGGAATGGGCGAGCCCCTTCATAATGTGAAAAACATTGCAAAAGCCTGCCAGATTTTGCTCGATGAAGATGGAATGAATTTCTCCAAACGTAAAGTGACCGTATCGACGTCTGGATTAGTGCCAGGCATTGAAGAGCTTTATCAGGTCACCGATGTATCGCTCGCGATTTCACTCAATAGCTCTACTGATGAACAGCGTTCACAAATCATGCCCGTGAATCGTCGTTGGCCGATTAAGGAATTACTGGCAGCGTGTAGAAAAGTCCCCCTCGGTGGGCACCGCAGAATTACGTTTGAATACGTGCTTTTGAAAGACTTTAACGACAAGCCCGAAGATGCTCACCGGGTGGCGAAGCTTTTAAAAGGAATTCCTTCAAAAGTGAATTTGATCCCTTTCAATGAACATTCGGGTTCAGAGTTTAAGCGTCCGACCGATAAAACAGTGCTCGATTTCCAAAAAATTCTGATCAATCAAGGGTACACGGCGACGGTACGGATTTCACGCGGACGCGATATTCTAGCAGCCTGCGGGCAACTTCGCTCGCTCTTTGGTACTGCTCGCGGAACCGAGAAACACAAAGACTTTACTCAGTCTAGTACCACTGCTTAGTGCCGCTGCTTAGTCTCGAGCTTAAAGTGAGCGCGCTTCATCGTCGCTAATCCAAACTCCTTTATTCCCTGATGAATATTGCAACTCCGACAAAGAATCCTAAGGTTTGAGAGCTCATGTGTTCCGCCCTTTGCAAAAGGAATTCGATGTTCGATTTGAAGCTGAAAGCTAGATCCACAGCAAGTGCACCGTCCTTCGTCGCGCTTCATGACTTGTTTTCTAGTTACAAATGGAATTGCCCGAGACACATTTACTTTGATCAATCCAGCCGCAATGTGTTGTGCTTCTTCCATTTTTGCTTCAGGCTTTGCTCGCTTCTTTAACTCACTGCTTGCATTCGGCTCGACTTTTGTCGCTTTCCATTTTTTGAGAAGCAGTTTTAAGCATTGAAGATCATCGCCCTTAGTTTGGTGAGCGGTTTTATCGCGGAGCTCCCTCCAAAGTGTTTCTGTTTCTTCGTCGAGATTTAAAATTAACTTCATTCTTATTTTTTCACACCTCATAGTTGCAAGCTCTTCATTCACTTCTCTTGAGGTTCTATTTTCAAAATGTGTAAAGAGATTGGAAACCTCTAATTCACTCTTCGGATTCCCTTTCAATTTTTCTTGGCGAATAAAGGTATGGACTTGGGCGACGGTGGTCATGTTTAAGCTGCCTTCTTCCATTTTCACTTTGATTTCAGGAGTCTCCTTCATTGCCCACATTGCTTGCGTTCGTTGGAAAGCTTGTGCATCAGAGTAACCAAGCACACGCACACAGAAGATAAAAAGGCTCGGGTAACCCAATTCAGAATATGCTTTCCGTAGCGCAATCTCCCAAAGGATTTCCAAAATTTCCACCCCTATTTGGCGCTCTTTTTGATGAAGTGATTGGAGTTGAAAAAGTGTGTTTTTAAGCCAGTTTTCTTCATTTTTCATCAGAAAAGTATAGCACAAAACCGGTGTAATTTAAATTCAAATTCAACTGAAAGTGTTTATTCGTAATCATCTTGTTGAATCAATCCACTACATTAAACATCAACAGTTTTGAGCTAATAAAATTTCCGCCCATTTCATCATCTTCCAATGTATAAATACCGAATCATGCTTGAAAATAGTTTTAAGCGGTTCGAGCAAAACAACGGTTCATCTGTTTTGCGCGGTTACGCAAAGAGTTTGTGAATAAGTGATGTTTTTAAAACATTAGATTTGTGAACGGAGGAAATATGAGATTTATTTCAAAATGGTTTCTATTGTTCACATTATTGATTATGAGCGCCGCACACGCGGCAGAAGGAGAAAAAGGATTGGGTCTCAGAGCATCAGCCGAGAGTAAGGAGAGCTTCGATTGTGTTAGCGCCAATGACGGTACTCAGGTCGTACTGAATCTATTTTCTAAAGCTACGAAGTATGTTTTAGTAGAAATCAATTTGAGAGGTACCAATATTTTTCATACAACCACAGTGAAAACTAATGCTGGGTTAGTAATGGCCATAAGTTCAGATCTAAGCAAAAAGTATGGCTTCGATGCAGTAAATCCTACGTTCCATAAAGTTTTACAAGAAATGAATGCACAGAAAAGTGGTTCTGTAAAAGTCTATAACAAGATAGCCAGTTACTCATGCGCCCCAACACAGATTCGATAATCAACGGCTCATCGTTAGAGTGAATACTGAAAATATCCATGCCGGGGCGCAATCCTTGCAAATGCTGAGATCATGCAAAATCCAACCATAGCCGGCATTGAATCGAAAATTTATCTGATCCGCGGGCACAAAGTTCTTCTCGACTCCGATCTAGCTTCACTCTACGACGTTGAAACGAAAGTGCTTAATCAGGCTGTTCGAAGAAATATCGAGAGATTTCCGGAGGATTTCATGTTCCAACTCCTTGAAACTGAATGGTATTTTTTGAAGTCACAATTTGTGACTTCAAACGAGGGACGTGGCGGGAAACAAAAACTTCCCTTGGTTTTTACCGAATATGGAGTAGCAATGCTTTCCAGCGTACTGAAAAGCAATCAAGCTATTCAGGTCAATATCGCGATCATGAGAGCTTTTGGACGGCTACGTAAAGTCCTAGAATCGAACCAAGAGTTAGCAAAGCGGTCATTGGACCTTGAGTCTCGTTATGATGAACAATTCAGTGAAGTCTTTCGCGCAATCCGCGAACTGATGTCTGAGCGATCTGTCCCTCTTAAACGAATTATTGGATTGGGGAAGAAGGACATGTGACACTGATTTTCAATGCGAGTGTTTCTCGCTTAGACAAAGAAATGCCGAGCATGGTCACAGTTCACTGACCTTGGTCGGTAAAACAAAAAAAATAGTGTACAAAAGAAGTTTTAAAAACATTACTTAAAAACTCATTAAATTAATTTCATTTCACTAAAAAATTTAAAAAATAAGATGTGATTTTTCACCTTACAATACCAGGCTAAAATAGCAATGTATGCTCGATGAAACCTGTTTTGGTATCTAAAAAAATTTACTCGCATAGGGCTGAATCAGGAATAGCAATTAAAACAAAAGGAGTTTTATGAAACGACTAATAATCATGGTTAGCTTATGTTCAACTTCACTGGCATTAGCACAAACAGGCGGAAGTAACGTTCCGTTCGGTGATCACCTGAGTCGAATTACAATTAGCTCTATGAAACTAGTTGAATGCGAAGAAGCTCTTAGTAAAAAACTTTTCTGGTATTCAAGTCGAAACCGGTTGATTTCCGCAGACACAGGGTGTGCTGAGAGTTCTACAGTATATGGCCCAGAGTTTACTTCTAAACTAATCGTAAAAGACGAATTTTCGTTTTTTCTGAGTTTTAGATTGGGCAGTGCTCACTTAAATGAAGAAATACCGAATAAGGTTATCGTTCACAGATCCTTGTCAGGTAAAAATATAGTGAACGAGCGATGTCTTATAGACATTTGAATTCTGCGTATCACTGAACGGCGAAATTTGTTTGACTAACTTTGGTCTTTCATCACAACCATTGACTATGAAGACAGGTCTCATACTAGGTATTCACTTGCTAGCCTAACGTTCGCCTATGGAAGTGAACCTACCTCGCTAATGAAGGCAATTCGAGCCGGAGACATTTCTGAAGTTTTTAAACTCATTATATGCGGTATAGACGTAAATGAAGAATATCCACAATACCATTCCACAGCGTTGATCTGGGCTGCAAGATTTTATCAAATCGAGGCTGGGAAAATGCTCATCCGAAAGAGAGCGGAACTGAATCTCCATTCTTTGAGTGGAGAAACTGCGATCCTTCAAACGGTAATGCACGCGAACTTGGCGTTCACGCGGATATTGGTTGAAAATGGTGCGGACGTGAGTTCCAGGGATTCGAACGGACAGACGCCTATTGAGCGCGCCGTCAGCGACAATTTAATTGAAGTTGTGAAATATCTTAACTCGGTTAATGCCGACGCAAATTCTCGCGACATTGCAAGGTAAACCCCGTTAATGTTCTGGGTTTTAAGACCATCGATAGATCGACGATTAGGCTTCAGATAATAGACGTTCTTTTGTCAGCGGGAGCAGAATCGAATGCAGTCGATACGTATGGAAGGACCGCACTTTCCGAATATGTAATAAACAGTCGCACAAAATATGTGAACGATCGATCAGATCAGTTTTTACCCGAAATGATTTTGAAGCTTATTAAGTACGGAGCCAATCCGACTGCAAAGAATGGCGACAATATTACATCACTTATGTATGCGGCGTTTAATGGTCAGATCGCCACGATAAATCTTCTGCTTATAAACTTGGCGTGCCAGTGAATGATCGTGATAAAGGCGGTAAGACTGCATTAAGTTATGCGCTCCAAAGTCGTCATGACGAAGCGGTTGCGACAATTCGGTCCTCCGGGGGCTCACTCTAAACCACTGATTTAGTGCGCACCCTTTGCCCATGAGTATTACATCCGTTCAAACTTGGCGGTGAAATGCCTTAAAAACGCGGGAGCTTCAATAATCTTATATCCACGAAGCTCATTCTTGCGTGCACATAGTTCTTCGAAACCTTCTAAAATATAATCAAAATGACTTTGGGTATAGACGCGTCTTGGAAAGGCAAGTCTGACGAGTTCCATGCTAGCCGCTTCCTTAAACATCACGGAGCCTATCTCGCAGGAACGAATTCCATCTTGAAGGTAGAGTTCACACGCCAGTGCTTGGCCTGGGAATTCGTGACGGGGGATATGAGGCAGGAATTTTGCAGCATCTAAGTAAACTGCATGGCCACCTGCTGGGAGCACAGTGGGAACCCCCATTTGATTCAAGCGTTTTGCCATGTATTGAGATGTGGCGACTCGGTAGCGTAAGTAATCTTCATCGAGCACCTCATGAAGCCCAACAGCAAGCGCTTCTAAATCGCGGGCGGCAAGCCCCCCGTAAGTAGGAAAGCCTTCAGTGAGGATGAGTTGATTTCGTAATTCCAGGACCCATTCAGAGTCTTTCAATGCAATGAAGCCGCCGATGTTCACGAGGCCGTCTTTTTTTGCACTCATCATGCAGCCATCCGCTTGATCGAATACTTCGCGAGCAATAGCCGCGATCGTGTGGTCACTTTGACCGGCTTCGCGGCTTTTAATAAAAAAAGCATTTTCAGCGAAGCGGCAAGCATCTAAAATAAAAGGAATGCCGTAGCGATGATAAATCGCAGCTGCACCTTTTACGTTTTCTAAACTGACGGGTTGGCCACCACCGGTATTATTCGTGATAGTGAGCATGCCTAAAGGAATTTTGTCTTTAAACTCCTTACAAAAGGACTCAAGACGGGCGAGATCAATGTTGCCCTTAAACGGATGCTCGTTCTCGGGGATTTTGCCTTCGGGAATCACGAGATCAACTGCTTGAGCACCCATGGCCTCAATGTTGGCGCGAGTGGTATCGAAATGATTGTTTGATGGCACCTTCATGCCAGGTTTCACGATCACACTAAAGAGCAAACGTTCAGCCGCACGACCTTGGTGAGTAGGGATGACGTGTTCATAACCAAAAATATCGGTCACTGCTTTTTTGAATTTGTGAAAACTGCGAGACCCCGCATAGCTCTCATCAGCGACCATCATTGCCGCCCATTGATTTGCACTCATCGCAGTGGTGCCTGAGTCAGTCAGAAAATCAAAGGTGACGTCTTCCGCCTTCATTAAAAATAAATTGTAATGCGCTTCTTTTAAGATGCGTTCCCGCTCCGCCCTGTTTTTTCATCACCAGTGGCTCAACCACTTTAATTTTAAAAGGCTCAATGATGGTCTTACGTGTTTTCATTTTCTATTCCTCTTCAATGCTTATTACCGATGTGGGGATGCATTCAAAATGGTAAAGATACGAAGTGGAAAAATAAATAGCGTCCGAGGTGTACCGATAGGTACATTGAGGATGATATTTATTTTTCCACGCAGTAGATTTGCCATTTTCAATGCAGCCCCTAGAACATGTACTTTTTATTGGCAATGTTTACTAATATCGCTACTCCACTCATCGCCGTCAACAACGCCGACCCCCCATAACTCATAAAGGGCAGCGGCACGCCCACAATGGGCAGCATCCCCATCACCATCCCCATGTTCACGAACGTATGCCAAAAGAAAATGGATGTGACTCCAAAGGCAAGAACGGTCGCAAACTTATCGTTGGATTGATAGGCGACGGACAAACCACTCATAATAAAGAGGGCGTAACAGAGAAGGAGGACTCCGCAACCAATGAATCCCCACTCTTCACTGAAGACTGAAAAAATGAAATCGGTATGATGCTCGGGGAGGAAGTTCAAATGGGCTTGAGTCCCTTTTTTGTAGCCTTTGCCCCAAAGCTGACCTGAACCGACCGCGATCATCGATTGAATGGAGTTATAACCCGCGCCCTTCGGGTCGCTCATCGGATCGAGGAAGGTCACGATTCGCTGGCGCTGATAGGGTTTTAATCCGTAATTATAAACGACGGGGAGGGCAATGGCTGCCGCAACGGTGAGCATAAGAAGGGTCTTCGGGTGAATCCGAAGAAACAATAAAATGCTTCCGTAAACGAGCATCATAATCATGGCAGTTCCTAAATCGGGCTGCACAATAATTAAAGCCACCGGGATCATGACAAAGACAGTGGGGAGAAGCATGTCTTTCAGTTTCATTCCGCCTTGCGTGTTTCTATTTTCAAAAAATTTCGCAAGAAAGATCACCATCGATAATTTCATAATTTCAGAAGGCTGAAGACTGAAGCCCCCAAAACTAATCCAGCGCCTGGCACCGAGCGATGATTTCCCGATAGCGAGAACGGCCAAAAGTAAGCCCATGTTGCCCACGTAAATCAAGTAAGCAAGGCGCGATAAGAATGAATAGTGGGGAAAAAGAATAATGAGGGTAGTGACTGAACCGAGCGCAAGCGTGACGAGTTGATTCTTCCAGAGTCCGAGAGATTTATCTTCAACAGCGGTGGCGCTCGATAAGTTCAGCATGCCGATCGTGAGCAGGATCAGTTCTAAAATGAGTGGAACCCATTTCAACCATTTAAATTCTTCTTCATATTGCGACGAACGGTTCGGATCAAACTGTTGGTCCAGATTCGTTTCCATGGAGGAATAAGTCATAATCAGTCACTTCCTTGTTCTTCAGCGGCTGCTTTCAGTTTTGCACTCTTCGATAGTATCTTTTCAGAGGCAAGTCGTTCTGCGATGGCTTTGTCGCTATAGAGGTCTGGGTAATATTTTTGTAAATAAGTTTTAATCACTTCTTTAGCAATCCCAGCAGCACCGTGACCACCCGAGCAATCGTGCTCACTGATGAGGGCCACTACAATCGATGGATTCTTGATGGGGGCATAGCCCACAAATAAACCATTATGGCGTTGGCCATAACGTAAACTGGTACAGGCACTTTTTCCGTACATTTTGTCTGCCCTTTGGGTGACCATTTGCACTGTTCCCGTTTTACCTGCCCATTCCATTCCTGCAATGGCAGTAGAGTGGGCGGTACCATGAGCTGAGTTCACCGCTCCCCAGAGTCCTTGTGTGACGAGATCAACCGTCTCCTTTTTTAAATTCGTTTTATCTAAGACGACTGGAAGCACTTCTCTCAGCGTTTTTCCATCTTCGGTTTGAATGGATTTAATTACGTGTGGTTTAAATAATGTTCCGCCATTTACAATCGATGCGTAGGCATTGGCAAGCTGAATAGGAGTAGTGAGAACGAAGCTTTGCCCAATGGCGACGTATAAAGTTTCACCTGGGCTCCAAGGCACATTAAATCGTTGTTGTTTCCATGCTTCAGTAGGCATGAGGCCCGTGACTTCGCGACCCACTTCAATTCCGGTTTTTTGTCCCATTCCCAAATGCATGGCCCATTTTGCAATTTGATCAACGCTCTTAAACTTCTGAGCCACCCGATAAAAGAACACATCGCAAGATTGAGTGAGTGCTGAAACCACGTTGACGATTCCGTGTCCACCTTGTTTCCAACAGTGAACCTTTCGATTCCCTAGCATGATGGAGCCCGTGCAAGTGAAGGTGGTGTCTTTAGTGATAATGCCTTCTTCGAGTGCCGAAATTGCCGTGATCGTTTTAAAAGTGGAACCAGGTGAATAGTGATCTTGAATGGTTTTATCGCGAAGTGGTTTAGTCTCGTCGGATAAAAGTTTCTGCCAAATTTCATTATCACCGCGAGCTAGTTCTGCGGGATCAAAAGAAGGGCGAGAGACCATGGCCAAGACTTCGCCGTTTCTAGGGTCAAGGGCAATGAGTCCGCCGGTTTTTTCGCCAAATCCTTTTACCGCGGCCATTTGCAAGTCTTGGTCGATACTGAGAACTAAATTTTTCCCTGGCACAAAAGGCTCTTCTTGATTCTGAACGAGAACACGACCTTTGTTCTTGGTGGTTTGAATGCTTCGTCCTAACGCGTCTACTTCTACGAGTTCCGAACCGTCAACCCCACGAAGGATATCTTCAAATTGTTTCTCGAGACCACTCTTCCCAATATTATCATCTAAGAGATATTTTCGGTTGCTGCTTGAAAGGTTGAGCATTGGAAGCTCAGTGGTGCTCACCTTTCCAATATAGCCATATAGATTTGAACCAACATCTTTTGATAGATTAGTTCTCGAGATCGCCATTTCCACCTGGACTCCGGGCATGTCAAGCTTCCAGGTTTCGAGTTCAGCGACCTCATCGCGCGTAAGGTTATCTTTTATGACGACTGGCATGAAGGCCGCTTGGGTCCGGGCCTTGGCAAGTCGTTTTTCAATTTCATCCACCGGCACTTTAATGAGCTTGCTTAATTTCTCGATTACTTCTTTGGGTTTGCCGGATTCGCGTAAATATTGAGGTGTAATCTGCACGTCGAAGGCCGGGCGATTGTCGATCAAGAGTTGGCCATAACGATCAAAAATCATTCCGCGAGGGGCGGGGATTTTTACCCTTTTGATTCGGTTTTCTTCAGAGTACTGGCGCATTTGATCGCCGTTAATCATTTGCAGGAAAATCATTCGCGAGAACAATACTGCAATACCAATAAAGAGAATGCCGTAAATATACTTAAAGCGTTCTTGTAAAAACCGAATTTGCTCTTCGTTACCAATAAAAGACATCTAAATTGGGTCCTCGTCTAAATAGAAATCACGTTCAAAACGGTGTTCTGCATCAGGATTCTTTAATGTCCAGAAATCAAAGCGATGAAGGAATTGAAAAATAGGAATCACTAAGGCTGCATGAATGATGGCAGTAGGGGCTAACAACTGTAAAGTATGGAACCATTGATTGTCGGCCTTGTTCAGCAGATAGAGAATAAAAAGAATGTCGACTCTTGAAAAGATCGCCGCTCCAATCGCCACCATGACCAGCGTGCGTCGATTGAGGACGTGAAAATTCTTATTCAAAAATCTGCCCATCAGAAAGAGAAACATGTAATTAGTGAGAAACAGACCTTGAGGAGCCGCAGAGTTGATTTCGACACAATAGCCAAAAAGAAGCGTGAGAATTCCACCCTCCGTAAATTCACGTTTCATTGAAACCCAGAGCACTAAAAACAAAATACAATCGGGTTGAAAAAACGAGAGTGTTTGATTATTGAAAAAAGTACTTTGGAGGGTAAGGAGCGCGAGTGCGATGAAAATTAATCCAGGCAAATTCAGCGCTTTCAGTAAGCGCACTTTCATTCTTTTGCTTCCTTCAGTTTATTTTCGATGAGTTTGTCCTCAATCAGTTGAACATGTGCGGGGCTTGCATCCACTTTAGTGACGACAAGCACTTCCTCTAGTTTTGAAAAATCCACGCTCGGTTTTACTTCTACCTTTTGAGTGATCCCAAAAGATTTACGCGTAACCTTGATAATCGTGCCCACGGGAATGCCTTTAGGAAAGTTTCCACCGAGCCCGCTCGACAAAAGCAAGTCGCCCGGTTGAATATCATCTACCCGGAGTGCGAATTTCAATTGGCAAAGGGCATCAGTGAGTCCCTCCACGATTCCACGCGCACGGGATCGCATAATGAATGCATCAATCGCCGAAAGTGGATCTAATAGTGTAACCACATCGGCGGTGTTATCGGTGACTCGCAATACTCTACCAATTACACCTTCCGCATTGATGACTGCCATATTGGGTTCGATGCCATGAAGTTTTCCGCGGTTGATTCGAATCGCGCGAAACTCACTTGAAACATCTTTGGCAACCATGCGGGCAACCACTGCGTCCATCTTAAAGTTTTCTTTAAATTGAAGGAGGTTTCTTAAGCGAATATTTTCCTGCTCTAATTCCCGTAAATTGAGAATGGTGTTCACTAATTTTCGATTCTCATCCATCATGGACAAGTTTTCTTCGCGTGTTTTCCAGAGTGCAACGTAGTTTTCGTAGAACGTCACCATGGTGTCGAGAGACCAGTGAATGGCAATCTGAAATGGAGAAGTAATAGCGAGCGCCACTCGATCATAAGCCCTGTAATCACGAGGAGCACGGTTAGTGCTATCGATAGAAAGGACAGGTACGAGTAAAAAGAGGAGTAAAACCAAATAGAAGCGGTATTGCTTGATCAGCTTTAGCATTGCAATTATCGTATAATGTGTTTCAATAGTTGCAAAGGAAGAATCACATGATCCGTATAATGCGCGAAAAGTTCGGTCCCAAAGTAATAGGTGGAATTATCGCCTTAATTGCGTTTGTATTCATTTTTTATGGAATATTCATGCCAGGACGTGGAAGTGGAGCCTCTGGGCCCGGCGTAGCGGGTGAGGTGAATGGTGAGGCAATTTCATACTCAGAATTCTCTCATGCACTTAATCAACGCATTGATTTCTTCAAAAACTTGATGGGCGGAAAAGTGAACGAAGAGCAAATGGAGCAGTTTCACATTCGTGAAGCGGTGTTCCAAGATTTGGCTCAGCGTAAAATTCTAGTCCAGATCGCTAGAAAAGAAGGTTTTTATCCTTCATCAGAACAAATTCGCGAACAAATCGTAGGAATGGAAGTCTTTAAGAAAGATGGTCGCTTTGACAAGGTGCTATATAAGAATGTTCTGAGTCAAAATCAATATACTCCTACTCGTTTCGAGGAGCTGGTCGGGCAAGACATCATGGAACAGAATTTTAGAACCTTTGTGGGATCGCTCGCATTTGTGACCGCTGACGACGTCGAGAAAGACTTAAAGGCGACCAAAGAGAAGAATAAGTTCAAGTATGTTTACCTTGATAACGAATCTGTTCGCAAATCTCTTCCTAAGAACTTGAAACCCGAAGAGCAGAGCAAGAAACTCAATGAACAAGTTGAGTCATTAACGAAGGCTGTCCTTCCTCTTCTTTCTGCGAATCAAGATGCAAAAGTGAATGCACTCTTGAAAGATACTGGCGTGAAAGTGAAGACTTCTGAGTGGCTCACTTCACAGTCTGAAACGATTCCTGGAGTAGGTTCGATTCGTTCTATTCAGGCGGATATTTTTGGCAGTAAAAAGGGTGAGCCTGCGAAGAGATACGCGTTGATGGGGGGAAGTTTCATCGCGCTGGTTGTAGACCATGAGGGCTATGATGCGTCTAAGATTACGCCAAAAGAGCGCAATGAAGTATTGGCTCGCCTTCAAAATCAAAAACAATCTGAACTCACTCAAGATATGATTAAAGCCTGGATGAAAAAAGCAACGATCACTAGAAACGATGCGGTGGTCGTCGGTGGAAAAGGCTCATCAGTTCCGGTGGGAATGGATAATTGAAAGTTTGGATTTAGATGGATGTAAAAAAGACCTTACTCATAGTTGATCAAAACGAAGAGAACATCCAGAAATTAACTCAGGGAGTAGACCCTGAAACCCAATTGTATTTCAATCGTAGTTTGGACTCAGCTATCAAGTCGCTCAGCGATTTGGATTTACATCTGACTGCAGCCTTTTTTAGCCAAGAGTTGTCGGTGGAGGAGTGGACGATTGCAGTGAAAGCTGCGACAAATTTCAGACCCAATCTCCCTTTATTCAATGTACTCAGTAATGGCACAGTTTGGAAAATATCCGACGACGAGCTAAAGCAATTCAACATTAAACGCCCGCTCTCTAAAGAGGTGACTCGCATCAATAATATGATGGAAGTCGTGGATGAGTTAGGCTCAGATTTTGATAAAACGGAAGCATTTGCCTTAGCGCGCGACGATGAAGATATCGGCGTTTATATTAATGCAGTGGATGGCGACTTTTTTGCTATCGATATTGACCAATTTATTACGGGAAATAATTGTTTATTTGATCTCTATGTAAAGCTCACTGCTAACAAAAAATTCATCAAGCTCTTAAGAGCGGGCGATCAGTTTATTCCCCATCAAGTGGAGCATTATCGTCAAAGTGGCCTCCGGTTCCTCTATATTAGACGGGAAGCTGCAGAGCAATTTGTCCGCTATGCGGACCACGTTTCAAAGAAGGCAATGCAAACCGCTAAATTGGAATTCATTACTAGGCAAAACATTGTGATGAGTCAAGGTACCCATACGCTCAAGTTCTTAAGACGTGGCCTTACCGATGAAACCGTTCATTATGCCTTTCAGTTTGCCAACTATTCAAAGAATATTATTTTCGAGTTGAAGAAACTGGGACCCGATCATTTTCCTCTGAGCTTTTTTGCGAATCTAACTCAATATGACCATAGCGTTTCGGTCGCGATGCTCGCTGGACTCATTTCAAGCCAGTTGAATATTGATAGCGAGAAGTCGTATCAGTCTATTGCTCTGGCGGCGATGTTTCACGATATTTCGCTTGCGGACGAAGATCCTAAGTTTAGTTTAGAAGACCCGACGGATTTTAACGAAGAAGAATTAAAAATATTTTATTCTCATCCCCTGCGTAGTGCCGAGATTGTTTCAAAAATTAAGTCAATTGATCCGGGTGTTTTACAAGCCATCAAACAACACCATACTCGGATTCGCGGAAAGAGCTTTCCACCTAAGGTGGTCAATCAGCCCATCAACTGGGTGGCGAGTTTAATCGGACTGGCGGATGAAATCGCTTTGACCATAACGAAGCTTTGTAAAAACTGGGAAAGTGCAGATCGGGCGGCGCTTTTGAAGCATTTAGATGAAGAAGTGTTTCCCAATTTTTCAAAACAGATGGTGTACGCCGCTCGAGTCGCTTTGTTTCCAAGAGCTATGATTACGCAGAAGACGCCTTCCAATCAAGGTTCAGGTGAGTAACTCGTAAACTCTTTGATTCTCTCTACGAATCGTGCACGCTGTTCAAACGGCAAGCCATGGCCACAGTTTTCCCATTCTTCAAATTGAATCAGTGGGTGAGCGAATTCTAGTTTTTGAGATTCGTAATCTGCCTTTTGCCAAACTCTTGAATTTGCGCCCCGAAGGAAGAGAACTTTGATTCCAGCGTTTGCGGTTTCCAGGAGCCATTCCGGAATGCGGGCTTGATTCGCTTGTTCTATAGTTTGAACCAAGGATTCATGATCAAAGGGAAAAATCCATGATTCAGCTTCGCCCGAAACGGTTGCCTGATTCTTAGCAACTGCTGATAGATATTGGGCGATGGCCGGATCTGGGCAGTGGGTAAAGAGGTAGTCTCTCATCAATGATCGACTTGAAAAACTAAGAGGTAGTTTTGAGATGAAATCAGAAAGGGGCTGGCCGATGCCTCCTCCCCATTGACTCGTGATTCCAATGTCGACGGCGATCAGTCCCTTCACCTTGCTCGCATCTTTTTTTGCATAGAGAGAAGTAAGGGCAAGCCCCGTTCGAACTCCCATGGAGTGCCCGATGATCGTGAGAGGTCCGCTTACTTCGGCTTCAATGAGTTTTTCAACGTCGAGAGCGTAATCCATTGCATGAAACTGTCCGGCTTCATTCGCAGGAATGGGTCTGCTCTCGCCGTGTCCACGTTGATCAGGTGCCAGACAAGCATACGTCTCTTCCAATTGTGCTGCGATGGGTCGCCATATGGCGCCAGTGCCTCCCATGCCATGGAGAAAAAGGAGAGTGTTTTTTGACGTGTTTACGCCCTGCATCCATTTAAAAAGCTTTAACTTCATACGGACTTTGAGTTATACCTCATTCTTCAAAGGTAATCAAAGGGGGAAAGATTGCTACAAGATTCGCATTCACTCTATAGTACAGAGCCGGGTAAAGAGCCCATGAAAGAGCTGAGCTCATCTACGCTTTCAGTCAAGGAACTGATCAGGCGAGGTAATATTCGCATGGAGAAATGCGAACTCAAAGAAGCGGGACAGTTTTTTGAAGACGCTTTAGAGAAGGGAAAGTCGAGTCGCGATTATCGTGGCATGAGTGATTCTTTGGCGCAGCTCCTTCGTTATTCGAGTGAAATATGTGACGAAATCGGAACCCAAAAGTGGATCAGCGAGCTTGAGATTTTTCTCGCTCACCATGAAGGCAAACTTACTCCGCATGTTTGGTATTGCAAGGGAATCGTATCTTTTCGAAGGTCCCAATATAAAAAAGCACAAGTCCTTTTTCATCGTTTTTGGCGCGAAATCGAAAATGAAGAAACTGCTGAAAAAACTGCGATGAGCGTGAGTGTTGAAACTCATCGCGAACACATGCGTGCCAAAGCGCAGGCCTTGCTTGCGCTTTCGCTCGTGGCGCATGCCCAGGGCAAGATGAAGCGTGCCCAGTATTTGGGCGAAGTAATTTTGAAATACGCCGAACGAGAGCGTCCTCGTGGAATTCTCACTTCTACCTACCTCATGCTGTGTAGAATAGCAGAGCGTACTGGTGACACAGTCCAAGCGAAGAAATGGCTACAAAAGGCATTTGCGGAGTCCGTTTCTGAACACAATTGGTATCACTATCTATTTGTCCTTTATGGGTTTGCTCGAGTGTCGCGCATTGAGCAGGATTTTATTCAAGCCAGATTCTATCTCGACCTATTGGAAAAAGCGGTAGTGGGAGATGAGTTCAAGCATTTTAAAAATGAAATTGCGGAAGAGCGCGTAAAGCTGAATCTGAACCGAGTGGATTTAGAAATTGACCTGAACCGCAGCGTAGTTCGAACACGCGAAGGTGAGATCAATCTTCGTCGTCAGCATTTATTGATTGAAATTCTTCATCAGTTGACGATCGCTCATGATCACGGTCTTTCAAAAGGTGATTTAATAGAAAAAGTTTGGGGTGAGCCGTATCAACCCGAAGCGCATGATGGAAAATTGTATTATAATATAAATCGAATTCGTAAGCTCATTGAGCCCGATCAAAAGAAGCCTTTATACCTTTTGAATTGGCGCCAAGGTTATCGCCTTGCTCCGGAGCTTAAAATTCGAATGGTTCAGGGAGAAGCGACATGAATAAGACTAAAATGATATGCTTTATGATTTTCCTCGGTTTGACGCTGGTTTTTTCAACCAGTTTTGCTCAATCTTCTAATCAATGTTTAATTCCAAAAATTGATGGCGAAAAGGTTCCGTTTCCGCTCAAGAGCGCGAATACCAAATTTGAACTCGCCGAAAATGAAACCTATCTATTGAATGGCTATATCATCATGAATAATGGCGTGAGCTATTTTAAAATTGATTTTGAGACGCAACCTTGGCTTGCCACGCAACAGCGTCTTCTGAATCCATATTTCGCTGTGAGTGCTGATGTCACCATGGTGAAGCAATATGGCGGATCATTGGTAGAGGTGGCCGTGGTGGTGAGAAAACCAAGCGGCGCAGTCTTCACCATGGATATGTTGACTAAACCTAAAGCAATGGGCTCTTCCATCCACCAAGATTTTTAATTGAAATTTACTACTCGTTAACTAAGCCTTGGTGCCGGAGTCGGTGTAGGGGTCGGGACTTTTTTCCGGTGGGGTTTGTGCGGGTGGAGCCTTTTAAATTCGGCTTTCATTTTAGCAAACTTGTTTCGATAATCTTGCTTCGTTTTTTCTATATCAAAATGGAGTGCTTTTTCTTCGTTCTTCCAGCGTTTCGTATTCTTTAAGAATTGATCCTTATACCCCTTTTAAGCTTGTTCTTTTCTTGAGAGGGGGCGGTCTTCACCGCTTCTAGATATCGAGCCTCGTTGGCATAACGTTCTTTTCTGATCTTATCTTGTAATGCTCGACGCTTGGTAATGATTACTTCATCGCGTTGTTTTTCAACTTCCATTATCTTTTGATGGAGAATGTCGAGATCAGCAGTGTACTCACTGTGTTTCACACCATTGAGTTTGACAAAAGAGTCGGCAGGTTTTGGTGTTTGCGCAAAGGTAGCGTGCGTGATCAAACCAAGAGCAGCAATTAAATTCAGCATAAGTAAAGTGTCTCTGACTTTGGGGGCTTGTTCAATAAGAAAACAGAACTTAACCCTGATAATGAAATGAATTTCATTCATAAACTGATCTCTCTTATTATTTCAGCTGAAAATTCAGAGCTGATTCTGTTCGATGCGAGGATGAATGTTCAATTAAACGAATGTAATATACTTATGCAATTGCGATTTACAGGACTGTTTTGGTTTGTTACCATTCGATTTCAAAGGAAACCGAACCTCGATGTGGTCAGTGATACTAATTTTTTTAGTCATATTACTCACGCTTCCGCTACGTGCTTACTCGGCAGGTGGTCATTCAATCACTCATTTCAAATACGTGTCGTGTAGCAAAGTGATGACGGTAACCGCAGTTGCTCCAATCGCTGCAGAGGAATGGCCGCCGCAGGATTGGAAGCAATTTTTTCAAGCCCACGCTTTATTAAATGATCATCCCATTTTGATGAAGACGATAGAAATCCCTGCACGTGAAGTAAGCTTAACGCCCAATGAAGAGGCCCTTCTTTATGTGAACTACCCAGGAAAAGTCGCTCCCGCTTGGGTTTCAAAAAGAGTACAAGAACGATTGCAAGATATTCTCAATCAAAATGCACCTGGGTATCTCTATCTCGGTACCTATTCACATCCCGACATTCTCCTTGATTCGCTCGATGAGTTTCAAGCGCCAAGTGGGATCAGGTTTTCTGTTCTGACATCCTTTATTGAGAATGTGGATCAATCAAAAGGGCAGTTATTAGAAACCTTCAATCATATCTCTCAAACCCTTTCCTTGCGGACTAGCATTAATCCCTTAACGGTACCGATCTCAAATACCACTTGGGGGTCAGATCGTTCAATTTTTCTAAAAAGACAAGAGATCATGAAATCAATTCTCGCTCATTTTGAGTTAAATCGTGATCATGCCCATGTAGAAATGTTTCCGGTAGAAACGGTGGGCTCGAATCTTTTTCGGTATAGTGTGATTACTACTATCGAAGATGAGAAAAGTTTGACCGAATACCATGACACCGTAGTTTTACCGGGTGATCGATCTCAGCTGAATGCTATTTTAGTTGGCTCTCGTGAGACACTGTCGCCTCGTATTCACTATCAGCACATTACTGAGCAAGTAACTGACCCCGTGCCAACAGATCTTTACGAACGACTCGCTAAAGGCAAAGAGAGACAGATTTCAAATCTTCAGACTGTTTTGACCAAGGTTTATACCGATTATGTTCGGCGCAGAAAATGGACGAAGGATTTCATCATTGATCTTTATCACCACGCTTTAGCGACTCTCAACAATACCCCTTATGTCACGGTATGGGAAAAAATTGCTCTAGGAAAACCTCCCAAACTTATTGGAACTTTGGGAATCAATCGTGTAAATTATGGAAAGGTCCGTTTCTATAATCAAGTGACGCAAAACTGGACAGAAGTGACAGGCAGTACTGGTGGAGGGCTTCAAACTGATTTCCCCGAATTCTATTCTGCCTCTGGTCCCGAACGAAAAATCGAAAATTGGAGTGCGGCAGTGCCTCTTCTGGGCATGGAGCAAATGAAGGATCAGCCATTAATACTCGATCGGCCCATGGTACTAGAGAGGATGATGTTGCCCTTAGGAGACGAGCCATCCAAAAGGCGAGCTCATGGTTTAAGTCTTAATTTGAATCTCGACTTCGGCAGAGAAACCAATACGTTGCCAATAGAACGCGGGCCTGATTTGGTGCCAGATTTAAGTAAAGGTGTCTTTTTCTACAGTGGGCAGGTCAGTGAGCGACTTGCCTTGAGTCACAGAGCCGCCGGTTTCACTTGCGTCTTCATCCCGCGATGCAGCAGAGTGGTGGCACAGCCAACAACA